>JBJONB010000018.1:0-16201 GCA_046052045.1 Actinomycetota bacterium | reverse complement strand
GCCGCATTACTGTCCCAGACGGTGAAGCTGCTGAGAAGATGTTCGAGCTCTTGATGGGTTCAGAGGTTGCACCACGTAAGGAATTTATTGCAACAGCTGAAATCGATCGCGAACAGATCGACGCTTAAGCTTTAGTTTTTAGTCAATCGAAACTAAGTCGAAGTACTCGTCTTTCCAAATATCTTCATCGCCATCTGGCAGCAAGATAACGCGCTCTGGCTTAAGTGCCTGCACAGCTCCTTCATCGTGAGAAACCATGATGACTGCGCCTTGATATTCACCAAGGGCTCCAAGAATTTCTTCACGAGATGCTGGGTCTAAGTTGTTTGTAGGCTCATCGAGAAGCAGAACGTTTGCAGCCGATACAACCAAGGTTGCAAGCGCTAAACGAGTTCTTTCTCCACCAGATAAGACCTTGACCGGCTTATGAACATCATCGCCAACGAAGAGGAATGAACCCAGAACGTTACGGGCTTCTGGTTCACGTAAGTCATCCTTTGAAGACAACATATTTTCAAGAATGGTGCGCTCGAAGTCGAGCATTTCATGTTCCTGGGCGTAGTAGCCGAGTTTCAAACCGTGGCCATGTTCAACTTTTCCGGTATCGGATTCGAGTTGGTTGGCAAGGATCTTAAGAAGCGTTGTCTTACCGGCACCGTTAAGTCCCAAGATAACAACGCGTGAACCCTTATCGATAACGCAAGAAACGTCGGTAAAAATTTCAAGAGATCCGTAGTTCTTTGAAAGTTCTTCACCGGATAGGGGAGTCTTGCCACAAGGAGCAGGAGTTGGAAAACGAAGCTTTGCGACCTTATCTTTAACGCGAACATCTTCAAGGCCGGCGCGTAATTTATCTGCGCGACGTAACATTCCTTGAGCAGCAGTTGCCTTAGATGCCTTAGCGCGCATTTTCTCGCCCTGCTTCTGCAGAATTTCAGCTTTCTTTTCAGCGTTGGCGCGCTCTTTCTTACGGCGATGTTCATCTTGTTCGCGCTGCAAGAGGTACTGCTTCCAACCCATGTTGTAGACATCGATGACGTTGCGGTTACCGTCGATGTAGAAGACCTTATTTACAACTGTTTCAATCAAGTTCACATCGTGAGAGATGATGACCAATCCACCTGCATAGTTGATGAGGTAGTTGCGAAGCCACATGATCGAATCAGCATCAAGGTGGTTTGTAGGCTCATCGAGCAGAAGTGTTTCAGCGCCTGAAAAGAGGATGCGAGCAAGTTCGATACGACGACGCTGACCACCAGAAAGTGTGTCGAGCTGGTTATGGAAGACAGCTTCTGTCACTCCAAGAGAAGTTGCAATGGCTTCAGCCTCAGAAGTTGCGGCATATCCACCGGCTGCCGAGAATTCTGCATCAACGCGTGTGTAGCGTTCTAAAGCTTTTTCGAGTTCGGCACCTTCGGTAGTAGCCATTTCTTGTTCCACTTGTGTCATGCGCGCAGCGATTTGATCGAGATCGCGGGCAGACAAGATGCGGTCGAGTGCTGTTCCTTGGTCTTCACCAGTACGTGGATCCTGGGGGAGGTAGCCAATTTTTCCTGTGCGCTGAACGCCACCACCTGCAGGCAGGTTTTCGCCAGCTAATACTTTTGCAAGAGTTGATTTACCAGCACCGTTACGGCCAACGAAGCCGACGCGATCGCCATGGTTGATGCGCACATTGACGCCAGATACTAAGAGGCGTGCTCCGGCACGGAGTTCAAGAGCGGATGTGGAGATCATTTGGCGTATCTTCCCACAGTATTCCTATTACCTTGTAATCAGCCTAGAATCTTCAAATGCTCAGCCTGATGATTCTGTTCATCGCACTCTTACTTCTTGCGATTTCCTTCTATCAGATTCGAATTCTGAAGCGCATCAACGAAAAACTCATCAAGTTGGTAGCACCTGAAAGAGATGTGCGTCGCATCGCCAAGGCACAGAGCGAAGCAGCTTGGGAGAACTATCGACAAGGTGAGTTCTATTCGCAATTACTTCGATTGCTCGATCTCAGCGCTCCGATTCCATCTACTCGCAGCTGGGCAGCATCACCTGATGTTCTGCTGACACTTCTTGATCTTGCGAAGAGTTCAAAACCAAGGCGAATACTCGATTTGGGTTCAGGAATGTCCACCTTGGTTCTTGCAAAGAGCGCTCCTCAAGCAACAATCACAAGTATTGATAACTCTGCCGAATACGCTGGAAAGACAAAGAGACTTCTTGCGGCCCATGGTGTTACCAATGTCGATGTGCGTATTGCTCCGCTTACACCACATGCTTCAGGAGTCGAGTGGTATGACTTATCTCAGCTCAACGATGTAACCAATATCGATCTTCTCTTTATTGATGGACCTCCGGGATCTAAGAATCCCAAGGCGCGCCACCCAGCTATCGTTGAATGTATTTCGAAGTTAAGCCCCGGCGCAGTGATTGTCATTGACGATGCAGGCCGTGAGGGCGAGAAAGATATGGCTCATGAATTCGCCAAGCTTCTGCCAAGCCATACCCTGGAATTTCTATCGCATGAAAAGGGAACGGCAGTATTAGTGCCGAAGTAACTACTCCTTACCGATACGTGTGCGGCGTGGAACTGCGAATGATTTGCCGACAGCAGTGAGTTCTTCTGAAACCTGCTTGCGGATTGCATCCTCATTCTTAAGCAAAGTTGTAAGGGCTGCGATGATTGCCTTGAGTTCTTTCGACTCAGTTTCAAGTTCGAGCTTGCTCATCTTTGTCAGACGGCGAAGAGGCATATCCAAGATATAGGTAGCTTGTTCATCGTTGAGCTTGAAATCCTTGATGAGCTTCTCTTTTGCAGCTGCTGCATCATCGCTGCCGCGAATAATCTTGATGACCTTATCGATATCGATAATTGCCTTGAGTAATCCATCAACCAATGAAAGGCGATCTTCAGCCTTTGCCTTACGAAATTCTGAACGACGACGTACAACTTCGATGCGGTGATCGATAAATACCTGCAAGAGTTCCTTGAGGCCAAGAGTCTGTGGCTTGCCCTTAACGAGAGCAACAGCGTTAATTGCAAAGGCATCTTCCATTGGAGTGAGTTTGAAGAGCTTTTCGAGGACATCTTCTGGCTCGAAACCGTTCTTGAGTTCAATAACAACGTTGGTGCCTGTCTGGCCATCGGTGAGATCGACGATATCTGAGATACCTTGAATTTTCTTTGCCTTAGCAAGGTCTGCAATACGTTCAACAATCTTTTCAGGGCCGATGTTGAACGGCAGTTCCTTAATGATGATGCCCATCTTGCGTGAAGTAACTTTGCTGATCTCAACAGTTGCGCGGACTTTAAATGAGCCCTTACCTGTTGCATATGCTTCGCGAACGCCTTCGAGTCCAACAATTTCTCCACCAGTTGGGAAATCTGGAGCCGGCACGTGCTTCATTAGCTGATTGAGAGTCGCCTTAGGGTTATCAATCAGAAACTTTGTTGCTGCGATAACTTCACCGAGGTTATGAGGAGCCATGTTGGTCGCCATACCGACTGCAATACCTGAACCGCCGTTAACCAATAGGTTAGGAAAAGCTGCAGGAAGAACAAGAGGCTCAGAAAGCTGGCCGTCGTAGTTAGGTCCGAAGTCGACTGTATTTTCATCAGCTTCTGCAACCATCGACATTGCAGCTGATGCAAGGCGCGCTTCTGTGTAACGCATCGCTGCAGGGCCAGCGTCTAGTGAACCAAAGTTTCCGTGGCCATCGATCAGAGGAATCTGCATTGAAAAAGATTGAGCCATACGCACGAGGGCGTCATAAATTGCTGAGTCACCGTGTGGGTGCAACTTACCCATTACTTCACCAACAACACGTGCGCTCTTTACATGGCCGCGCTCTGGGCGAAGACCCATATCGCTCATCTGGTGAAGGATGCGGCGGTGTACAGGCTTAAGTCCATCGCGCGCATCAGGTAGGGCGCGTGAGTAAATTACTGAATATGCGTACTCGAGAAATGATTCCGACATTTCAGAAGAGACATCGATATCAACGATCTTGCCAGGAAATTCTCCTGGCTTAGGTCCGACGACCTTCGCTGATTTTTTTGGAGCTGCTGTCTTCTTCGTTGCCATGGCGCGTATTCTGCCAAGCGAAGTAGCTAAATCTTGGTACCTACACGCGGTCTGGCCCCAATGATTGCCACACATTGGGCTGCAATCTCGGCACCAGCCACTAAAGCTCGGTTGAGGTCCTTATGAATCGCAAAATGTGAAATAAATCCAGCTGCAAATGAATCTCCAGCCCCTGTTGTATCTGCAACGACTGCAGGATTTGCAGGAATAGAGATTGATTTGCCGCCACGTGATTTTCCGATAGCGCCATGCGATCCACGTTTAATGACAACGGATTCGCACTGTTCGAGAAGATAATCGAGAGCAACCTCAATATCACTCGCTCCTGAAAGGTAGATTGCCTCTTCTTCATTAAGTAGTAGAACGTTCATGAGCGGAAGCCAAGACTTCACTTCATCAATAGCAACTTCCTTCATGCCGCCAACAGAAGCTGGGTCAAAGTAGATAGGAATATTTGCTTCACGAATTTCTGTGATCATCTCTTTAATGCCAGGAAGTGAAAGTGGGTCCAGCGGGGAGTACCCAGAGATATAGACAGCGTCATAACCTTTTAGCTCTGGAAGATCACCGATGTGAAGACCGGAGTTTGCGCCATTGTCAGGAAACATCGTGCGCTCACCTGTTGGGTCGACCAGAACTACGACAACACCCGAATGCCCGTTATCAACTACAAGATTGTGATGCTGTACGCCAAGTGCATCAAATTCGCTTACTAAGGCAGAGCCAGCTGCATCGTTGCCAACGTGGCCAACAATCGTTGAATGAGCACCAGTTCGTGTTAGCCATGACGCTACATTTCCAGCAGCGCCTCCGCCGTGTGTTGAAATCGTTGCTGGTGTATCGCTGCCGTAATTAATCTGCGATGGAAGTACGCCGATCTTGGTAACAACATCGAGCATGACATCGCCAATACATAAGACTTTGGCGCTCATCGAATTACTTTGCGACCGCTACAGCGATATCAGCAGCAAGTGCTGAGTTCGACTTAATGATTTCGATATTGACCTTGAGTGATTCACCTTCAGAGGCGGTATGGAAATGCTCGAGAAGGAATGGAGTAACAGCCTTGCCGATTATTCCGTTCTTGGCAGCGCCTTCAAGACCGCTCTTCAAGATGGCATCGTGGCGAACGCGATCCATCTCTTTGAGAACAGGGTTGGCAACAATCAGTGCATGAATATCTGTCTTCAAGGAATTACGCGCATGAATGATTGCGGCAATTTCATCGGCAGTATTTACCTGATGCTCAAGTGTGTAACCCGAATCGGTGAGATAGAAACCAGGGAAGTGAGTTGTCTTATAACCAACCAAACCAATAGCAAGAGTCTCAAGGCGCTCAAGGGTTGCTCCGACATCGAGAATAGATTTCACGCCCGCACAGACAACAGTGATATCAAGATCAGAGAGCGCAGTCAGATCGGCTGATTCATCGAATGATTCATTTGCTCCACGGTGAACTCCACCGAGGCCGCCAGTTGCAAAGACATGGATACCAGCCAAGACTGCAAGGTGAGCTGTTGCTGCAACTGTTGTTGCCGCTGACTTTCCGGTGGCTGCAATGATTGCAAGGTCACGGCTTGAAGCTTTAGCAATGTCATCGCGGTTTGCGATTGCAACGAGCTGATCATCGGTGAGTCCGATGCAGACCTTTCCATCGAGAATCGCAATCGTTGCAGGCGTTGCTCCGTGATCACGGACAATCTGCTCAACTTCGCGCGCTACATCAAGGTTTGATGGGCGTGGAAGTCCGTGGCTAATAATCGTTGATTCAAGTGCGACAACAGGCTTACCTGCTTTAAGGGCCGCAGCAACTTCAGGAGATGGAACGAATTCATACGAGTTCATGGCGGCAACAATACCCGTGAGAAGATAGCTCCGTGCATTTATCGCAAATCATGCCCTCGATCTTCTCGAGCCTAGGTTTAACAACCGCGCATGATTTAATCAACTGTGGCGAAAGTCCTAGCGGCCGCGAACTTGTGTTTCTTGTCGATGGCCTTGGCGCCGATCTATTAAGTAAATATGCAGAGATTGCTCCAACTCTTTCGCAAATGACTCTGCACGGAACAATCGCAACATCATTTCCATCTACAACTGCAACAAGCCTTGCAACTCTGACAACCGGTGAAATGCCAGGCGCTCACGGAATGTTGGGATACACAGTCCAAGTTCCACGCAGTGGGGGACGGATACTTAACACTTTGAAGTGGGATGAACGTGTTGATCCTGTTATCTGGCAACCGGTACCTACGCTCTTTGAGCGAGCGAGTGCCGCAGGAATTACTACAACGCATGTTGCTGCCAAGCGTTATGAAAACACTGGATTTACTCGCGCGGTCTTCCGCGGAGCTCATTACAAGGGCGCCAATGTTCCTGCCGACCTGATCACAGAAACTGTTACAGCACTTCAGAAGTCACCTTCATTTGTCTATCTCTATGTCAATGATGTGGATTCAGCGGGCCACTCAGATGGAGTCGGTTCAGATAAGTGGTTAGCGGCCCTGAAGAGCGTCGATGAATTAGTCAAGACGCTGATGCAGAAGTTGCCTAAGGGAACTCGCATCTGGCTGACTGCTGATCACGGAATGATTAACGTGGAAGAGAAGATCATCCTTGGCCAAGATAATGAATTGCTTACGGATGTGGCTGTCATCGCAGGAGAACCACGAATGCGCCATCTCTATCTTTCAGCAGATAGTGCACATGCAGAGAATGAAGTGATTTCTCGCTGGCAGAGCGCGCTCGGTTCTAAGGTCACAATGCATACGCGTCAGAGCGCAATTACTGCAGGTCTCTTCGGCTCAAACGTCTCACTAGATGCATCAGAACGTGCCGGTGATGTTATTGCTATTGCTCAAGCCAATGTTGTTCTGCTTGATCCAGAACGAGCAGATAAAGAAGGCGCGATGATTGGCCACCATGGTGGCGATAGCGTTATTGAAAGTTCAGTGCCGCTACTGATGCACGCAGTGAAGAGCTAGTTATCTTCCTCAGTTGGTTCGTCAGACTTTCGTCCAAACATAATTTCATCCCATGAAGGAACTTTTGCGCGAGCTGTAATTCCATCTTGTGAATCAGCAGCAGATGGAGTCTCGCGAATAACAGCAAGACGTGGTGTCTCAGCCTTTTCTTCAGGAGCATTGAGAAGATCTGCGATGCGAACGATTTCTGGTTCAGGAGCTACCTCTTCAAGTCGTGAAGGGTGTGATGGCTCTGAATAAATAATTGCTGTTGATGGAGCACGAACTGGTGCTTCTTCATCAATAAGCCAAGCGCCGTTATCGTCTGATGCATCGAGTGCGCGACGTGAGAGATCAAAGGTCCAGGTTGCGATGCCATTGCCATCGCGGTTTGGGTAGTGAAGTTCGATATGCCATGTGCCATCAGGTTGGCGCCATGTATTCCATGAAACTTCATCTGTATCGACGCCACGTGCTGCAAGCTTTGCAAGAACTACTTCGCGGAATGTGAGATCTACGCGATGAACATCTTTACGCATGATGAGGTTACGAGCATTTTCAAGGATGTACTCACGCTCTTGCATGATGGGACCTGAGAAACGTTCGACCTTATCGACGGTTGTCTGACCTTCACGAGCAATCTCTTCAAAGCTATCGCCGGCACGAAGTCTGCGCTGAATCTCTTTTACGGAAATAGTTTCAACTGCATCAATTGCAGGAACTGAAGTGAGGCGTGGCTGGTTCACAGTTGCGCGAAGAGTGTCGCTGATACGAAGTGAATAGTTATTCCCATCGGTATCGACAAGTGAGAGATGGCTTCCATCGTCAGTCTTGCCATCTAAACGAAGCTCAGTCATGGGGTGAGAATAACCGATGGGGTGGTATTTTCTCGAGAGTTAGACCCTTTAGACTTCATATATGCATGAAGATTTGCTCGAACTTGCGAAGAAAGTCGGTGCCGAGGCGGCAGCGCTCCTCATGGACCGTCCGCCTGCCTTTGAAATCGAAGAGAAATCCACTGCCATCGATATCGCCACTCAGATGGATAAGAAGGCAGAAACTTTTATTGTGCAATCACTTCTTGTAGCTCGCCCCGACGATGGAATCATCGGCGAAGAAGGAGCAGAGGTCGCAAGTAAATCTGGCATCACATGGGTTATCGATCCTCTCGATGGAACCGTTAATTACTTTTATGGACTTCCTGGCTGGAACGTCTCAATCGCTGCAAAAGATCAGGACGGCTCTGTAGTCGGAGTTGTCGTTGCACCCACCATCAATTCAACGTGGTGGGCTTCTCGCGGTGGTGGAGCTTTCTTCAATGGCATCAAGATCAAGACCAATGAGCCAGTTGAATTCAATCGTGCATTTATCGGAACAGGTTTTCAATACGATGTTGCTCATCGCGGACGTCAGATTGAAAACGTTGGTCGCATGCTTCCGCTCATTCGCGATATTCGTCGCAATGGCGCCGCAGCTGTAGATATCTGTTCAGTTGCAATGGGTTCCCTCGATGCCTACTTTGAAGATGGGCTAAAGGAGTGGGATTGGGCAGCAGCGTCCCTCGTTGCCACTGAGGCAGGGGCGCGCTTTGGTCTCTACGGTCAGGCTCCCTATATGACCACCTTGGCAGCAGGTCCAACCCTCTTCGCCCAACTCGAGAGCTTCCTCAACCTCCACGCGTAGTTCCAGGGGGTCATTTGACCGATTTACGCTCAGAGCCCCTTCTATGGCAAGATACGCAGTCTGCACGGCGATACCCGTGCTTATAGATAAGTAATGAACAGGAATCACCATGAATATTCTCGACGTCGTAGATGCAGCCTCACTTCGTAAGGACATCCCACAGTTCCGCGCAGGCGATGAGCTCAAGATTCACGTCCGTGTTATCGAAGGTAACAAGTCACGTCTTCAGGTATTCCAGGGAATCGTTATCGGTCGCCAGGGCGACGGAGTCCGCGAAACTTTCACAATCCGTAAGGTTTCTTACGGCGTTGGCGTAGAGCGCACATTCCCAGTTCACACACCAGTTATTGAAAAGATCGAGCTTGTCACTAAGGGCGATGTCCGTCGTGCAAAGCTCTACTACCTCCGCGATCTCCGCGGTAAGGCTGCAAAGATTCGCGAAAAGCGCGATGGCATTGTTGGCTACGGTGATGGAATTCTTTCAACTCCAGTTCTTGAGACTCCAGTAGTGTCCGAGCCAGCTGCGGTTGAAGTTGTGGCAGAGGTTCCAGCTGAAGTTACGACTACAGAAGATGTCGTAGTAACAGAAGCAGTAGTTGAGACTCCTGAAGTTGCTGCTGAAGCAACTGAAGAATCTAAGTAACTTCACCTCTTCACATGCCACGCAAGGGCTCAGTCCTTCGTGAGTTCCCGATTCTTATAATCGTTGCGCTCGCCGTTTCACTTCTTATCAAGACTTTCCTTGTGCAGTTTTTCTATATCCCTTCGGGCTCCATGGAGAACACACTTCAAATTGGTGATCGCGTAGCCGTTAATAAGCTTCCATTTATCTCAAAAACAATTAACCGCGGCGATGTTGTGGTCTTCCGTGATCCTGCTAATTGGCTTCCTGAACCATATGAAGCATCAGGAAATAAAATTCTTGGAAAAGTTAAAGATGGCCTCGTAACTGTTGGCGTTCTTCCTAACCCTGCAAAGCAGTACCTGGTTAAGCGCGTCATTGGCGTAGCTGGTGACAAGGTCATCTGCTGCGATAACGGCAAGCTAACAATCAATGGAAAAGAAACTTCCGAGCCATATATTTTTGCAGGTAACAAGGCGAGCGATATGGATTTCAACATCACTGTCCCAGAAGGAAAAATCTGGGTAATGGGAGATCACCGCGGTTCATCTGCTGACTCTCGCTATCACCAAGATGATGTCAATAATGGTTTTGTTCCAGTCTCTAAAGTAACTGGCCAAGTCTTTGCAACAATCTGGCCAATCAAGAGCGTTGGATTAGTTCCAGGCCAGAACCCCATCAAGTAATCACACACCGCAAACACTATGAAAGCGATCGAAGAACTTCTTCGTAACGCAGGAATCTCACCTATTGCAGGTGTTGATGAAGCAGGTCGCGGACCGTGTGCAGGACCACTTGTTGTTGCTGCAGTCATTCTCAAAGATCCCAATGCACCAGAGCTAGCTGAAGTGCGCGATTCGAAGGAAGTCTCTGAAAGTAAACGCGAGATTCTCTTTGATGTCATTATGAAGATTGCTGAAAGTGTCAGCATCATTATTGTTCCGCCATCTGAAATCGATGAACGTGGTGTGCATGCAGCAAACCTCGATGGAATGCGCCGTGCTGTGAAGGGGCTTTCTGTTGAACCGGCCTATGTGCTGACTGACGGATATGCCATCGAAGGATTAGCTATTCCCAACGTTGCCGTGTGGAAGGGCGATCAAGTTGTGACTGCTATTAGTGCAGCATCAATTATCGCCAAGGTAACTCGTGATCGCATGATGATTGAGCTAGATAAGACTTATCCTCAATATGGTTTTGCAAAGCACAAGGGCTATATCACTGCTGTGCACACGAAAGCTCTTGCCGAACATGGTCCGTGTATAGAACACCGTAAATCGTTTTCAAATATTGCAGCACTTCTTCAATAGTTTCCACAGGCTCGCGCTTTTCTAAATGTTTAGTGAGGGGAGAGCTCTAACCTCCCACGCATGGTGGCTAGAGTTAAACGTCCGGGAGCTAAACAGCGCACAGGCGCCTTTGGTGAAGAAGTAACCGCTCAATACTTATTGGCTCGTGGGGATGAAATCCTCGATCGCAATTGGCGTATACGTGAAGGCGAAATAGACCTTGTGTCACTCAGTAGCGATGGCGCCTTTCACTTCATCGAAGTAAAAACACGTAGCTCTCTCGCATTCGGTCACCCCTTCGAGGCAATTAATCGCGATAAGGCACATCGCATGCAGCGCCTTGCGATGGGATGGCTGGCAACGCATGGATGCCTGGGATGCGAATACACAATCGATGTCGTTGCAATTTTGATTGCTGCCGACGGAACTCACACCATGGAATATCGAGGTAACTTGCTATGAGCATTGGGCAGACTCAGAGCATCGCCCTTCTTGGGCTAACCGGAAGCGTTGTTGAAATCGAAGTAGATATCTCAGATGGAATTCCTATGTATTCATTGCTGGGACTTCCGGATGCCGCCCTGCAAGAATCTCGCGACCGGGTACGAGCTGCGATATCGAATTGCAATGAGGTCTGGCCCAATAGAAAGGTAACTGTCTCGCTATCGCCAGCTTGGTTACCCAAGAGTGGTTCCAGCTTCGATCTCTCGATTGCGCTAGCGATACTTATTGCACATGGAACGGTGCCACAAGAACCGTTTGCATCCATGGTTGTACTTGGCGAGCTAGCTCTCGATGGAAAAGTTCGTTCGGTGCGCGGTGTATTGCCAGTGCTCATTGCTGCCTATAAATCTGGAATCACTCGGGCAATTGTTCCAGCTGCCAATCGTTCTGAAGCAGCGCTGATGACACAGATGCAGATACTTACCTTTGAATCGCTACGAGAGGTTCTCTTATGGGGTCGCACCGGCGAATATTCCATTCCTCAAGAACTCGATTTAGAGAAGACAGATGTCGATGAATATCTCGACTTTGCCGATGTTGCAGGACAAACGAAGGCACGCTTTGCTGCAGAAGTCGCAGCGAGCGGCGGGCATCATCTGCTGCTTATTGGTCCACCAGGCACAGGAAAGACGATGATTGCATCGCGCATTCCAACAATTCTTCCTTCGCTCACAATTGATCAGGCACTCGAAGTAACTGCCGTGCATTCAATTTCAGGTGCGCTGGGTTCGCGTTCAGCGATGTCGCTCGTTGCTCCCATTGTTTCGCCACATCACACAGCTTCGCGGGCATCGATTGTTGGCGGAGGTTCTCATGTAATCAAACCCGGTGCGTGCAGCTTGGCGCATCATGGCGTGCTCTTTATCGATGAAGCACCTGAATGCGCTATCGGCGTTCTCGATTCGTTGCGCCAACCACTTGAATCCGGAACCATCACCATCGCTCGCAGCGTTGGAAACATTACTTTCCCTGCGCATTTTCTTCTAGTCCTTGCAGCAAACCCATGTCCCTGTGGAAAATACACAGGTAAAGGTCGCAACTGCACCTGTTCATCGGTGCAGGTTCGTCGCTATTTAGGAAAGCTCTCTGGTCCACTTATGGACCGCATCGATATGCGAGTCCAGGTGGATCCAGTTAGCCGAGTAGAAATGGCACAAACTGAACTTGGAGAAAATAGCGCCGACATCCGTGCTCGGGTAATTAAGGCAAGAACAGCTGCGGCAGATCGATTTAATAAAGATTCATGGCAACTGAATGCACAGATTCCAAGTCGTGAACTTCGCGGAAAGTATCGCCCACAACGCGATGCCATGAATTTCCTCCATGATGAACTAGATCGCGAACGAATTACTGCGCGCGGACTTCATAAAGTCATTCGCCTGTCATGGACCCTTGCTGATTTAGCAGGGCACACAGTTCCGACCCTCGATGATGTCGAACGAGCACATTCACTACGCGAAGGAACTGATCTATGAAAGAACGCGCACAACGCCTTGCACTCTTTTCGGCCATTGAAGGAGGGGCATCCTTCTGGAGCCGTGAAATCACGGAACGGGGAGTGCAAGCAGTTTTCGACCGCATCAAAAGTAATTTGTATGACTCAATAAAACATGCAGCGATTGTTGAGAAGATAAAGAGTTTTGAGAGCGCAACAGCTTTTCAATCCATAGAGACGACAGGCGCTCATTTCATCATCCCCGGTGATGCCCATTGGCCTTTGCGCGTGGATGAACTTGAGTGCCCACCAATCGGTCTGATTGTTAAAGGAAATGTTGAAATCTTAAGCAATCCCTCTCTTGCAATTGTTGGCACACGTAATCCAACGCCCTATGGCGTTCGCATTGCAGGAGATTTCGCTGCCGGCTTTGTTGATCGCGAATGGGACATCGTGAGCGGGGGAGCATACGGAGTTGATACCGCAGCTCATCGCGGTGCACTCGTTGCCGAAGGTCGCACCATTGCAGTGATTGCATCAGGAATAGATCTGCAATACCCATCGGGAAATAGCAGACTCTTTGAAGAAATCTGCGAGAACGGAGCGATAGTCACTGAAGTGATGCCCGGCGTTCCGGCGCTTCCTCATCGCTTTCTTACTCGCAATCGTCTGATTGCAGCACTTTCACAAGCAACGCTAGTTGTAGAGGCGGCTTTTCGGAGTGGATCACTGCGAACTGCACGTGATGCGGCCGAACTCATGAGGCCAGTGATGGCGATACCAGGGCCAATCAATTCACCTTCATCAGAAGGCTGTCATCGACTTATTGGCGAGAGAGCAGCTGAACTAGTGACATCTGTGCCTGATGCAATCGAGTTAATTTCAGCGCTTTAGGTTCTTCTCGCATGTAATGAGAGAATACATACATGAGTGATTTCCGTTCAGGCTTTGTCGCTATTGTCGGCCGTCCCAACACTGGTAAATCAACTCTCATCAACGCACTCGTTGGTAGCAAGATTGCGATCACATCGCCTCATCCCAACACCACTCGTCACGCTATTCGCGGAATTGTTAACAATCCTGACTATCAAGCGATTCTTGTAGATACCCCCGGAATCCATAAGCCAAAGACGTTACTCGGTCATCGCCTTAACGCTGTCGTCAACGAGAGCCTTGATTCAGTCGATATCGTCATGATGTGTCTTCCTGCTGATGAAACTTCAGGAGCCGGAGATGAATTCCTCGCTGCTGAAATCGCAAAATATTCACGTGCAAAGAAGTTCGCATTGGTTACCAAGACAGATCTAGTTTCAAAGAAGAACTTGGCAACCCGTTTGCTGGGAATTTCTTCCCTTGCAAAGGGATTTACTTGGGATGAAATCGTTCCAATCTCTGCAGCAATCCACGAACAGATTGATCTCCTTGAAAAGCTAATTGGCGATAACTTGCCTGTCGGTCCTGCCTTTTATCCAACAGATGTAAAGAGTGATCAGAAGATTGAAACGCTCATCTGCGAACTCATCCGCGAAGCTGCTCTGCGCGATGCACGCGAAGAACTTCCTCACTCAATCATGGTCACGATTGATGAGATGGCAGAGCGTGAAGAGAAGGGCAGTCGTCCTTTCTATGACATCCACGCCACTATTCACGTTGAGCGCGATTCACAGACCGGAATTTTGCTTGGCCACCAGGGAGAGCGATTGAAAGATATTGGGATGCGCGCACGTAAAGATATTGAGCGCGAACTTGGTGCGCGAATTTTTCTTGGGCTTCACGTCAAAGTTTCAAAAGAGTGGCAGCGCGATCCAAAGCTGCTTGAGCGGCTCGGATTTACTGAGCGCTAATGACACCTGTTGCTAAAGCAACAAGAAGCGCAGAACCCAGCGCAACGCGGTAAATCACAAAAGGTGTAAAGCTCTTCGTTGAGATGAACTTCATCAACCAAGCAATCACTGCATAACCAATGAGAAATGCTGTGACAGTTGCAGCGAGTATCTCTGGCATTGAATAGACCGAAACTGTTGAATCATCCATAGCTTGCTTGAGTTCGTAGAAACCACTGCCAAATACAGCAGGGACTGCAAGTAAGAATGAGTAACGCAGAGCCGCTTCGCGCTTGTATCCCAAGAAGCGACCGAGAGCGATTGTTGCACCAGAGCGAGAGACGCCAGGAATAAGAGCCATGGATTGCGCGAAGCCGTAGATGATTCCATCGCGCGCAGAAAGGTTCGATAAATCTTTAGCGCTCTTGCCGACGCGATCGGCGAATCCAAGAATCAATCCGAAGATGATGAGTGTTGACGCGATAACCCATAACGAGCGGAAGTGATTAGTGATGTACTCCTGGCCGAGATAACCAAGCACAACTATCGGCAGAGTTCCGATAATGATGAGATTTCCTAAGCGAGCTTCAGCGGATCCATCTCGCTTAAACCAAGCACGTGCGATATTAAGAATGTCTTTGCGGAAGTAGAGCAAGACTGCGAGTTCGGTACCAATCTGCGTAATGGCAGTAAAGGCTGCGCCCGGGTCAGTTGCGTTGGGGAGAAACTCTCCGACGATACGGATATGAGCACTCGATGAGATAGGTAGGAACTCAGTGAGTCCTTGGACTATTCCTAAAAAGAGCGCTTCCAGCATGCGGTCAGTATCTCAATAGTTAAGCGCTGGCGGGCTTGCGGCTCGCGAAGTATGAACCGATTAATACAAGTGGAAGTCCAAGGACAATTCCAACTGTGAGTGGCTCATTCAAGATGATCACACCAAGAACAACTGCACAGGCAGTATTCAGATAAGTCACAAGTGAACCACGAGCAACGCCGATAATCGATGCCAATGTGAAGAAGGCTGCAAAGGCAGCTCCTGTGGAGAGAACTCCCAGTCCAACAATCGCACGGATTGCACCATCTGAAATCTGATGTGTCGGCCATTGTGCAACAGTGAAAGGCATATAGAAGATTGCAGTCATCAACATTGCGACCGCATTAATTGCAATTCCCGATACATGGGGAAGCGCACCTTGCACCATCATCACAGCGTATGAATAACCGACAGATGCAACAAGAACCATTGCAATTGAAAGTGGATCAGCTGAGCCAGCAATGCTCTCGATGCCGACAACTGCTACAAGGCCGATGAAACCGACGATGATTCCGAATAAACGAGTTCGATGCCAGACAGATTTATCGCCTCGCATTGAAGCAAAGATGGTGGCCCAGATTGGAACCGAAGCAACAAGTAGCCCCGTAAGGCCAGATGAAATCTTCTGCTCTGCAGTTCCAATCAGAATCCAAGGGCCAATCATCTCTAGTAGTGCGTAAGCAAATACGTAACGCCACCCACGAATAGCTGCAATGAGCTGCCTCTGCTTGATTGCGATCGGAATCAGGATTGCTGCGCCAATTGCTGTTCGAAGACAGACAACAGTTGCGGGACTAAATCCGTTATCTGGATCAACAGCTACCTTGATAAATAGATAAGGAATACCCCATAGGAAACCGACAAGAATGAACAGAAACCAACCGCGACGTGACATGTTTTCCTTAGTTGTTGATAACGCTCTTATAGAGCGCAATGGTTTGGGCAGCGACGGCATCCCAGCCGAACTCTGATTGGGCACGTGCACGCCC
>JBJONB010000017.1:0-18939 GCA_046052045.1 Actinomycetota bacterium | reverse complement strand
TTGCATCGAAGCTCGGCGGAAATGTTCTTCTTGAGAATCAGCAAGTGGCTTGACGAGTGGAAACTCTTTCTTCAAATCAAATTTAAACCAGTACTTAAGCCACAAGCAGCGCTTGCAAGTAGAGAGCCCAAAGGTGAGATCGGATGGGGCAATGGTGTCGCGCGCAGGAACTTCAGGCTTTTTCATATCCCATCTTCTCCTTATCCAGTGACAACTGCCGAGAAGAGGACGGCGAGTCCCAAGATAATCATGATTGTTCCGCCAGCAGCGCGAAGTCGTTCTAAGCGTTTATTATCTGTTGCAAGCCAAGCGCGTGCAGTTCCGGCGAGCAGACCCCAACTTCCGTCAGAGATAAATGCTAGAACACAGAAGACAAGACCAAGAAAAATTAATTGAGTGGTGACATGTCCGCCATCGATATCTACAAATTGCGGCAAAACTGCTGCGAAGAAAACAATCGCTTTGGGATTAAGTACTCCGACCCAGAATCCATCGCGGATCGATTGACGAACTGTTGGCGCAACGGGTCCTTGGTTTGTCATATCTGCTGCATGCAGGGCGCGTTTCCTAATTGCATCGATTCCAAGATAAATCAGATAAAGACCACCGGCCCATTGCACCACGATGTAAGTGATATGCCATTTCTGAAGAATTGGTCCGACGCCTAGGGCGACAAGCGTTGAAAGAACGAAAGAGCCTGTGACATTTCCGGCGACGGTGAGGATCGAGATTTTCCGACCCCAAGAAACAGCTCGTGCAATCACGAAGAGAACGCTTGGCCCAGGAGCGATGATGATGATCATCGCAGCCACCAGGTACTCAGGTAGGCGAGAAGGAATTACTCCGCTCAGCATGGGGTAAAGGTAACCAATGCAGCCCTCGAATTGTGCGTGGCGATTTGCCCTCAAGGCCAAGAGGGGCTTTAATTGAGATATATCGATTCGATATATCTAATCAACATAGAAAGCGGGGAGTCCGATGCGTTCACGCTCAGAATCTCTCGAGTTCGCCCTCCTAGGCCTTCTCGAAGAGGGTCCTTTGCATGGATATGAGCTTCGCAAGAGGCTGATGGCAATCTTCGGCCCCTTTAGAGCACTCTCGTTCTCAGTTCTCTACCCACAGTTGAAGAAGATGGTCATATCGGAAGTTATCGAGGCGAAGGAGATTGGCGTGACTTCACGCCGAACTCGCATCGTGTACACGATCACTAAAAAAGGGTCACAGAGATTCGAAGAGCTCAATAGCGCTGTGACTGCCGACGCTTGGGAAGATGAAGGTTTTGGCATTCGCTTCGCCTTCTTTAGCCCAACAACAACTATGAACCGCGTTCGAATTTTAGAAGGGCGACTTCGTCGCTTAGAAGAGAAGGCAGATGTACTGCGTGAAGACCTCAGGAGTTCTTCCGCGGGAATTGATAGATACCTCGAGGAGTGGCGCCGCTTCTCTCTCGAGTCGCTAGAGCGCGAGATCGCCTGGCTTAAAGACATGATCACAACCGAGGGGAAAAATAAGTGAATATCAAGACTCAAGAAGGCGACATCCGAGTAGCGATTGTTGGAGTTGGCAACTGCGCCAACTCACTCGTACAGGGAGTTACCTATTACAAGGATGCTGCCCTCGATCAAGAGATTCCAGGACTTATGCACGCTGTTGTCGGCGGGTATCACATCAACAGCATTAAATTTGTTGCAGCTTTTGATGTGGATGCAAAGAAGGTCGGTCTAGATCTATCAGATGCAATCTGGGCAAGTGAGAACAACACAATTAAGTTCTCTGATGTTGCGAAGACTGGCGTTCCTGTCCAGCGCGGAGTGACTCATGATGGACTTGGAAAGTATTACAAAGAGACAATTCAGGAATCAACCGATAGTCCTGTCGATGTTGTCGCAGTTCTCAAGGAAGAACAAGTTGACGTTCTTATCTGTTACCTACCTGTTGGTTCAGAAGATGCCGCGAAGTTCTATGCACAGTGCGCAATTGATGCAGGATGCGCGTTCGTTAATGCCCTTCCAGTCTTCATTGCATCCGACCCAGTCTGGGCTAAGAAGTTTGAGGATGCGGGTCTTCCTATCGTAGGCGATGACATCAAGAGTCAAGTTGGAGCGACCATCACACACCGCATCATGGCAAAGTTGTTCCAAGATCGCGGCGTTCATCTAGATCGCACCTACCAGCTCAACGTAGGTGGAAATATGGACTTTAAGAATATGCTCGAACGCGATCGCCTCGAGTCAAAGAAGATTTCAAAGACTAATTCTGTTACTTCACAGCTTGATCACGACATGGGCGCGAAGAACGTTCACATCGGACCATCGGATTACATTCCATGGCTTGATGATCGCAAGTGGGCATATGTTCGTCTTGAAGGCCGTGCGTTTGGCGACGTGCCTTTGAACCTCGAATACAAGCTAGAAGTATGGGATTCACCAAACTCAGCAGGTGTCATCATCGATGCACTTCGTTGCGCAAAAATCGGTTTAGATCGCAAGATTGGGGGAGCGTTGCTCTCACCTTCTTCATACTTTATGAAGACTCCACCAGTGCAGTACACAGATGAACAGGCGCATACGAAGGTGGAAGATTTCATCTCCGGAAAGCTTGATCGATAGATCTATTGAGTAAGAGAAAACCCCGGCCCTGATTACACAGAGCCGGGGTTTTTTATCCCCTCAACCTTCACGGAGAGTTGAAGAGAGGAGGGTTAAATCGTCGCGCTATCTGGAGTGCGACGAATGTGTAGTAACCCTGCAATCGAGAGGAGAAGCATTACTAGTCCTCCAACGAGAGCTGCAATCGCTCCGTATCCCGCGATAACTCCCATAGTGCCGAATGCATATGCCTCGAGAAGCATTCCGCGCAAGGTGTTACCCATGAATAGTGTCTGTCGTAAATCGCCCAACTTTGCGATCTGTGCAGTATCAGCACTTCCGCCACGAACAAGGCCCATATACATTCCAGATACTTCTGAATATGTAGCAGGCTTTCCGACAGCTGCAATCGCTGAAGCCTTCATATGTTCCCAGATATAAAGATCTGAGTAATCGCGAGCCATCTCACCAGTTGTTACCTTCTTCTCAGCCCACTTTGCTAGTTGAGCTTTTGTTGCTTCTGGCATGGCATCGGCAGCTGGGAATGAAATGTTCTGATTATCAAGTTGGCTCTTGACTGAGTCAGAAGCAAATGATGCGCCCCAGTTAAGAAGTGCGGCCGCGGTGAATAGAAATACAGCTAGACCAAATCCAACTGCTGTGACAATCTTGTCAAAATTCTTTCTTTTCATTTTCTCTCCTCATTCAAATAACACCATCTCCAGGTGCTATTTGAATTAGACACCCCTGGACAATGGGATCAAGTTGAGAAGACGAGTGCTGGCACTTTATATAGCTAAGCGAGTGCTGGCACTAAGAAAAATGTGATGCAGCAGTCTTAATAATTAATGTACTTCACGATTGCAGAGACCTTGTCCTTGACCATCTACCTCAAAGTGAGCACAAGGCACGCCAAGTTGATCAAAAGCTGCATCGCCATAATGAGTACGAAATGCCAGGGCAAGAAGTACGCGAATATTTGTATCACCGTCAGAAGTAATGCCAAAAGTTTTTGCAGACCGGCTGATTGTATTTTCGATTACTTTCTCAGTGTGGTTGGTCTCGCGGGCGATGGCCGAGTTGGTTTTACCTTCGCAGAGCAAACCCAGAACCAATTGTTCAAAGGGCGATAATTCTCTACTTGTAATTGTGATATCTCTAGCCATTTCAGCGACCTCTCCGTTGCTGATTCCTATTATGCTCCTGTAAGGCTCCTTTCAATTGCCTTTGCCACCCTTTAGGATGCTCAAATGACGGAAATCACGACATCCAAAGAGGGACGCACGCTCGTAGTACGTTTCAATCGCCCAGAAAAGATGAATGCGATTACTCGGGGAATGTATGGCGAGCTAGCACAACAGCTCAACCAGGCAGCCGAAGATGAATCAATTCGTTGCGTCGTAATTACAAGCGAAGGTGATCACTTCACGGCAGGAAATGACATTCGAGACTTCATGTCGAATCCACCCACTGAAGCAGATTCCGATGTTGCTAAATTTCTCGGCTCGTTACTCGAGTTTCCAAAACCACTTCTAGCTGCTGTCAAAGGAAATGCGGTAGGAGTTGGCACCACTATGCTTCTGCATTGCGATGTTGTCGTTGCTTCTCCAAGCGCGAGTTTCTCAATGCCATTTACTTCACTCGGACTTGTACCTGAAGCTGGGTCTACCAAGCTGTTTCCTGAGTTAGTTGGGTATCAACGAGCTGCAAAGATCTTCATGACTGGTGAATCTTTCTCTGCTGATGCTGCCCTCGAGATGGGGATGATTGCAAGCATTGCGGGGGACCCCGAAACGGAAGCTCTAGAGATGGCAGAGAAGATTGCCGATCAACCGCCGAAAGCGATTATGAATACCAAAGCACTCATGAAGGCTAATAAGCATGATGCGGTAGCTCATGTGATGCGCGCTGAGTTCCAGCTATTTGCTCTCGCTCTTCAATCCGAAGAAGCGGCAGAAGCATTTATGAAGTTCATGGCAAAGAAGGGAAAGTAAATGTCACTTCAAGGTAAGCGCATCTTCATCACAGGGGGATCTCGCGGAATCGGCTTAGCAATTGCACTCCGCGCTGCCCAAGATGGCGCATCTGTCGCGATTGCTGCGAAGACTTCTGATCCTAACCCTAAGTTGCCAGGAACTATCCATACAGCCGCAGATGAAATCCGAGCAGCCGGTGGAACAGCGCTACCTATTCAATGCGATTTGCGTGATGAGAATCAGATTGCCGAAGCAGTAGCCCTAGCGGCTAAAGAGTTCGGTGGAATCGATATTTTGATAAATAACGCTAGTGCTATCAATTTAACACGCACCGAAGATACGCCGGCAAAGCGATTTGATCTCATGTTTGATGTCAATGTTCGCGGAACTTTTCTTACTTCTCAGGCCGTAATCCCACAGTTGCGCGAATCTGCCGAGGCTGGACGAAACCCACATATTCTGACGCTTTCACCTCCTCTATCCATGAAACCAAAGTGGTTTAAGAACCACGTTGCTTACACAATGGCAAAGTATGGAATGAGCATGTGCGTTCTTGGAATGTCCGAAGAATTCAAGCGTGATGGGATTGCCGTCAATGCACTCTGGCCGCGCACCGCAATCGATACCGCTGCGCTACAGATGATCCCAGGTGTTGATACTGCTGCGTGCCGAACCCCAGAAATTTTGTCCGATAGCGCTTACATCATCCTCAATCGAAATTCTAAAGAGTGCACTGGAAACTTCTTCGTTGACGATGAAGTTTTGGCTTCTGAAGGCATAACTGATCTAGAGAAGTATTCGGTAGTTCCCGGAACTAAGGATTTCTTGCTCGATTTCTTCCTCGACTAATTTAATCTGGAAAGTTACGAGTTAAAGCCTGCCTGCTTGATGAAGTGCGCTGAGGAAATCCTTTAACTCTTTCGTCTGAGGAGAGCCAAAGATTTCATCAGGAGTTCCTGATTCGTGGACGCGCCCCTTGTGGAGAAAGACGACGCTATCTGCGATTCTCTTTGCAAATCCCATTTCGTGGGTAGCAATGACCATGGTCATGCCTTCTTCTTTAAGTTCTGCAATTAATGTGAGCACTTCTGCGATGAGCACAGGATCCAGGGCGCTCGTTACTTCATCCAGAAGGAGAATCTTCGGGTTTGTTGCTACGGCTCGAATTATCGCTACACGTTGCTGCTGGCCACCGCTGAGTAGATTCGGGAATTCATCGGCCTTCTCCAGAAGACCAAAGCGCTTCAGGAGTTCGCGAGCGTTCTTATCTGCGATATCTTGCTTAACTCCATGAACTAATCGTGGGGCGAGCGTGATGTTATCTACTACAGAAAGATGTGGGAAAAGGTTAAATGCTTGGAAGACCGAACCAATCTGCCCGCGCACAGTATCTATATCTGTTCCGTAGGCAGAAATATCTGTGCCATCGAGGTTGATCTGACCATCGTTAAGCTCTTCTAGGAGGTTCATGCATCGCATCAATGTACTTTTTCCAGAACCGCTTGCTCCGATGATTACCGTTGCAGACTGAGCTGGGAAATCAATAGAGACATCATCGAGAACCAAGTTCTCGCCAAAGGATTTGCGGATGTTCTTAACTTCAAAGAGTGCGCTCATGGCTACCACTTTCCTTGTGCGCGTTGACGAGCATCTTGCCTGCGAGTGAGCCAGTCGGTGAAACGAGTGAGAGGAATTGTAAGGAGCACAAAGAGCGCGCCAGCAACGAGATAGGGCGTGAAGTTAAATGATTGAGCTGTTTGGATACCGGCTGCACGAATTGCGTCGACTGCGCCGAGCACAGAGATGAGTCCTGAATCTTTCTGTAGCGAGACAAGGTCATTAAGAAGCGGGGGAGTCACATTTCTAAATGCTTGAGGAAGAACCACATGCTCAAGAGTTTGTGACTGTGAAAGTCCTAGCGCGCGCGCTGCCTGACGTTGGGTTGGATTCACGCCCTCAATACCCGCGCGAATTACTTCTGCAACATAGGCTGAATAGGTCAGAACTAGTGCGACCGTTCCAAGTACAACTGCGGAATTTGGAATCCAGCTGATACGTAGCCCTGGAATACCAAGCCCAACAAGCAAGAGGACGAGGAGTAATGGAAGGCCTCGGAAGAGATCTGTGTAAATCGTTGCAACTAGGCGCAGTGGATATAGCACCGGAGAAGTTGTTGTTCTTGCAATTGCAATAAGAAGGCCCAACAAGAGTACGAAGAACTCGGCAATTATTAAGACACGCAGGTTGAGCAATAACCCTCGAAAGACTGACGGCATTGCCTCTTTGGCATAGCTCCAGTTAAAGAAGGAGTTTTTCACCATCTCATAACCCTGAGCACCGGTAATTAATAAGACGAGAAGAAAGCCCACTGCCAATGTGCTTGCAAGAGCAATGAAGGTGGAACGGCGAGAGGCCCGACGCTTGGCAGCTTCGCGTTGCAGTTGCAGCGCTGATGGCTGATAAGTCATCGGACCTCTCGCTTTCCTAAGCCTGTAATACGGAAGTGAAGTATTACTTAAGAACTGGTGCGCCTACTGTGCTTGCTAACCAAGCATCAGCAATCTTTGCAAGAGTTCCATTTGCACGAAGTGCATCAACGGCAGCTGTTACATCTTTAGTGAGCTTGCTTCCCTTAGAAAGCACGAGACCAAACTGCTCGCCTCCAGCCTGAGCTGGGAACTGGCCAACGATAAGACCGTTCTCTAGGTCAACTGCTGTGATGTAGAAAGCTGTAGGAAGATCAACGACAAGGCCATCAATCTGTCCGTTAGCAAGTGCCTGCTTCGCAACATCGTTGGTATCGAATACCGCTGGTGATTGAGTTGGCTTGATGACGTCAGTGATTGTTGCGTAAGAGGTAGTTCCAACCTGAGCTCCGAGCTTTGCACCCTTGAGATCAGCAATGGACTTTGCTCCAGCAATCTTTGAACCCTTGACAGTAATTACAGTCTGAGAAACGTCGTAGTAGCCAGATGAGAAATCAACTGCATTCTTACGCTCGTCAGTGATTGAGACCTGATTGATATCAAAGTCGAAATCCTTGCAACCTGGCTGAATTACCTTGTTGAATGGAACTTTGACCCATTCGACCTTGTCAGCTGAGTAACCGAGTTCTTCAGCAACTGCGTATGCAACAGCAGCTTCATAACCCTTACCGTTTGATGGTGTGTTGTCTTCAAACCATGGGCCGTATGCAGGATCGTCAGTACCGATAGTAAGAACGCCTTCCTTAATCTGACCGCAGCCAGAATCTTTCTGAGCGTTTACAACTGGAATGGCAATCGCAACAATTGCGACGAGTGCTACGAGAGAGATTTTGATTTTTGTATTCAACGTTCCACGCCTTTCTAATGCGCTTGTCTTGAGATTCTCAAGACCTGGTCTTATTCATCCGGAAGGGCACCCCACCGCCTTGGAGGGTTGCCGATCAAAGTGCCGGTGCATTCTTTGATACTCGTGACCGACGCGAAGACTATCAAGAGTGCTAGCTAGATTGAAACCGCGTAATCTTCCTCGCTATGAACCTAGAATTAAACGGAACAAACGTCATTAGCGAGAGCGAGAGACGAGGCAAAGCTTCCTCGCTCTTCTGGCCATGGTGTGGTGCAAACGTTTCGCTTCTAGCCCTCTCTTACGGTTCGTTCTTTTTAGGATTCGGTATTTCCTTTTGGCAGGCCACCGTCGCAGCGATATTGGGATCAGTACTTTCATTTCTGCTGGTTGGTGTTAGCTCACTTGCTGGAAAGAAATCGAATGCTCCAACAATGGTTATCTCTCGTGCGACCTTTGGGGTAAAGGGCAACATCATCCCTGGCGCTCTTTCCTATCTCATCTTCGTGGGATGGGAGACCGTTTTGGTTTCTCTTGCAACCCTTGCCACAGGAACAGTTTTTATCCGCCTCGGTGGCATTGAACATAACGTGGCCATGGTTATTGGCTTTGTCATCGCCGTAGCCCTCACTGTTTCAGCTGGCGTGCTCGGTTTTGAAGCAATCATGAAGTTACAGAAGTACATCACCACAATCACAGTAGTTGCCACTCTTATCTACATCGCGCTGACAATCTCTAAAGTTGATTGGAACGTCATCTCTTCGATGAAGAACGGAAATAGCCAGGCATTTATTGGTGCACTCATATTTGGAGCGACCGGCATTGGCCTTGGCTGGGTAAATTCAGCAGCAGATTATTCGCGCTACTTGCCACGTACTGTTTCAAATCGCTCAGTTGTCTTCTGGACAGTTTTCGGTGCTTCTATAGTTCCAATTATTCTCGTAACCTATGGAGCCGCACTTTCTGGCAGTAGTGAAGATCTCGCCGGCGCGATCGCGACAGACCCAATTGGAGCTCTGACAACCATCTTGCCTACTTGGTACCTAATTATCTTTGCACTGGTTGCGATTCTCGGGTTGGTCGGGGGAGCGATTCTTGATCTTTATTCCTCGGGAATGACGCTGATATCAATCGGACTTCCTGTGAAGCGACATATCGCAGCATCTATTGATTCAGTACTTATGTTAATCGGAACTATCTATTTTGTCTGGGTCGCAGATGACTTTTTCTTCCCTTTCCAAGGGTTGCTCATCACTCTCGGAGTACCTGTCGCGACATGGTCTGCAATTTTTGTTACTGATGTCTTGATGCGAAAGAGTTACGACGAACCGGATCTGTACAGAACTGATGGACGCTATGGATCTTGGAATTTCGGTTCTATTGGCGTGATGGCTGTAGGGACAATCGTTGGTTGGGGCTTTGTGACAAATAGTTTTGCAAGCTGGCTTTCGTGGCAAGGCTATTTCCTAGGAGTCCTCGGCGGTAAAGAGGGATCTTGGGCTTATGCGAATCTTGGAATTTTCTTTGCTCTCATCATCGGCTTCGTGGGTTATTTCTTCGTTGCGCGAAAAAGAATCAGACTTCACAACAGCGCTTCGTGATAACGTGCGCTAATGCGCTCGAGGATTGCTCCACTTAGGGATTTTCTTCACCGCGAATCATCAAGTGGAATTTTCCTTCTCGCGGCAGCGGCGCTCGGCCTGTTTATAGCCAACAGCCCATTGAGTTCACATTATTTCTCAACTCTCGAGTCCGGTTTCGAATTGGGAAGCGGTCTCTTTTATCTCAAGTTAACAACTCTCAAAGTTATCAACTACATCTTGATGACAGTCTTCTTCTTTGTCGTAGGTCTTGAGATAAAGCGCGAGGTTACATCTGGCCACTTAGCAACCTTTAGAAACGCAATCATGCCTTTCATTGCTGCTATTGGTGGAATGGCTCTTCCTGCCGCTATCTATTTGGCGATTGCCGGAAAGACTGATTCACGAGGTTGGGGAGTACCTGTAGCTACAGATATCGCACTTGCTGTGGGGTTACTCGCTTTGATTGGCACTTCCGTTGCTCCTTCACTGCGCACCTTTCTTTTGGGGTTAGCTGTCATTGACGACATCGGAGCAATTCTGATCATCGCCTTTATCTATTCAACAGGGGTTGGTTTTGGGTGGGTGTTAGCAGCCTGTACTTCGATTCTTCTGATCATTGCAATAGCAAGACTCGGAGTTAGGCATTCTTTCTTCTATCTCATCCTGGGAGCTTCACTCTGGTACTTCCTGTATCGCAGTGGAATTCATGCGACGCTTTCTGGAGTCATCTTGGGTCTGCTCACACCAAATCTTGTGAAGAAGGATTCAAAGGTGGAAGATGTAGAAGATGGCACTGTGACAGTTATTGAATGGCTGGAAGCCAAACTTCATCCCTGGAGCAGCTTTGTCATCGTTCCAATCTTTGCCTTTGCCAATACCGGTGTCGAGATTTCTGCCAACGCACTCGAGAGCGCAGCTAATTCACCTATTGCCTGGGGAATTTTTGTAGGCCTCGTTGCCGGTAAGCCACTCGGAATTATCTTCTCTGTAGTTGTTGCCAAGAGAGTAAATCTCGGGGATTACCCAGAAGGTGCATCAAAGCCTGCAATTCTTGCCACTGGAAGCGCTGCAGGTATTGGATTTACTGTCGCGATATTCATAGCAAATTTGGCATTCCGCGAAAAGGCGGATCAGGACCTAGCAATTATTGCGGTGATTTTCGCATCCGTCGTAAGTGGCCTCTTGAGCATGATTCTCTTTAAGTTATTTGCACGAAAAGCTCATCTGAAGAGTTAACTGACTGATGAATATCACTAGAGGCTTAGGGCAGTGGACTGCTCGCATAATTCCGGCTGATCATGCCAAGAGAACAATGAGTTTATCCACGCTCATTAATACATTTGGTAACGGGCTATTTATGACGATTGAAGTCATCTACTTCACTCTGATTGTCGGACTATCTCCTACAAAGGTTGCTCTTGCTCTTTCTATTGCTGGAGGCGTAGCGCTTTCTGTAAGCGTTCCTGCCGGTCACATCTCCGATCGCTTTGGTCCTCGAGATATTGCAGCTCTTGCGATGATTCTCGAAGGCTTTCTGATGTTTGCCCTTCTTTCTGTTCATACCTATCTGCCCTTTCTTTTGGTCAATATCGGTATGGGAATTCTTGGAAATATCTCCCAAACGATGCGAATGGCAACCATCGCAAAATTAGGAGAAGGCGAGGAACGCGTAGCTATCCGTGCCTATCAACGGGCAATCACCAACTTTGGAATTTCACTCGGTACTGTTTTTGCAGGAATTGCTCTTGCGGTTAATACACCGCTGGGTTATCAGTTGATGCTCGCAGGAGACGCAGTGACCTTCATTCTTGCGGGAGTTGTCTTTCGCAGGATGCCTTATATGGAGCCGACGGTTGAACGTGGTGAACCGATTTCTTTCCAGGCGCTTCGCGATAAGCGATTTGTCGCAGCCACCGCTCTTAATGCAATCAACTCGTTGCACTTTGTACTGCAATCTGTAGCTATTCCTTTGTGGGTTGTGAGAGAGACGACCGCGCCACGTTGGTGGGTATCTGTGATCATGATGGTCAACACCATCGCAGTGATGCTCTTTCAGGTGGCTGCAAGTAAAGGTAGCGGGCCAATATTTGCTGGCGCGAAGCTTTATCGGCGGGCAAGCTTGGCAATTGCGATTGCTTGCATTCTTTACTCGACATCTCACGGAGTCAGCACGATAACTGCAAGCGCTCTCCTTGTGCTGGCATCAGCAGTTCACGTTTACGGCGAACTCATCGGGTCGGCGGGATCTTGGAGCATCGGTTTTGGTTTAGCTGATGAAAAACATCAAGGGCAATATCAAGGAGTATGGTCGCTGAGTTGGGGACTTGGAGGAACTCTGGGGCCCGCCTTCGTAACGCTGATGGCGATTACCTTGGGTCAAGAAGGCTGGTTCATCATGGCTGGAATATTCCTGATCAACGGAATTTTGATGCACAAACTTGTTACTCGTTCGTGGGTCTCAACTCCGGCCTAAACCACGTTCTGCTTCGCGCACTGCAACTCTGCCTAAATCTGGATGCTCCTTTAAGAAGTTTCGCACATCACGAGGAGAAACCTTCGCCATATCTCGAAGCGCCCAACCAATAGCTTTCACGATGAAGAATTCTTTTGAATCAGCATGTCCGTGGCAGTATCGAAGGATTAACTTGTTATCGGCTT
This sequence comes from Actinomycetota bacterium, assembly GCA_046052045.1. GTDB lineage: Bacteria > Actinomycetota > Actinomycetes > Nanopelagicales > Nanopelagicaceae > Planktophila. Next base: position 6,804 of record JBJONB010000017.1, on the reverse strand, counting down.
CAAATTTTCTCCCGCGCTGATGCTGAATGGCCGCGCGGTTAAGCCAGATATTTGAAGACCTATTCCACTTCTCAATCAACTTCTCGCAGCCAAATTTATCCGTAAGGGGAGAGACGGCAGAACTTCCGAGACCGTCCACTGTGTCCCACCAAGATTTATGAGTAATGAGGAATTCCACATGTTCTTCAAGAAATTGCGAATCTGCCGAAGCAACATGGATTGAAATTAGATCATTTGCAGCATATTGATATTCCCGCTCCTCCAACTTCCAAAGGGCCCGTGCTGTTTTTCCTAGTTCAGCACTGCTGGGAATCTTCAACTCTTTCGCTATCTTCTTGACGAGATTGCGACGATCGGGTGTCTGAACTCCAAGAAATGGAGCGACATCTTTCATGTAGTGCTGGGCGCCAATTGCTTTAGTTCGGTTTCGCAAAGCAGATAGTTGAGGTTGTAAGAGTGAGACGAATTCACTGCTGTATGTCATGTCACACTCCTCCCTTTTTCGACAAACCCACTATAACTGTCGAATATAAGTTTTCGAAGTCCACCTTAATCTTCATTCATACACAGTAATCCTCTATCTATCAGGGAGAACCAATGAAGAAGTTTGTAGCTATTCTTTCAATCGCATTTTTAGCCGTTAGCTCGACAGGGGCAAGCGCTATCACCAAGGTGACAATCTCGCCACAAAACAAGGTTTCAAAGAAGAATCCTGTTATTACCGTGAAGGTGAGCGGATTACCTGCAAGCAATGGAATCTATCTTTCACAGTGCATGGCACCTAAGGTTAAGGGCGATGTGCCGACTGCTTGCAACCCATCTAAGGCGAGCAAACTATGGATTTCAGCTGTCGCTGCTGACCAGCAGATGGGCGCTAAATCTCCAAAGGCGAAGCTCACAATGAAACTGGATAAGTACTTTAAAGATGGAGATTGCGTCCACACAAAGTGTGTTATTTATGTGACAGCAGATCACAACGCTTCAGATGATCGCACTGAGGATCAGTTCATCCCATTTAAGTTCGACGGGATTTTGCCCTTCTAGCTCTGAGATAGCGCTCGAAGTCCAGCAATAGCGAAGGTTTGCGCGCGCTGGATTTCGAGCGCTGATTCATTTCCTGCATCTATTCGTTTAGCAGCGGAGTCAATCGTGCCCTGCAGGTAAGAGATGGCAAGCCCGAGATCGGAGATAAAGATTTCTTGAAGAGGTTTGGTGATTGTTGCCATCATATTGCGATGGCCTTGACTAATTTCATCTCTTCTAAAGTCTGGAGCGGCAACAGAGTTCAGGCTCTTCACGAGTAAATGTCTGCCATCGGCAACGTATTGGAGGGCTTCTGCAATCCAGTTTTCTATATATTCAAATGGGTCTTCAACGCCATGCACGGCTGTCACAAGGCGTTCCCTATAGTAACTAAGCTCTTCGAGAACGAGATCAGCAATGAGATCGGCAGAAGACGAGAAGTATTCGTACACCAGAGAACGTGAAATACCCGCTCGCTTTGCAACAGCTGCAACGGTTACCGACGGTGCCCCGCTTTCCAGTGCCAGTGACATCGCTGCTTCGGTAATTTGCTTCTGGCGCATTGCCCGCTGTTCGCCAATTGTTGCTTCAGCGATTCTTGGGCTCACAGGTGAATCCTCCTATGAATGATCGCTAGCTGCCACTGGAAATGAAAGAACCCCGCCATTTCTGACGGGGTTCTTCGGGTAAGTACTTCTTAGATGTCGTAGTAAAGCTCGAATTCAGCTGGGTGCGGACGTAGACGTACGTAATCAACTTCGTTCTTGCGCTTCCATTCGATCCATGTAGCGATGAGGTCCTCAGTGAAGACACCACCCTTTGTAAGGAATTCGTGATCCTTCTCGAGTGAATCGAGAACTGCATCGAGTGATCCTGGAACCTGTGGAATCGCTGCAGCTTCTGCACCTTCGAGTTCGTAGAGATCCTTATCAACTGGAGCAGGTGGTTCGATCTTGTTTACGATTCCATCGATACCAGCCATGAGCATCGCTGCAAATGCGAGGTATGGGTTTGATGATGGATCTGGACAACGGAATTCGACGCGCTTTGCCTTTGGTGATGAACCAGTAATTGGAATACGGATACATGCAGAACGGTTACGAGCTGAGTAAACGAGGTTTACTGGCGCTTCATATCCTGGGACCAAGCGGCGGTATGAGTTCACTGTTGGGTTGGTGAATGCAAGAAGTGATGGAGCGTGCTTCAAGAGACCACCGATATACCAACGTGCCATATCTGAGAGATCGCCATATGTACCAGCTTCGAAGAAGAGTGGCTTGCCATCTTTCCAGAGTGATTGGTGAACGTGCATACCTGAACCGTTATCTCCGAAGAGTGGCTTTGGCATAAATGTCGCGGTCTTTCCGCCTTCCCATGCAACGTTACGGATGATGTACTTAAACTTCATCAATTCGTCGCCTGCAGTAAGGATGTCTGTGAAGCGGTAGTTGATCTCCATCTGTCCAGCAGTTCCAACCTCGTGGTGTGAACGCTCAACTTGAAGACCTGCGCGGCCAAGTTCCATAACCATTTCGTCACGAAGATCAGCAAACTGATCTGTTGGAGAAACAGGGAAGTAGCCACCCTTAACGCGTGTGCGATAACCACGGTTAGGTGTTCCATCTGGATCTGCAATGATTCCTGTATTCCATGAACCTTCGTATGAATCGATGTGGTGGTATGACTCGTTGATTCCGGTCTTAAAGCGAATTGCATCGAAGACGTAGAACTCAGCTTCAGGAGCGAAGAATGCCTGATCCGCAATACCTGTTGACTTCAAGAAATCGACCGCCTTCTTCACGACGCCACGTGGGTCGCGTGAGTAAGGGGTGTCATCTGAAGGGTTATGAACAGAGAAGATGATGACCAAAGTCTTTTCAAGACGGAATGGATCAATAAATGCTGATGATGGAACTGGAAGCAACTTCATATCTGATTCGTGGATTGACTGGAAACCGCGAATTGATGAACCGTCGAACATAAGACCATCTGTGAAGACAGCTTCGTCGAATGATTCAACTGGAACGTTGAAGTGGTGCTGAATTCCTGGAAGATCTGTAAAGCGAACGTCAACGAGCTTTACATCTTCCTTCTTGATGTATGCAAAAATCTCTGAAGAATTCTTAAACATAGTGTGGACTCCAATTGAGGCTGTTTATCTCATAGACAACTCATACAGCCACTCAACATTGAGTACCGCTGATGGAGTGAAGGCTAGTTTGCCCGAGTAAAAATGTCATAATTTTGGTGTTACATCTGTGTTACATCATCGTCGGATGGCTCACATCGCGGACGCCGGCGCCTGGGGATAGGCTTCTCGCATGTTTCCACGCGTAAGTCAGGGCCGACGACTACTTGGCATATCTCTTGATTGGCTGGCTTGCTACGCCATCGCTCTCGGCTTCTTCGCAGGCGGCGGCTCCTTCACTGATCGCGTTCCGCAGGCCCGAATCCCAGTCCTCATACTGCTCTTCGCTGAGTACTCGATCTTTGTCGCCCTTGGGGGATCTTCATTTGGCCACCGCCTCGTAGGTCTCAAAGTGGTCCGTTTTTCAGATGGTGGTGCGGTGACGCCGATTCAGTCCTTGATTCGAACTGCGCTACTTCTACCGCTCATCACTGCAATCACATTCGATGAGAATGGTCGCGGAATTAATGAACGCTTTTCAAATACCGTCTTAGTTTTAAGAAGGTAATTAGCGAATCTTTGTTCCCTTTGGCATTGGTCCCTTTGGAATAGGAAGAGACATTCCACCAACAGCCTTCAGACGCGCACGTACTTCACGCATTTGATGCGCAGATAATTTCTTTGGAAGCTTGGCGAGGTGCTTCTGTAATTTGCGGATAGGAACTTGTCCATCCCCATCGCCCACGTAAACTTCAATGATTGGAACTCCGGGTGCGAATCGCTCAGACTTTCGCTTCTCATCTTGAATCATCTGGCGAACAGCAAATCCGCCTTCACCTGTAAGAACGATTCCAGCACGTCCAACGCTGCGGTGGACCATATCTTGTTGGCGATTTACCGCAACGGCCGGAGTAGTTGTCCATCCCTTGCGAATAGCCATAAGAACGCTAGCGCCTGCTCCGATTTGTCCTTCGATGGAAGAGTAGGCAGCAGAGCCTGCAATGCGAGTAAAGAAGAACATGGCAGCGAGAGCTGCAAGTGGGATTGTTACGAATCCACCGTAAATAGGATGATCAAAGATAAAGCCAAGAGAAATGCCCACTACGAGTACAAGCAAGAAGATTGCGATGAGGGCGATGCCAATCCATGGCTTTACAGATTTGGTGACTTTATAGGCATCACGAAATGTCTGAAAACGAGGAGTCTTGATCTTTGCTTCTTTATTTTTCTTCTTAAACATGCGCGTTAGTTTAGGGGGGCGGGGGCTGTACCACCAAGGCGCGCAGGCGCCCAGCGCTGTCCTTCATGTGAATCTGGATACTTTTCCTGCACTTCATGGAGCATTGCCAGCATTGTTTCGCGCAGAAGCTTCTCGCCGGCCTCGACGTCAGATTTCTTATCAAAGTAGAGAGGTTCTCCGAAAGCCACTGTTATGGGCACATTCTTACGGCGTAGATCGCGCTTGACCTTCTTGGTCCAGATTCGCTGTGAGCCCCAGACAATTGTGGGAATTACTGGAACGCCGGCGCCCATAGCTAAGCGAACTGCACCAGATTTAAGTTCCTTAATTTCAAAACTTACGGAGATGGTTCCTTCAGGAAAGATTCCAATGATTTCACCTGCACGAAGAGCGCGAAGTGCCGTAACGAAAGAGGCGGAACCATTTGATCGATCAACACAGATGTGGTGCATTCCGCGCATGAGTGGTCCCGCTAATTTGTTATCAAAAATTTCCTTCTTTGCCATAAAGCGCACATACCGACCCGCAGGAAGAGCGGCTGTTCCGGTAAGTGCGAAATCTAAATAGCCGATGTGATTGATTGCCAGAATTGATCCACCATCACGTGGAATGTTCTCTTCGCCTTGAAAATCAAATTGCAGTCCCAAGTAACGCCAGAACGCTTTGATGGCAACGATTACTGGGGGATAGACGAGATCAGCCACGCAAACTTCGCTTTTCTTGCGCTTGCTTGTAGAGGCGACCTGCGCGGTAAGAGCTGCGCACAAGTGGGCCGCTCATCACGCCGCTAAATCCAATATCTTCAGCTTCCTTCGCAAGCTCGACAAACTCATCAGGCTTTACCCAACGTTCGACTGGATGGTGCTTATTTGTTGGGCGTAGATATTGAGTAATGGTGATGAGGTCACAGCCAGCTGCATGAAGATCAACGAGCGCCTGTGAAATTTCCTCGCGAGTTTCTCCGAGCCCAAGGATGAGGTTGGACTTAGTAATCAAGCCAAATTCACGGGCTTGTGTAATGACATTGAGTGAACGTTCGTAGGTAAATGCAGGGCGAATGCGTTTGAAGATACGTGGAACGGTCTCCAAGTTATGTGCAAATACTTCAGGACGTGTTTCAAAAACTTCATTGAGATAGACCGGGTTGCCGCTGAAATCTGGTGCAAGCATTTCAACGCCAGTTCCTGGATTGAGTTCATGCACCTTGCGAATAGTTTCTGCGTATAACCACGCACCTTCATCTTCAAGATCATCGCGAGTAACACCAGTAATGGTTGCGTACTTCAGCCCCATAGCTTGAACGGATTCAGCTACGCGGCGTGGTTCATCGCGATCAAGAGGTTCAGGTTTTCCGGTGTCGATATTGCAGAAATCGCAGCGACGAGTACAACGCTCGCCTCCGATAAGGAAAGTCGCTTCCTTATCCTCCCAACATTCAAAGATATTTGGACAAGCCGCTTCTTGGCAGACAGTGTGGAGTCCTTCGCTCTTTACGAGAGAACGAAGACGGGTGTATTCGGGACCCATATTTGCGCGGGTCTTGATCCACTCGGGTTTACGTTCAATGGGAGTCTCAGTATTGCGAGCTTCGATGCGCAGAAGTTTGCGACCTTCGGGTGCAATAGTCATGCGCTCACCTTTACCAATGTCTCGTAGAGATACTTCTCAACAACCGGAGCCACTTCATCTATAGAAATGTCGCGACCAAGTTCTTGCTGCATCGAAGTCACCGAAGCATCTTCAATCCCGCAGGGGATGATTCTATTGAATTCAGTCAGGTCTGGATTCACGTTCAGAGCGAAGCCATGCATCGATACGCCGGTTGCTACGCGTATTCCGATGGCAGCTATCTTTCTCTCGCCCTTCGCATCGCACACCCAGACACCGGAACGGCCATCAACTCTCTGGGTTTCAAGGCCTAATTCACCGCATACTCGGATAAGACCGGCCTCAATTTCGCGAACGAAACCAACGAGCTCGGTGGGCTTTGCCAATTTAACGATGGGGTAGCCAACGAGCTGGCCAGGACCATGCCATGTGATTTTTCCGCCGCGATCTACATTTATTACTGGAGTTCCATCATGAGGCTTTTCGGATTCGCTCGTTCTCTTTCCGGCCGTGTAGACAGAAGGATGCTCAAGAAGCAGAAGGGTGTTGGGGCGAACACCTTCGGCTACTTCTTTATGAATAAGTCGTTGAGTGTCGAGAGCTGTTGCGTACTCAATCAGACCTGCGCGCTGAATCGCCAAGGGGGAGTGAGAAATTTGTGAGTCAGATGAAGCGCTTGCAAGGGGCACAGGTACAGCCTAAAGGTAGGCTAGCGCTCTCGCGAATTACGCTCATTCCAAGCCCGAAAGGCCTGATCTATCGTGTCAACAATTACTGCTCAGAAATCTCGTAAGCCATTTGCTCT
>JBJONB010000016.1:0-21523 GCA_046052045.1 Actinomycetota bacterium | reverse complement strand
CTTGCAGGCCATGACATCTTGGGACGCGGTCAGACTGGTTCAGGAAAGACTCTTGCATTCAGCCTTGCCTTGCTTACAAATATTTCAAATAAGGTCGCGCGTCCTCACAAGCCGCTGGCACTTATCTTGACCCCTACACGCGAACTCGCACAGCAGATCGACGAAGTTCTTCGTCCGCTTGCACGCGCTGTAGGACATGAATCAGTAGTTATCGCAGGCGGAATGCCATATGCAAAGCAGATCACTGCAATGCGTAAAGCAACAGCAATCTTGGTTGCAACTCCTGGTCGTTTGATTGACCTTCTTAACAAGAATGAAGTTCAGCTCGATCAACTTCAGATTACAGTTCTTGATGAAGCAGATCAGATGGCAGATATGGGCTTCCTTCCTGTCGTTAAGGAAATTCTTGATCAGGCACAACTCGACGGACAGCGTCTCTTGTTCTCAGCAACTCTCGATCGCGGTGTTGATTCACTCGTTCGTCAGTACCTCAAGAATCCAAAGACTCACTCATTGCAGAATGACCGCGCATCAGTTTCAACAATGGAGCACCACGTTCTTCAGATGCATCCTGGCGATAAAGATGACATCACTTCGCAAATTGCAGCTCGAAACGGAAAGACAATTCTCTTCGTAAAGACTCAGCGCGGTGCAGATCGTCTTGCTGACAAGCTTGCTAACGCAGGTGTTCCAGTTGGTGCGTTGCACGGTGGAAAGTCACAGGCAGTTCGTACTCGCACACTTGCACTCTTCAAGGAACAAGAGAATTCAGCTCTCGTTGCAACAGATGTTGCAGCACGCGGAATCCACGTTGATGGAATCTCACTTGTTGTTCACGTTGATCTTCCACAAGATCACAAGGATTACTTGCACCGTTCAGGTCGTACAGCTCGCGCTGGCGAATCAGGAACTGTTGTTACCTTGTCATCTTCAAAGAATCAGCGCGCAGTATCTGGCCTTCTCTCACGCGCAGGTGTGACACCGAAGTTCCATGATGTGCGCCCTCTAGATGAGAAGCTCATGGTTATCACCGGAGCTCAAGAGCCTTCAGGTGTTCCTTACGTACCGCCAGTTATGGAGCGCAAGGCTCCAGCAGGTGGATCACGTTCAGGCGGTTCACGTCGCGGTGGTTCAGGTAAATCTGGCGGATACCGTGGTGGCAATAGCCGCCGTGGCCGTTAATTACTAACGCTGTTTTTTTCGAACATTCATTCCGATCTGGCGTACAAATTTTCTTGGAAAAGTTGAGATAACTGCGACAAGGAGTTTGTATTGCCAGCCGGGAATGCTTACTGGCTTATTTGCCACAGCATCAATCCATGATTGCTCAACTAATTTATCTGAGTTGAGCCACATAAATCTCGGTAGCCCGCCCATCTTCATTCGGCCGCGTTCGTGAAATTCGGTGCGGGTAAATCCTGGGCAGAGCGCTGAGACTTTTACTCCACTGCTGGCAAGTTCTGTATTGAGTGATTCAGATAAGACAGTTAGATATGACTTTGATGCGCTGTAAGTTCCACCTGCGATAAATCCTGCAACAGATGAAACATTAATGATTGTGCCTGAGTTACGTTGCTTCATTCCTGGGATTGCTGTGTGCATCAGGCGCATAGGAGTACGCACCAATACATCAAACATCTGTTGCTCTGCAGTAATTTCGCTTGCACTAAAGGCTTTGTTAATCCCAAAGCCCGCATTGTTAATCAGAACATCAATCTCGTAAGTCTTGATGTAATCCTCAACGGATGCGCAACCTTCATTTGTTGAAAGATCTGCTGGCAATACAAAAGTCTGCACGCCAAATTTTTCACGTAGCCCCGCTGCGCGCTCATGAAGACGTGCTTCATCGCGCGCAACGAGTGCGACGTTATAACCCTTAGACGCTAGTAACCGAGTAAAACTCTCGCCGATTCCAGCTGTTGCTCCAGTTACTAGCGCCCATTGAGCCATTTAGATCTCGATTCCCTTAGGTTCTTCTTCGCGGATATGCCATGAAGATCCGTATTCGGCAATTAAATCAAGGAAGGGTTGTGCTGGGAACCATTCAGGGCCAGCTATTCCTGCTGGTTTCCAACTTCCGTTAGCGATGAGTTCCATTGCAATCAGTGGGTTGATGGCGGTCTGCCATACAACTGCTTGGTTGCCGTAGTTCTTCATCGACCATTCGTTATCAACAACGTTGTAGATATAGACAGCCTTTGGCTTGCCATCTTTACCTAAGCCTTTAACGAGAGTTCCTGCACAGGTTTTGCCGTGCATCTTGTCGCCAATTGTTGCTGGATCTGGCAAGAGAGCTGCAAGGAGTTCACGTGGTGAAACTTCAACGCCCTGCACAGATACTTTCTCTTTCCTATCTAGACCAAGTGTGTGAATAGTTTTCAAGGTCTCAATAAATTGAGCACCTAGTCCATATTTGAAGCGAACTTCCTTCGCCTTCACCTTCATAGGGATCAGCACAGCTTCTTCATGTTCAACGTTGACACATTCAACAGGTCCGATGCCTTCTGGGAAGTCGTATGTTTCTAGTTCGCTAAATGGCTCAGTTGTATACCAACCGCGTCCCTCTTCCCAGATCAGTGGTGGATTGAGGCACTCTTCGATTGTTGTCCAGATAGAAAAAGATGGAGCGAAGTCATAGCCATCAACTGTGAGGTTTGATCCATCCATCACTGCTAAGTAATCGATACGAGAGAAGAGTTCATCCTCGGCGTAACGCGCGAAGACATCGCTCATCCCTGGTTCGATTCCCATTCCGACAACTGCGTAGTTGCCGTTCTTCTCCCAAGTATCTCCGCGAGCGAATTGTTCGTCGCCGAGCTTTATTCCTGGCTTATTAAATGGATCATCGGGGTGTGCCTTTGAAAGCGACATCGCCATATCCATGTAATTAACTTTCTCTTCTTCACACGCAAGAAAGATTGGCATCACAAAACGCGGATCTACCGCGTTCACGACAATATCGGGAGCTGCTTTACGAATGAGAGCGCGAATATCGTTCACATCAGAGGCATCCACCTCCTCCGCAGAGAATCGTGGGTCATTTACCTTTGTTACGGCTGCTTGAGCTCTGGACAGACTGCGATCTGCAACGACCATTGAAGTAATAAATGGTCTACGTGATGCGATATTTGCGATTGCACTGCCAACTCCGCCTGCGCCGATAACGAGCGCTTTCATGGGTGGCCTTTCATTCTAAGTTCTACGCGCTTCGAATTAAGCGCGTTAAGGGAAGGCTAGCCGTACCGATAACCTTTGCCAAGCATCTTCACTGTTGAAGACGCCACGTCCCCGTAGCTCAGTGGATAGAGCAACCGCCTCCTAAGCGGTAGGTCGCAGGTTCAACTCCCGCCGGGGACACTCACTTAAAGTAGGTTCTATGAAATTAAAGATTGCCGTTGTTCTTTTCACAATGGCCTTCTCAACGGTTTTTATCCCCGTTTCTTCATCTCATCCTCGTTCGATAACTATAAATATTGTTGGCGATGTGCATGGCGAGAGCGCCATCAAGAAGGAAGCAATCCCTTCTCTCAAGAAGTATTTTGCAGATGGCAATCTCAATATCTTTAATCTCGAAACTGCCATTACGGCTGAAACGAAGAAGGAAGAGAAGGAGTACAACTTCAAAACCGATCTTTCATTTCTTAAGACACTCCGCTCCGTGGGATTTAATGTCGCAACAGTTGCAAATAACCACAGTTACGATTTCGGTGAAAAAGGTTTTCTCGACACATTACAGGCGCTCGATAAAACTGGAATTAGATATGTAGGTGGTGGGGTTAATAGCGCGATTGCCTATCAAGGTCAGGTCTTCACAGTGAAGGGAATTCGTATTGGAGTTCTTGGACTTGCAAAGGTCAATGGCGGTCCCGCTTCGATAGCCGGAAAAGAAAAACCTGGAACCACAAATGGTTATGACGCAGCTTCAACTGAAAGTGCGATTACAGCCATCAAAAAGGTGAGCGACATCGTCATCGTCTTGGTTCATTGGGGCGAAGAAGGATCTTTCTGCCCGCGTCCAGCCGAGCTTTCTAGTGCAAGTAAATGGCAATCATTAGGCGCAGACATCATCGTGGGCAGTCACACCCACACACTTCAGCCAATTAAATTTGCAAAGAATCAGTTAGTGGCGTACTCCATGGGTAATTTCATCTTTTATTCATCACAGCTTGAGAATAGAAGTACAGGGCTATTAAAGATTCGAATTAGTCCAACCAAGCGAATTACTTATGAGATGCAGCCCTTTGTCATCAATAATCTGACTAAGGTTCCAGCGCCGAGCAAATCCGTTGTAGCTAGTACTTATTGCTCAAATCAAGCAAAAACAACGGTGCGATGACCGACAATAAAGATTCGATCTTCAGCATATAACTTCACAGCGCGAGCAAGTACGCGACGTTCGATATCACGGCCAAGCGCAATCATCTCTTCCGGTGTTGCAGAATGAGAAACGTGCGCGACATCTTGTTCGATAATCGGACCTTCATCAAGATCAGCGGTGACAAAGTGTGCTGTTGCACCAATGATCTTTACGCCGCGATCATGTGCCTGGTGATAAGGCTTTGCCCCCTTAAATCCAGGTAAGAATGAGTGATGAATGTTGATGATCTTGCCTGGCATTGCAGCGCAGAATTCTGTTGAAAGAATCTGCATGTAGCGAGCGAGAACAACGAAATCAATTTTGAGCTCTGCAATCTTGGCGAGCATGACCTTCTCTTGCTCGGCCTTGTTCTCGGTTGTCACGGGAAGGTAGAGAAAGGGAATTCCGTGTGCTTCAACAAGTGACTTAAGTTCCTCGCGGTTTGAGATAACCAATGGAATTTCAATCGGAAGCTCGCCGAGTTCAAGCAGGTACATCAGATCGCGTAGGCAGTGGCTCTCTTTGGTAACGAGAACAAGCGCGCGAGGCTTCTCGGCGGTTGGGCGAATGTGAAGCGCCGGAGAGAACTTACCGAGACCTTCATTAAGGCTCTTTTGCGCGGCATCGAGACCCTGTGAAGTCTCAAAGCGAGTGCGCATCACAAAGGTATTAGTTGTGTGGTCTGTGAATTGCTGGTTCTCGATGATGTTGCCACCACAATTAAGCACGGCAGTAGTCATCGCGTGAACAATGCCTGGCTGATCCGCACATTGCAGGGAAGCGATGAGATCCATGCTCAGAGTTTAAAGGGAACTAGTGAGTAATGGTAAATCGCTGCATCCATTTCGGTGCCCACCAGTTGCGCTCTCCGAAGAGGCGCATCAGAGCGGGTACCAAAAGGGCGCGAACGATTGTCGCATCGAGAATCACTGCAAGAGCAACGCCAAATCCCATCGATTTAATGGAAGTGACACCGCTTGAAATAAATGCCGCGAAGACAACTGCGAGGAGAACTGCAGCTGCTGTAATGATTCGCGCAGAGCGTTGAAGACCAACGGCAACAGCTTCGACATTATCTTTGCCCGCTAAGTGCTCTTCGCGAATACGTGAGAGCAAGAAGAGTTCGTAGTCCATGGATAGTCCAAAGACAACGACAGCAATCAAAATAACAATGGATGTATCCAAAGTTCCGGTGAGAGTAAATGATCCAACAAGCCACTGAAGGTGTCCATCGATAAAGACCCAAGTGAGTACACCCATAGTTGCGGCAAGTGAGAGAACGTTAAGCAACACAGCCTTAATCGGAAGAATGATTGATCCAGTAAAGATGAAGATCAGCACCAATACGCTGAGTGCAATCCAACCTAGTGCCCAAGGTAGCGTTGATGAAATGCCATCTTGTGAATCGGTGTAATCCGCAGCAACTCCACCCACAAGCGTTCCAACAGGCGCACGCACATCGCGAACTGCATGAATGAGCGCTTGCGCTTCAGGAGTTCGAGGAAGCATTGATTGATATGCGACAAGTCGAACATCTTGACCAATTACTTGTGGCGGAGCAACAGCGATAATTCCAGAGACCTGTCCTAGCTTTGCAGCATAGGCGGCGACTTCTTCGGCCTTATCAATTCCATCGAAGATTACGATTTCAATAGGAGTTCCAGTTTGTCCTGGGAATCGATCTGATTGAAGTGCGGTTGCAACAGCTGCAGGATTATCTGCAGGAAGCATTCGTGAATCACCTTGTGCAAATTTAATGTTCTGAATAGGTGCAGCCATGATGCCAAGAACGATGAGTGAAAGAATCACAACTGCGGTAGGACGCTTCATAACCATACGTGCAGTGTTTGCCCAACGTCCATCTTCTTTAGGTGTAATTGCTGATTTTCTGATGACGCCCTTATCGATTTTGCTTCCAACGAGAGCAAGAATCGGAGGTAATCCCAAGATTGCACCAACAACAGCAAGTGCAACTACAGATACGCCGGCGTAACCAAATGATTTAAGGAATGGGAGAGGGAAGAAGGTCAACGAAACCATCGTGACAAGAACGGTAAGACCTGAGTAGAAAACAGTCTTTCCAGCTGTTGCCATTGTGGTGACAACGGAATCCTCAACACTCTTGCCATGGTGAATCTCTTCACGGAAACGATTGACCATTAATAACGCATAATCGATTCCAAGTCCTAGTCCCATACCTGTTGTGAGGTTGAGCGCGTAGACGCTCACTTCAGTAAAGAGTGAGATGAGATAGAGAATAAAGAATGCTCCCAAGATTGCGGCCACACCGACAATAAGAGGCATTGCAGAAGCAGCAAGTGCGCCAAATACAAAGGCAAGAAGAACGAAAGTAAGTGGAATCGAGATTGCTTCAGAGATCTTTAGATCTTTGCTGATTTTCTCAGTGATTGCATTTCCCACAACGCCGACGCCGCCTGCGTAGAGAGTGAGGCCATCAATCTTTCCATCGTACTTTTCCTGGAAGATCGCGCCGAGCTTCTGGCTCTTAGGCGTAAATGCTTCACCCTCACCGTAGATAAGAATGAAGCCGGCCTTACCGTCTGAAGACTTCAAAGTTTGTTCGCCGCCTGAACTCCAGAATGAAAGTGTCCTAGTAACTCCTTCTTCCTGTGACATCTTCTTTTCAAGTGCAAGAGCCTTCTGAGTAACGATTGGATCAGTGATATCGGTACTGCCAGAATCAAGAACAACTGCAACTGCAGGATCTTGAACCTTTAATTCGTCGCGAAGGTATTCATAGACCTTGTATGAGTCACTGTTTGGGTTTGAGTAACCACCTGAATCAAGTCTCGTGAAAATAAGAGAACCGATTGCTCCCGTAAGCAAGATTCCAATAACAAAGAGGGCAACTGCGCTCTTCTTATAGCGGACAAGAACATGACCTAGGCGCTCAAACATGAGTTAAGTATGTAGGATTGCGTTATTGGTTTCGAATTAAAAGAGCGGAGGTCTACGCGTGAGTGATGTGTTTCCTGCAACAACGGAAGATGAACGCGACCCTCGTGAAGACCAGAATGAAGATCGACGTCGCGAAGAAGAGATTAAAGGCGACAAGCCGCCACATCACGGCTGAATTATTCAGAAGTTGAAGCTGGCTTTGAAACAGAGTCGGTCTTGTAGAAACCTGAACCCTTAAATACAACGCCTACTGCCGAATACACCTTGCGAACTTCACCCTTGCATTCAGGGCATTCTGTCAGCGGTGATTCAGAGAAACTTTGGAAAGCTTCGAAGGCGTGGTCGCACACGGAGCATGCATATTGGTATGTAGGCACAATGTGACCTTTCTTCTATTCGCTCTTGGGTATCTATGCCTAAGTCTAAAGAAGTGAGACGATAGGCGCGAATCCACGCGGGTTCTGAGCACCGATATCGAAATATAAGAGGAGTATGTGAGCATGAAGAAGGTCAGCGTTATCGCATTGGTCATTGGAGCGATTTTCATTACACCTGCGACCGCCTTCGCTAATTCTCTCGTTGCAACTTCTCCAGTCTCAGGTGCAACTCTTCAAAGCGCACCGAGCGCCGTAACCATCACAACAGAACTACCTTTGATGGATACCGGAAACGAAGTCTCAGTAACTGATCCAACAGGTGTCCGTGTTGATGATGGCGCGCTCACCATCGATGGCATCAATGCTGTTATCGGCCTGAAGCAGTTGGTGAAGACCGGCATCTATAGCGTCAACTATTCACTCTTGGCAGAAAACGATGTTCCACTCATGGGAACTTTTACATTTAACTTTGCTGAACCCACTGTGATTGCAACAGTGGCTCCTGAACCTTCGAAAACTCCAACACCTTCAGGAAATAATCTTGGAACTACCATCTTCGTTCTTGGGCTTCTTGCAGCAGCAGTGATAGTCACTATTGCACTTTCTCTCTATGCGCGAAAGTTATATAGAGATCGATGAATTTTCTGTCAGGCAATCTGACTGCTGTTGAATTTCTAGGAACTCTCAACAAATCAGTTTCAACTCTTGCGGCTTTTGCATTTATCGGGTCGCTTTTGGCCATTTCATTTCTATTGCCAGAACGCGAAGGATCAATTGAAAAAGGCTCACTTGCACTGCGTAAGAAGCTCCGAATCTTCGGATTTATCTGGCTCGCCACAAGTGCCTTTCAGATCGTCCTCACCCTTGCAAATATCTTAGGAACTTCGGTTCTCAATGCCTTCGATATGACATCACTTAACTCATTTCTCACACAGGTAGACCTCGGTAAGTACTTGGGATATCAATTGGCGCTCATTGCAGTCGTTGTTGTGGGCGCCAATCTGGTCAATAAAGTTCTCGCCGGCACCATCTTCTTGGGACTTTCACTCGTAGCTCTTGTCATACCGGTCTTTCAGAGCCATGCCGCAGCAAGCGGTTCGCACTCATTAGCAATTGGCGCTCTCGTAATTCACGTCGTAGGACTCTCACTTTGGGTCGGTGGAATTCTCGCGCTTCTTCTTATCTCATCCGAAGATCGCACGATTGCACTTCCTCGATTTAGCCAATTAGCTTTATGGGCTGCCATCTCTGTTGTCATCAGTGGAATTGCAAGTGCGTGGACGCGGCTTAACTTTGAGGCAGCGTGGTCAACTGCGTATGCGCGAGTCATTCTTCTCAAAGCGGTCTTTACTCTTGTTCTGATTTTCCTTGGATATCGAAATCGCAAGACTCTTCTGCACAGTGATAAGACCGGATGGAATTTAATGGGTCGAGTCCTTGCAGTTGAAGCGTTCATTATGGGCGTGACAGTTGTACTTGGAAGTTGGCTATCAAGTTCTCAACCGCCACTTGCTCCAACTGTGAAATACAGTCCAGCACTTTCCATCGTTGGAATGAATACCCCAGAAGAACCTAGCTTCACGCGACTACTTTTTGCATATAACCCGGATGCTCTCTTTATCGGAGTACTCATCATCCTTGTCGCTCTTTACATCAAGGGTGTGGTCATTCTTAGACGTCGTGGTGATTCATGGCCGGTTGGAAGGACAATTGCATTTGCACTTGGAATTTCTGCACTCGATTTTGCTACAAGTGGCGGGCTGGGTGTGTACGCACTTTTCTCATTTGAATATCACATGATCGCGCACATGGTTATTGGCATGGTGGCTCCAATTGGAATCGTGCTTGGAGCGCCGATTACTCTGGCTTTGCGAACACTTCCGCTTGGTCGAACAAAAGATGAACGTGGCGTTCGAGGCATGTTGATTGCATTCCTTCATTCACGTTATTCAGTGATTCTCACCAACCCACTGACTGCACTTGCCCTTTTCGACGGCTCACTCTTTGTTCTGTACTTCACCAATCTCTTTGGAAACCTCATGCAATCGCATGCAGGCCATCTCTTCATGAATATTCATTTCTTCTTAGCTGGATTCCTCTTCTTCCATGTCATCATCGGAATTGATCCCAATCCAAAGAAGATTCCTCACATTGTTCGCATCGTGATGCTCTTTGCCGCAATGAGCATCCATGCATTCTTTGCAATCTCATTGCTTGCTACAACTACCTTGATTGATCAGGGCTACTACGGATCTCTTCAAACACCGTGGCTTACCGACCTTCTTGCAGACCAGCATGCAGCAGGTGCGATTGCATGGGGGATGGGCGAAGTCCCAATTATCTTGGCACTGATTGCCACCTTTATTCAGTGGATGCGTGATGATTCACGCGAAGCCAAACGCATCGACCGCAATGAAGCTCGTCTTGCAGCCATGGGTGAACCTGATGAGTTAGCGCAATACAATAATTATCTCAGCCAATTGCAACGTCGCGATGAGAGAGAAGGAAAGCAATGAGTCTCGAAAACATCTTTACTCTCCCATCTGAGTACAACGATTTACGCGATAGCTTGCGATCACTTTCTGAAAATGAAATTGCACCATTCGCACGTGAAGTCGATGAAGATCATCGCTATCCCCAAGAAGCACACGATGCACTTGTGAAGTCAGGGCTATTTGCGGCTCACGTTCCTGCCGAGTTTGGTGGAGATGGTGCAGATGCACTTGCAACCTGCATCATCATTGAAGAAGTTGCACGAGTATGTGGCGCTTCCTCTCTGATTCCGGCAGTTAATAAGTTGGGCTCTCTCCCACTCATTCTTGGCGGAAATAAAGAACAGAAAGAGCGTTGGCTACGTCCACTTGCGCAAGGAAAAGGTTTCTCTTACTGCTTATCTGAATCTGAATCTGGATCAGACGCCGCATCCCTAAAGACAAAGGCAGAACGTAAAGGCGATTCTTGGGTTATTAATGGAAGCAAGAAGTGGATCTCAAATGCAGGCATCTCTGAGTTCTACACAGTCATTGCTCAGACAGATCCTTCACTTGGCTCTAAAGGGATAACGGCCTTTATCGTTGAAAAATCAGATCCTGGCGTCTCCTTCGGTGCACCAGAGAAGAAGATGGGATTCCGCGGTTCACCGACGCGCGAGGTCTACTTCGACAATGTAACTATCGGAGATGATCGACGCATTAGCGAAGTCGGAAAAGGTTTCGCACTCGCGATGGATACTCTCGATCACACCCGCATCACCATTGCAGCGCAGGCACTTGGATTAGCGCAAGGCGCACTCGATGCTGCAAAGAAGTATTCACATGAACGTAAGCAGTTTGGCAAAGAGATCTTTGATTTTCAAGGCGTTCAATTTATGTTGGCCGATATGGCTATTGCCGTTGAAACTGCTCGCCAGATTACTTATGCAGCTGCTGCAAAGAGTGAACGTGGTGATAAAGATTTGAAGTTCTTCTCTGCAGCAAGCAAGACCTATGCAACAGATGTCGCCATGAAGGTCACAACCGATGCAGTGCAGGTACTTGGCGGGTATGGATATGTGTCAGATTATCCAGTCGAGCGAATGATGCGCGATGCCAAGCTGACTCAAATCTATGAAGGCACCAACCAGATTCAGCGAATTGTTATCGCTCGCAATCTGCCTTAATTAAATTTTTGAAATCTAAGTACTAAATCGGGAGTTGCTGCTGCGTGCAGCGGGTGATCCCAAGGTTCGCGCGGTAGATCTTCACTTGAAATCTCATCGGGATGGATGAGACCAATCGACCAGGCAGCTAATTGCGGAAGTGCGCGGTCGTAATATCCACCACCTTGTCCGAGGCGATAACCACTTCGATCGATACGTAGTGCAGGAACAATGACAATTTCAATCTTTCCGATATCGCTCATCGCCGGACCGACAGGTTCAAGAATTTTCTTTGCTTTCGTTAAACCCTCTGGTTCACCAGTCCATCGAACCCATTCGAGTTGATCTCCGTTGATGCGTGGAAGAACGAGAGTTTTTCCTGCTGCAATGAGTGCTTGGTTGAGTTGATGAGTATCTGGTTCATCGCCATATGACATATAACTTGCGACTGTGGTTGCGCGAGAGAATTCTGGAGAACTCACAAGAAATTCAAAGGTATGTTCAATGTAACGCGCGTTACGTTCTTGGCGGTATCTAGTTCGAAGTGATGACTTTTCTTCGCTGATACCCATGAAATCCCCTAGTACGTAGTCCTCTGCAAGTAAGGTTAGTGATTATGTCAGAACGATTGCGCGTAGACGAAGTACTAACTTCTCTTTTAGAACTATGCCGTCCGCTCGACCCATTTGATATGCCACTGCTTGATGCTCACGATGCCACCCTTGCTGAAGATATTTTCGCTGGTGAACGTCTTGTGATGAAGTCCGGAAGCCGTATTCGTTCCACTCAGATCGGTCTTGCCGCATCCATCGGGCTAGATCACCTTCCTACCCGACCACATCCGCGCGTTGTTGTTATTTCCGCTGGCCCAGATTTAGTTGAACCAGGAACTCCGCTCAAAGCTGATGAAGAGTACGAAACAAATTCTTGGCTCCTCACGACCGCTGTGCGCGAAGTCGGTGCAGTGGCATACCGAGTTCATTCAATTCCCGATGATGAATCACAGTTGCAGAGCGTGATTGAAGATCAACTCGTCCGCGCAGACCTCATCATTATTAGCGGCGAACGTCACGACGATTCTTTCGATCTCATCACTCGTACCCTCGAAAAGATGGGTGAAGTCAAGACTGTTGATATTGCAATCGAATCTAGCGGGCGCCATAACTTCGGAACCATCGGACCCGATAAGACTCCAGTAGTAACACTGCCAGGAGATCCAATCGCTGCCTACATCTCATTTGAACTCTTAGTCAGACCAATGATTCGCACGATGCTCGGTACGGCGACAATTCATCGCCCATCGGTCAAGGCGAAGCTTGAGAAGGCTCTGACATCATCAGGTGGCGATCGTTCATATGTTCGCGCAATCTTGAGCGAAGATGGAAAATCAGTAACGCCACTCAGTTCGCAGGATGAGCAGGCAACGCTTTCAGATGCCAATTCATTTATCGCAGTACCCGAGGGCGAAACTTCCCTTACCGCAGGCGCCGATGTCACCGTTGTCGTGCTCGAACGTCGATACCTCTAAAGCACACATTCCTATGTGGCCAGTCGTTCTATACGGAGATGAAATCACTCTCAGACCGGCAAGATTTCGAGATCGCGCTCGCTGGAATAACCTTCGGGCAGAAAATAGAGAGTGGTTAACTCCTTGGGAAGCCACGCTGCCACTGATTCCTGAAGATAGCCCGGCGAGCGAATATCACTCAAAGCGCCCATCATTTATTGAGATGGTCACCAACCTCAATCGTGAAGCTCGGGCAGGTCGTTCATATTCATTCCTGATCTGGAGCGGAAGCAATCTGGTCGGGCAGATAACGATGGGCGGCGTTATTTATGGAGCGCTACGGGGCGCACATATTGGATATTGGATTGATCGCCATTACGCCAACCGTGGGTTTACTACCCAAGCAGTGAAGTTGGTATCTGCCTTTGGTTTTTCACAGTTGGGTCTGCATCGTATTGAGATAAATGTTCGACCTGAAAATGCTGCATCATGCAGGGTTGCCGAGAAGGCAGGCTTTGTTTTAGAAGGCCACCGCAAGGCTTTTCTGCATATTGATGGAGCATGGAGAGACCATGTTTGCTTCGTTAAGAACAATGAATTAATCAAGTAAACCCCCCTTGAAATCCACGGAGTTAAAGCCCTGCACCTCTAATCTTTACCCATCATGGCTTCGGGAATTATCTATCTAGCGATTATTGGCATGTGGGTTGCCTATTTTCTGCCTCGCTGGGTACATAACAAGAACGAATTCTCAGGAAAGAGCGTTGAAAGATATAAAAGCGCTCTTCGTGTAGTTGCAAGTAATACCCCCGGAGCAAATACATCTTCTGGTGTCATCTATACAGATGTAGATCGCGAAGGACGAGTAGCGCAACAACTCATGCGCCGCAGAATTATTTTCTCTCTCATCACAATCACAATGATTCTCACAACGGTAGGTGCAATCATGCAGACCTTCACATATTTAGCTATCGCTCTTCCAGTAACTGGATTAGTTATCTACATCGCCCATGTGCGACGTCAAGAAAATAGCGATCGCATTCAACGTCGTCGCGTTGATCAACTGCATCGCACCACCGAAGGCGTTTCACATACAAACCTTGCTGATGTGCTAACAACAAAGACGCATCACGAAGTAAAGATCAATCAAGACCACTGGGTGCCTCTTGCCGAACGCGAACTAACTGGCGTCACTTTGCTTCCTAAGGGCACGGCGCAATCACGTGCTCAGTGGCAACCAAATGAGATTCCAGTCCCAACATATGTCAATGCGCCAAAGGCTGTTCAAGCCAAGCGCGTTATTGATCTGACAGAGCCAGGTAAGTGGACTGAAGAACAAGAGCGTCTTGAGCGCGAGGCATTGGCAGCTGCAGCGCCTTCACGCGACGAAGTATTTGATCAGCAATTAGCTGATGAAGCAGTGCAGCGTCTACGCGACGTCCGCGCAGCAAATCAGTAACTAAGCCTTTAAATCCAGCTCGGGAACCACATGCGAGAGCGCCATGCCTCGTATGTAATGACATCTCCTAAATAAACTGGCAAGAAGTAAAGAAAGTTAAAGAAGAGCACGATAAAGACAGCAGCAATAACAATTTCGCCAACCCGTGCATAGTGAGAAAGTATCCAGCGCGCGCAGTAAACAAGAGCAAGAATCAAGAACGGTTCAAAGACAATCGCATAGAAAGTAAAGACTGTGCGTTGCTGATAGAAGAACCAAGGGAGATATCCAGCTGCAATTCCGGTGACAATTAATGTAAGCGCAGGTTCCATTTCCTTAAGGACAATTGCCCGGAGCCACATTCCGAATACAACAAAGATTGCAATTGCACCTAACCACCATAAGAACGGTGTGCCCAGTGCGAGAATTTCTTGAGAACAACTCTCACTGCCACAACCTTGCGGAGTTTCGTAATAGAAAGATGTAGGTCTACCCATGACAAGCCAACTCCAGGGGCTTGCCTGATAGGTGTGTTTATCCGTTAAGCCTGTATGGAACCCCAACATTTGTTGGTGGTAGTAAATAAAGGAAGAGAATACATTTGATGAGTAGCTACGATCCCAACCGCGGTTACTTGCAAACCATCCAGCCCAAGAAGATATGTAGATAACTAACGGAGTAATCCCAAATTGGCCGATGCGCGCAAGCGTTGGCTTGAGTAAATCACGGCCTGAGTGGTGAGTGAATGCGCGATACAGTCCAATCGCTCCAAAGACTGCGATGAAATAGAGAGCGCTCCACTTTGTGCCAAGTGCCAACCCCAGGGCGATTCCTGTCCACCAATAGCGTTTAGTGAGAAAGAAATATGTTGCAACGAGAATGAAAAACGCTAGGAAGTTATCGAGTAGCGCCGTTCTTGAATGGACTAAAGCCAGGCCATCGATTGCCATCAGACCTGCTGCAAGGGCTGTAAGTGCGGTCTTTCTGAAGAGGCGATGAGCAATGAGTGCAATAAGCAGAATCATCAAAGATCCAACGAGCGCGCTAGTAAATCTCCACCCAAAGCTATCGTCGCCAAATACTTTAATTCCAAGTGCAATCAACCATTTGCCGACAGGTGGATGCACAATGAATTCAGCTTTATCTCCAGTTACTTCAACTCCATATGCCAATAAATCTCGCGCACCATCGACGTAATAGACCTCATCGAAGATAAATCCCTTCACTCGACCGAGATCTACGATGCGGAGAATGAAAGAGAGAAGTGCGATCAGTATCGGAGCAATAGCTGCAACCATAAGTACAGAATATGGGAGGATTCGCATATGGCCCTAGTTCTTGCAGCGACTCCACTTGGAAATCCGCTCGATGCAAGCCAGCGCCTCAAGAACGCGATCGAATCTGCTCAAGTAATTGCCGCAGAAGATTCCAGGCGATTCCATCGATTGGCCTCAGATTTGGGCGTCACATTTACCGCCCGCATCATCTCTTTCTTTGAAGGTAATGAAACAGATCGCACTCAAGAGATTCTTCAACTACTTCGTGAAGGCAAAGAAGTTCTTGTTGTGACAGATGCAGGAATGCCAACTATTAGCGATCCTGGCTTTCGATTGATGCGAGATGCGATAGCAGAAAATCTTCCTACTGTTGTCATTCCTGGACCAAGTGCTCCAACCATGGCGATTGCTCTTTCTGGTCTGCCAACCGATCGCTTTACCTTTGAAGGTTTCGCACCTCGCGCACAAGGTGCGCGCAATACTTTCTACGAGTCTCTTCGCTTTGAAGAGCGCACGATGGTGATCTTCGAAGCACCTCATCGACTCCATGAATCACTTGTCGATGCTGCAGTAATTCTTGGTGAATCTCGCAAAGGTGCAATCTGTCGCGAAATGACAAAGACCTATGAAGAAACAATTCGTGGCACTTTGGCTGAACTCATTATCTGGGCTGCTGGCAAAGAAGTACTTGGCGAAATCACGTTGGTCATCGCCGGAGTTGAAGCTGGCTCGCAGAGCAAGACCGCCGATGATGCAGTTGCTCGAGTCCGCGAATATGAGGCCGCTGGAATGGACCGAAAAGGCGCGATCGCTACTGTTGCCGATGAATTCGACCTACCTAAGAAGATCGTTTATGCAGCCGTAGTCGATGCGAATAAGATGAGCAGATGAAGTCTTTCTACCTGACTACGCCTATTTACTATGTAAATGATGCGCCACATATTGGCCATGCATATACAACTGTTGCCGGCGATGTCCTGACTCGTTGGCATCGCCAGCGTGGTGAGTCAGTCTGGTTCCTTACCGGAACAGATGAACACGGTCAGAAAGTCATGCGCACTGCAGAACAGAACAATGTTGCGCCACAAGCTTGGGTCGATAAGTTAGTTGCCGATGCGTGGAAACCTAATTGGGAAGCGCTCAATATCGCTAACGATGACTTTATCCGCACCACCGAACCTCGCCACACAGAGCGCGTTCAGAAGTTTTTGCAATCACTGAAAGATTCAGGCCATATCTATGCAGGTAAGTACGAAGGTCCTTATTGCGTTGGCTGCGAAGAATTTAAGCTACCGGGCGATCTCATTGATGCCGATGGTGAAAAGCTCTGCCCAATTCACAGCAAGCCAATCGAACTTGTCAATGAAAATAACTGGTTCTTCAAGCTTTCTGAATTCGCACAACCGCTTCTTGATCACTACAAAAATAATCCTGAAGCTTGCCAGCCTGAAAGTGCGCGCAATGAAGTCGTTTCATTCCTCGAAGGTGGCGTTTCAGATCTCTCAATTTCACGTTCAACATTCGACTGGGGTATTCCTGTTCCTTGGGATACCGATCAAGTTGTCTATGTCTGGTTCGATGCTTTGCTTAACTATGCAACAGCAGTAGGACTTACCGATGCACCGGATTCTGAAGGTGGCAAGAAGTTTGCAGCGACATGGCCTGCAGATGTTCACCTTGTCGGAAAAGATATCTTGCGCTTCCATGCCGTGATTTGGCCAGCAATGCTGATGGCTGCGGGCATCGATATCCCAAAGAAGGTATTTGCACACGGTTGGTTGCTCGTCGGTGGCGAGAAGATGTCTAAATCAAAGCTCACCGGTATTGCTCCATCAGATATCACCGACCACTTCGGAGTGGACGCGTTCCGCTATTACTTCTTGCGCGCAATTCCATTCGGTAGTGATGGATCTTTCTCTTGGGAAGATATGAGCGCTCGATACACATCTGAACTCGCAAATGACTTCGGCAACCTGGCTTCACGCCTTGCTGCGATGATTGAAAAGTATTGTGGCGGAAAAGTCCCTGCAGTTGCTAAGGATGCAAGCCTTGCTGAGGCGCTTCAGGTAACTGTTGATAAGGCAGATGCAGCAATGGTTGCTCTTGATTTCCAAGGTGGAATCAATGCGGTGATGGATTACTGCAAGCAGGTCAATGGCTTTGTCACAATTAAAGAGCCTTGGATTCTTGCAAAAGATCCTGCGAACCAGTCAGTCCTTGAAGAAGTTTTGTATAACACTGCCGAATCACTTCGCGCACTTGCTGTCTTGCTCCACCCAGTAATGCCGGCAACTACAGAAATTTTGTGGGAATCATTGGGTGCAAAAGAGGCGCTTGGCGAAATTGGAAAACAAGAAATTTCTAAAGTTGCGACCTGGGGTCAGTTGCCACAAGGTGCAACTGTCACAAAGACTCCGGTCTTATTCCCACGGATAGAAGTTAAAGAGTAAATCTCTTATGACCGATCGCCACAACCGCGATATAGATCGTCAACCTGCTCCACTTCCTGAACCGCTTCCTGTCCCAACAGTTGATGCGCATGCGCATATTGAAATCGTTACCAATGAAGCCCCAGATTCAGATGCAGTGCGCCAAGTTCTCGATGATGCAAAGTCAGTAAATGTTGATCGCATAGTTCAGGTTGGTTATTCAGCAGAACAATCACGGTGGTGTGTCGATATGGCGAACGCGTTTCCAGGCCGCGTTCTAGCAGCTGTTGCACTGCACCCCAACGAAGCACCAGTTGTTCCAGATCTTGAGGCCGATTGGGCAATCATTGAAAAGCTTGCACAAGATCCACGCGTTCGAGCAATTGGTGAAACAGGACTTGATTACTTCCGCACCGAACCTGCACTACAGAAGCGCCAACAAGAATCCTTTAAATGGCATATTGATTTAGCAAAGCGCACCAATAAAGCACTCGTTATCCATGACCGCGATTCACATGACGATGTCCTCTCTATCTTGCTCGAAGTAGGAGCTCCAGAAAAGACTGTCTTCCACTGTTTCTCAGGCGATGTCGAAATGGCAAAGACCTGTATAGATCGTGGCTACATCCTCTCTTTCGCCGGCACCATGACATTTAAGAATGCGCCCGCACTGCGCGATGCTGTCAAACTTGTTCCGCACGACCAGCTACTGGTTGAAACAGATTCACCATTCTTAGCGCCATCTCCTCACCGCGGAGCTCTCAATACTCCAGCGCAGATTGCCAACATTGTGAGAGCAATGGCCGCTGAACGCGATGAAGATGTGGCAGAACTAGCCACCGCACTATCTGTAAACGCTGAACGTATCTTCGGATCCTTTGCATGAGCCTGCTCGGCGCTGCTGAAATTCGCGAGCTTGCTGAAGCTCTCGATCTCAAACCCTCAAAGTCTCTTGGACAGAACTTCGTTCACGATGGAAATGTCTGTCGCAAGATTGTGCGCACTGCAGGTTTAACTCCCACTGATATCGCACTGGAAATCGGACCAGGACTTGGCTCGTTGACATTAGCAATGTTGGAAGAAGCGCAGGCAGTCGTTGCTGTTGAGATTGATTCTCGCTTAGCGAATCAACTACCAATTACTGCAGCAAAGCATTCAGAGCGCGCAGATATTTTGACTGTCATTAATCAAGATGCGTTAACCCTTAAGAGTTTGCCGATTGAGCCAACCGTCTTGATTGCAAATTTGCCATATAACGTCTCTGTTCCAGTATTTCTACATCTTCTTGAAATCTTGCCTTCACTTCGTAGTGGAGTTGTCATGGTGCAAGCTGAAGTTGCAGATCGATTAGCTGCCAAGCCGAATTCAAAAGAGTATGGGATCCCCAGTGTGAAAGCTGCATGGTGGGCTGATGTCACTGGCGCAGGATCTGTATCGCGCAGCATCTTCTGGCCACAGCCCAATGTAGATTCAAAGTTGGTTGGATTTAAGCGTCGCGAAACTCCGGGGGATGAAGAACTTCGCAAAAAGGTATTTGCAATTATTGATTTAGCTTTTGCACAGCGTCGCAAGATGCTTCGTTCGGCGCTCTCATCCATGTATGGCGGATCTGGTGCAGCCGAAGCGGTATTAAGTGCTGCAGGAATCGACCCAACTCTTCGCGGAGAGGCGCTTGATATTCATGGCTTCTGCGCAATTGCATCTCAACAGGTAGAGTCTTAACGTGGCTAAGAATTCAGTGACGGTTCGCGTACCTGCAAAAGTTAATTTGCAGCTATCTGTCGGACCTCGTGAAGCCGACGGGTATCACAATCTTGTCTCTGTCTTTCAAGCAATCTCTATCTTTGACGATGTCACCGTCACGAAATCAAACCCTGGCAGTGGCGTCACCATCTCGGTAACCGGTGAGCACACACACGGCGTTCCAGAAGATCACTCAAATCTTGCGGTAAAGGCAGCACAACTTGTGGGTCAGAAATTTGATTTCGATGTCGATGTCCATATCGAAATTAAGAAATCGATTCCTGTTGCAGGCGGCATGGCTGGCGGAAGTGCAGACGCTGCAGGCACTTTAGTTGCGATGGATGCCCTCTTTCAGCTCGAGATGTCACGAGAAGAGTTGCACGCACTGGGATCACAACTCGGCAGCGATGTTCCATTCATGATTTCTGGGGGCACAGCAATTGGTCAGGGCCACGGTGATCAACTCACTGCAGCGCTTTCTCGCGGCACGTATCACTGGGTATTAGCACTTTCCAGCGTTGGTTTATCAACACCTGCTGTCTATACCGAATGCGATCGCATGCGCGCTGAACTTGATATTGCTCCACCACAAGTTTCAGATCAATTAATGCAATCACTTCTTGCAGCTGATGCCGATGCAGTGGGACGCGCACTTACCAACGATCTTCAGAATGCGGCATGCTCATTGCGCCCAGCACTGAGCCTTGTTCTAGAAGTTGGTCGTGATTACGGTGCACTCGGCGCAATAGTTTCGGGCTCTGGTCCAACAGTTGCGTTCCTTGTTGCCGACGAAGATTCAGGACTTGATTTAGCTGTGGCACTTACAGCAAGTGGAGTTGTCGGAAGCGTTGCTCGTGCACATGGGCCGGTTCACGGCGCCAAAGTAATTTAATTAGTTCTCGTCAAACTCTGTAACAAGTTTGCTTAATAACTCTGCCAAAGTTTCACGATCACTGGCAGATAAAGTTCCAAGCAACTCGCGTTCATTTTCAAGAAGGCCTTCAAGAGCAGAATCGACTGCGCGCATCCCAGATTTTGTAAGTGTTACTAAAGAGCCGCGACCATCATCAGGGTCTTGTTCGCGAGTAATCAGCTGAAGTTCTTCCAAGCGATCAAGGCGGTTTGTCATGGTTCCACTTGTCACCATGGTCTCTTGCATTAATTGGCCAGGTGAAAGTTGATGTGGTTCGCCGGCACGACGCAGCGCTGCCAAAACATCGAAGCCCCAATTTTCAAGATCACCGAATGCATCGCGTCGAGCGATATCGAGATGGCGGGCGATACGAGTAATGCGGCTAAGGACAGCCAGGGGGGAGAGGTCGAGATCTGGCCGCTCGCGCTTCCAGGCCGCTATGAGGCGGTCTACTTCATCCCGCTCAAGAGGATTCGAATTGCTCTGCATAAGAAATGAGTTTAGTGGTCGCGAGCACTACCGAAGATAAGGGAGAATATAGGTTCCGCCATTGTGTAGTGGCTAGCACATGGGCCTTTGAAGCCCAGGGTCCAGGATCGATACCTGGTGGCGGAGCAATTGCTCCGCAGTAGTAAAGAGCGGAGCCACGGGTAGACTGCACACATGAGCCTCGAAACAGTAGTGATTCTCGCTGCTGGAGAAGGTACTCGCATGAAGTCGAGTACCCCCAAGGTTCTCCATCCAATCTCAGGTCGTTCCCTTGTCGGCCACGTTCTGCATGCCGTCGATGCGCTCGCTCCAAAGCATGTGCGCGTTGTAGTTGGTGCCGGTCGCGAACAAGTAGAAGCTCACCTTTCAGAAGTTGCTCCACATGTCACAACGGTCTTCCAAGAAAAGCGCGGCGGAACAGGCCACGCAACTCAGTT
>JBJONB010000015.1:0-21601 GCA_046052045.1 Actinomycetota bacterium | reverse complement strand
CGGCCATCTCCTAATAAGTACGTGGAGCAGAGGTGATTCCATGAACATTCGCGGCAAACCTCAACGACATAGACAGAGAATTCACCGAATTCAGATTCCATCTCATTTAACTCATCGCCATTCTTGATGCGGCCTGAGAACTGTCCGAGTTGATCGCCAAAGGTATAGCGAAGCTCAACGAGTGAATCCTTCTTACAGACCGGACACTTTCTATCTGCTTTCTCACCGTGGTACTTAGCTGCTCGCATCAAATATGGGTCGGCATCGCAGGCATCGACAACTCCACGAAAGAGTGCGAGC
The DNA here is from genome assembly GCA_046052045.1 of Actinomycetota bacterium. Taxonomy (GTDB): domain Bacteria; phylum Actinomycetota; class Actinomycetes; order Nanopelagicales; family Nanopelagicaceae; genus Planktophila. Next base: position 21,301 of record JBJONB010000015.1, on the reverse strand, counting down.
AGGGTTGCGCGCTTATCAAGTGAATAGTCGATGAACCCTCGCTTTGTTTTCATAGCAGGAGAAGAATAATCCTCTTTCCTTAACTACGCTTCTCGTATGAACTTCGCCGGGCTTATTCGCGATTCAAAGCTGACTCGCCTGCTGCGCGTTCGTTGGACCGGGCAATTAACTGACGGAATTTTTCAGAGCGCACTTGCCTCATTCATTCTCTTCTCACCGGAAAGACAGGCAAGTGCTGTCAATGCTGCAGTTGCCTTTGCAGTTGTTCTACTTCCTTACTCAATTGTTGGCCCATTTGTCGGAACAGTTCTTGATCGATTTTCACGTCAGCGCGCGATTCTCTTTGCAAACTTAACTCGTTCAGCAACTCTGATTGTTATTGCATTTCTCATGTTTAACAATTACACCGGCGTTGAAATCACAATCTTTGTTCTTATTGCATTTGGTGTGAACCGTTTAATTCTTGCGGGCTTATCCGCAGGAATTCCTTTGATGGTTCCACCTAACTCTCTTATTTCAGCAAACGCACTTGCAGTTACGGGTGGTTCGGTCTGGGTTGTTCTAGGTGGCGGAATCGGACTTGGAATTCGCAGACTGCTTGATGCCAGCGCCTCTGCCGATAAGGCTGATGCCATCATTATTCTCGTTGGCTCTCTTGGCTTCTTCTGCGCTGCAATCCTCGCCTCACTTCTGCATAAAGATGAAATCGGTCCGCGCCCACACGAAGTTGTTCGCGGAAGTTTTACCCAAGGACTTCGCGAGATGCGCGATGGATTTAGATTCTTAAAGGAGCATGCAGATGCAGCTCGAGGCATTGCCGCAATCGCAATTCATCGCGGTGGACTGACTGCATTTACATTGACTGCGCTCTTGCTTGAAAGAAATACATTTAATGATCCGGCAGATAGCGAAGCAGGTCTTGCAGGTTTAAGCGTCACACTGACAATTGCTGCAGTGGGATTCGTTATCGGTGCAATTCTTGCACCGTATGGTGTGAGAAAAATTGGTCGCCATCGTTGGATGCGCATCTCAATTGCTGCAGCGAGTCTGAGCGCTCTTATTCTCGTTATAGATCGCACACCAGTACTTCTTGCAACGACCGCTTTCTTTACGGCGCTCTGTGGCCAAAGTTTGAAAGTGACAAATGATGCGCTCGTGCAATCAAAGATTGATGATGTATTCCGCGGTCGAGTCTTTGCCGTCTATGACGTCTTAGTAAATGGTGCAATTGTTACTGGAGCGCTCATCGCAGCATGGATCTTGCCGCTAAGCGGAGATACCTGGGTATTGCCGCTGATGATTGCAGTTGCGTGGGCGCTTGTTGCAGTCGTTGTATTGCGACCTGCAAAGTTCTTTCTTAAGGGTGGCGTCTAGCTTTCCACCACTGAATTAACTCTTCAGTTGCGCGTTCTTCACCGAGTGGACCATGTTCCATGCGTAGCTCCATCAAGAAATCTAAAGCTTTCCCAACATCTGCAGATGGTTTGATACCAAGTAACGACATCACTTGTGCACCATCAAGGTCGGGACGAATCTTGGAGAGCTCTTCTTCTTCTGAAAGTTTTGCAATGCGCGCTTCTAGCCCGTCGTAAGTGCGAGCTAAGCGATCCGCCTTTTTGGCATTTCGCGTGGTGCAATCCGCACGTGTAAGAACGTGTAAATGCACAAGTAAATCGCCTGCATCGCGCACATATCGGCGTACTGCTGAATCAGTCCATTCGCCATCGCCATACCCGTGAAAGCGAAGGTGAAGTGCAACAAGGGTTTCAACGGCTTCGATAGTGTCATTATCAAAGCGCAGCGCCTTCATGCGGTTCTTGGAAAGGCGTGAGCCAACTACTTCGTGGTGATGGAAAGAGACTCCGCCGCCTTCAAGAAGATTACGTGTCTTTGGTTTACCAATGTCGTGAAGTAGTGCGGCTAAACGAATGACAAGGTTTGGCCCACCCAAACGTTCTTCTTGTGAAATTGCTTGTTCTAGAACAGTAATTGAATGTTCATACACATCTTTATGGTGATGATGTTCATCGATTTCAAGTCGCAACTTAGGAATTTCAGGCAGAACTAAATCGGCAAGACCTGTATCTACTAAAATTGTAATTCCGATTCGTGGACGATCAGACATTAACAACTTAACAAATTCGTCACGCACGCGTTCTGCAGAGATAATTGAGATGCGGCTAGCCATTGAAGTCATCGCTTCAGTAACTTCAGAATCAATTTCAAAACCGAGTTGGCTGGCAAAACGAGCAGCGCGCATCATGCGAAGTGGATCATCGCTAAATGATTGCGTTGCACTCGACGGTGTTCGCAGAATGCGCTTTGCTAAATCGCCAAGACCATCAAATGGGTCGATGAATTCTGGTTTTGCTCCCGTAAGTTCGAGCGCCATCGAGTTAACAGTGAAGTCGCGACGTGATAGATCGCCTTCAATGGTTTCGCCAAATTCAACATCAGGGTTGCGCGAATTCTCTTCATACTTTTCGGTGCGATATGTAGTTACCTCAACTGTTGTATCACCGCGTTTTCCGGCAACAGTTCCAAAGAGAATTCCGGTATCCCAGACATTATCTGCCCACGATTTCAAAATCTTCTTTGTCTGATGTGGGTGCGCATCTGTTGTGAAATCTAAATCGTTTCCAAGGCGACCAAGAATTGCATCGCGCACTGGTCCACCAACGAGAGCAAGGCGGAATCCCTCTTTCTTAAATGCTTCAGCGAGAGAGCTGGCCAGAGGAGCCCGTTCAATGAGGGAGCGAATAGCCAGTTCTCCGGCCGCTCCTAAATTAACCTTCTCAACGCTCACAATAGATAAGCGTAGTCGCGTACTCTTACTTCATGATCCCGGCACCTAGTGCGGGCAGCGAAGGTACGAAAAAGAAACGCAGGCGCAGGCGCCCAGCTAATCGCTCTCCGCAATCTCAGAATTTAGCGACCGCATCCACCCCCGCTTCTGCGCAGACCCCAAAACCTGCGGCGAAGTCGACCAAGCCAAAACCGCCATATGCAAAGCGCGTAGATGAAGTCAGCGCTGGCGGACTTGTCGTTGATACGACAGGAAAACTTGGCCTTCTTATTGGTCGCCGCGATCAGAAAGATCAAACTGGAAAGCGCATCCTCTGGTCGCTACCTAAGGGACATATTGAAGAAGGTGAAACTCCAGAGCAAGCAGCTCTTCGCGAAGTACAAGAAGAGACCGGCATTGAATCCGTGATTGAAAAATCTTTGGGTGTTATTGATTTTTGGTTTATGGCTGGAGGAAAGCGAATTCACAAAACCGTTCATCACTACCTCTTCCGTGAAAGCGGTGGGTTGCTTGCGGCGCAAGAAACAGAAGTTGATGAAGTTGCTTGGTTCCCACTTGCAGAGATTATTGAGAAGTTGGCATATCCCGATGAGAAGAAGTTGATTTCTCGAACTCAGGCAACTCAAGAATTGAGCGCACTGTGAAGAAACTTTTTCTTGTTCTCCTTGCATCAGCTTTTCTTATTGTTCCACCTGCGCAAGCTGATACTCCGGTAACAAGAATTGTTGACAAGCCACACACCAACTTCCAAGGCGAATTTCGTAATAATGAGTTGGCAACCAACTTGCTTCCTGCTGGCAAACTTGGAAAATTAATTTTTAACCAGCCTCTCACTTCGCGAACATTTGTCATCGATGCAGCACTTATCAAGGAAGTCCTCGATATGGCTGATGGGTATTCCTATGGAGGCAAAGAAGATCTCGTCGGAGAAATAGTCGCGAAGAATTGGTTGGCTCAGCTTAAATTTGTAACTGCGCGAAACACAGTTGTTGCACTTCCTTTTGGTAACCCTGATGAGAAGTTGCTCAAGAGTATTGCTCCTAGCGAACTGACGTTCTATTCGAAGTACGCGCAAGAATTTCTCGAAAGTGAACTTGGTCGCCCAGTTGTGGCTCAAAATGGTTGGGGTACAGGGGTTTCTCGTCTCAGCAATCAATTCATCAGCAGCTACACACAAAATCGCAGACTTCTTACCGGCCTCTCGACCATCATCTCTTCAGAAGAAATTACAGATTTACGTGCACGTCTTGCAGTTGTAATGAATCCCATTCTTACTAAAGATGAGCAGGCTTTTTTTACATATAACGAGAAGCTAGCTGTGAAGAAATTGGCTGGACGCTTAAAGGTGATTCCAGGTCGTTACCAAATTACAACAACTGAGGCGAAGCTACCAATCACCTTAGTAAATAACTTTGATACTGCAGCCGTTGTGAACGTCTCACTCATTCCAATGAATTCGCGTATTCAGGTAGAAAATCTCAATAACATCACTATTGCCCCGAAGTCCCGCCAACAAATTCTTCTTACAGTCGATGTCATTGCACCTGGTTCAACTCTTGTTCTCGCCCAACTGATGAACTTTAAGGGCCAGTTAGTAGGAGAAGTCTCCAAACTTCATCTGACTGCCACAATTATTGATTCGCGTGTTGCGTGGTTTACAACGGGTGCTGCAGTTCTACTCTTTATGGGCGCAGTAACGCAATCCGTTCGACGCGTCAGGAGGTCTCGTAAGTGAAGAACCACGAACTCTTTCGCGCATCAGGAATCATGGCGATAGGAACAATCCTTTCTCGCATAACCGGATTTATTCGCGCACTTCTTGCAGTAGCTGTTCTAGGTACTGCGCTCTTGGCAGATACTTATAACGTTGCAAACACAATGCCTAATATTTTGTATAACTTGCTAGTCGGTGGCGCGCTCACAGCGATCTTCGTTCCGCAACTAGTTCGATCATTTTCAGATGAAGATGGCGGACATGGTTTCGCTTCTCGATTAGTTACAACAATTTCTGGGATTCTCTTGCTTCTCGTCTTAGTTGGTGTGCTCTTTGCACCCGCTTTAGTTCGTCTCTATGCACCTGAATTCTCAACTCCAGGTTTTGAAACAGAACGAGAAATCGCGATTGCATTTACACGTTACTGCCTGCCTCAGATCTTCTTCCTTGGTCTATTCACGATGCTGGGCCAAGTAGCCAATGCGCGAGGCTCATTTGCACCTCTTATGTGGGCTCCAATCGCCAATAACCTCGTTGTTATCGTGGTTTTCGCTGCAATTCTTCTTACTCAGCGTGCGATTGAAATCGGGACGATTACCGACCTTCAAGTGCAGCTACTTGGATGGGGAACCACTCTCGGAGTTGTCGTTCAAGCACTCATTTTAATTCCGGTTGTAAAGCGATCAGGAATTCACCTTCGCCCAATGTTTGGCGTTAAGGGACTTGGAAAATCATTTGGTCTTGCTGGTTGGACTCTTGTCTATGTTCTTATCTCTCAACTTGGTTATCTTGTAACGGTAAACGTTGCGACGAGCGCCGCAGTTCGTAGCGCGCAGGCTGGAATTACAACAGGTGTTGGATTTACGCCATATACAAGCGCGTACTACATCATGCTTCTTCCATATTCGATTGTGACAATCTCAATTGTTACCGCGCTCCTTCCACACCTTTCAAAGCTTGCTATTGCCAACAATGTCGAAGAAGTTCGCAAGCAATTGATTCGCGCTATTCGTATGGTTGGTGTTGTTACTGTTCCAAGCGCCGTCGCACTTCTTCTATTCGGTCCACTGATGACAGAGGCGCTTTACATGGGCGTCAGCCTTGATGATGCTCGTTATATCGGCTTTGTACTTTCAGCACTCAGCTTGGGTCTTGTTGCATTCTCAATCAACTTAATTTTGATTCGTGGATTTAACGCATTTGAAGATACAAAGACTCAAGTGACATCTATTGTCATTATTAATATTATCTCTGTTGCACTTTCTTATCTCTTCTTAGAGACTCTTGATAGCAATTGGGTCACCGTTGGATTGGGTATCGCTTTCTCCATCAGTTACATCGTCGGCCTCTTTATTACGATCTCACTTCTGAAGAAGCATGTCGGGCGACTTCAGATCAGCGAATTTGCTTCACAGCACGGTCGCCTCTTGCTTGCCTCACTCATTGGCATGGTTCCATTCTTTGCAATCGCTCAATACTTCAATTGGGCATATGACGAGACAACACTGGTGATGCGCATTATTCGTCTCACCTTTGTACTGGGCGGAAGCGGCTTGGCATACCTACTCTGCGCAAGAGCTCTGAAAGTGAGTGAAATCGCAGGCCTTAGAGGCTTCGCCACATCTGTCTTGCAACGTCGTCGCAAGAATTAAGCAACCTTCGCGCGGTATTGTCCGCTCATGAGCACTGAAGTACGCGAACTCGTCATTGTTGGATCTGGTCCTGCCGGTTACACCGCTGCAATTTACGCGGCTCGTGCGCAGTTAAATCCTGTCATCTATGAAGGTTCTGTTACTGCTGGTGGTGCACTGATGAACACCACTGAAGTTGAAAACTTCCCAGGATTTATCGACGGCATCATGGGTCCGGACCTCATGGATAACATGCGTAAACAAGCAAAGCGTTTTGGCGCAGAACTTATTACTGATGATGTTGTCGAAATGGATTTAACTGGTGACATCAAGATTATTAAAGATGGTTCTGGAAATACTGTAAAAGCAAAGGCTGTCATCCTTGCTATGGGATCTGCATACCGCGAAATCGGTCTTGAGAACGAGAAGCGTCTATCTGGTCGCGGTGTTTCATGGTGTGCGACTTGCGATGGTTTCTTCTTCCGGGATCAAACCATTGCAGTTGTTGGTGGCGGAGACTCTGCAGTTGAAGAAGCAACGTTCCTTACAAAGTTTGCAAGTAAAGTTGTTTTGATTCACCGTCGCGATGAACTTCGCGCTTCAAAGATTATGCAAGAACGAGCATTCGCTAATCCAAAGCTTGAAATGTTGTGGGATACCGAAGTTATCGATGTCTTGGGTGCTGAAAAGGTTGAGGCGCTCGAACTTCGCAACACAAAGACCGGCGAAGTCTCAAAGCGAGATTTCACAGGACTCTTTGTCGCTATCGGGCATATTCCTCGCTCGGAACTTGTTACATCTTCTGTAACCCTTGATGACGAGGGTTATGTAAAGGTCGAAGGGCGTTCAACGCGCACAAATCTTTCTGGAGTCTTCGCATGTGGCGACTTGGTGGATCACACCTACCGTCAGGCAATTACTGCAGCAGGATCTGGGTGCCAGGCTGCTCTAGACGCTGAAAAATTCTTATCCCACTAGTAATCTAACTGTCTTACAAAACAAATAGGAGTAACGATGAGCGCACCAACTAAGGTCACAGCAGCTGATTTCGATCAGGTTGTACTAAAGAGCAGCACACCAGTTTTGGTTGATTTCTGGGCTGAATGGTGCGGACCTTGCCGCGCAATCGCTCCAATCCTTGATGACATTGCAGCTGAGCACGGCGACAAGCTCAAGATCGTAAAGCTTAACACTGATGAAGAGTCAGCAATCGCAATTAAATACGGAGTTACATCAATTCCAATGCTCAATGTTTATGTCAACGGTGAAGTTGTTAAGACAATCATCGGTGCAAAGCCAAAGCCAGCTCTTCTTAAAGAGCTCGAAGGCTTCATTTAATCAACGCCCTCGCGGGACGGATTAATTTATGAAAGAGATGTCTCCAGACGAGATTCGCTCTTTCCAACAAGAACGTGGCCTCCATGTAACTGGCGAACTTAACGACGCCACAATTCGTGCACTCGATGAGTCGCGCTGGAAACTTGGAGATCGTTCTCTCTATCTACAAAACTCTCCGATGATGCGCGGAGATGATGTTGCTGCGTTGCAATCACGTCTTACTGAGATGGGATTTAACTCTGGACGCGTTGATGGAATCTTCGGTGAAATGACTGAAGCTGCTGTCAAAGAGTTCCAAAAATCAGTTGGTGTAAAAGTTGATGGTAAGTGCGGACCCGCAACAATCATCGCACTTCTTCGACTTACTAAGATTGTCTCTGGTGGCGCACCTGGTGCGCTTCGCGAAAGTGCAGCGCAGAAAAATCGCGGACCAGCTCTTGCCAATAAAGTAATTGTCATTGATCCTGCATCAAATGAATATGAAGCAGAGATTGTCTATGACATTGCACAACGTTTAGAGGGTCGTTTACTTGCACTGGGTGCCAGCGTCTTCTTAACTCGCGGTGCTCATAACAATCCGACAGAAGCTGAACGAATCGCGTTCACCAATCAAAATGGTGCAGATCTTTTAATTTCACTTCATGTTGATCACTATGCAAATCCGTCTGCGCGCGGCGTTGCAACCTTCTTTTATGGCAGCGATCAGCATGGTGTGCACTCGATTGTCGGCGAACGTTTTGCATCCCTTGTACAACGTGAAATTTGTGCGCGTACCGATTTCCTCAACTGTCGCACTCATGCCAAGACCTGGGATTCACTCCGTCTTACAAAGGCGCCCGCTGTCCGTGTAGATCTTGGTTATGCAACTAATGAGGGCGATGCCGCTCGACTTGCCCGCCCTGATTTTCGCGATACCGTCGCTGAAAGTTTCGTTATTGCGATTCAGCGCCTCTATTTAGCTGCTGAAGATGATGCAAAGACCGGAACGCTTCGAATTTCAGACCTGCGTAGCGCGGGCATTCGTCGTTAATCAGCGCACAACTCAGTAAAGGTTTGTGGGAGACTTCTCCTTATGTCTGACATTTCAATTCGCTATCAAACTGGTGCTCCACAACATCTCGAAACGAGATTTGCTGCCCGAGCCGCCGGAATGTTGCCTTCTGAAATTCGCGCCCTCTTTGCTGTTGCATCCCGCCCTGAAATTGTTTCACTCGCAGGTGGAATGCCAAATCTTTCAGCACTTCCAATGGAGATGATGGCTGGAGTTGTTAACGAACTTATTCTTACCAACGGTTCTGAAGCGCTTCAATATGGAAGCGGCCAAGGACATCCAAAACTTCGAGAGCAGATCTGCGATGTCATGGCGCTTGAAGGAATTCGTGCAAATGCTGATGACATTGTTGTAACAACAGGTTCGCAGCAAGCTCTCGACCTTATTTCACGCATCTTTATCGATCCAGGCGATGTTGTTCTTGTTGAGGCACCTTCATATGTCGGCGCTCTCGGAACATTCCGCCAATACGAAGCATCTGTTGTTCACGTTGAGATGGATCACGATGGAATGATTCCTGATTCGTTGCGTGCAGCCATTAAGAGCGTTCGTGCAGCAGGGCGGAAGATTAAATTCTTATATTTGATTCCGAATTACCAGAATCCAACCGGTGTCTGTCTTCCGGCAGATCGCCGCACAGAAATCTTAAATATCTGTCGCGAAGCTGAAATTTTCGTTGTTGAAGATAACCCTTACGGCCTTCTGGGCTTCGATAAGCCATCACCGAACGCAATGCGCGCTGAAGATTCAGAGAATGTCATCTATTTAGGCTCATTCTCAAAGACAATCGCATCAGGTCTTCGTGTGGGCTGGGCACTTGTTCCGCAATCACTCAAGGATAAGTTGGTGATTGCATCTGAATCATCAATTTTATGTCCATCAAACTTCACACAGCTCACAATTTCTAGCTACTTAGCAGATCAGCCATGGCGCGATCAGATTGCAAGCTTCTGTGAGCTCTATAAGGTGCGCCGCGATGCGATGCTTGAATCACTTGAACAACATTTCCCAGCAGAAGCTACATGGACAAAGCCTGGCGGCGGTTTCTATGTATGGGTCAATCTTCCTGCTGAAATCGATACCAAGGCTCTGATGCCAAAGGCGATTGTTGCAAAGGTTGCCTACGTTCCAGGAAATGCTTTCTATGCAGATGGACTTGGTTCTTGGTCGATGCGGCTTTCATATTGCCACCCAACACCAGAGCGAATTCGTGAAGGTGTGAAGGCTCTCGGCGGAGTAATTAAGCAAGAGATGAAGCGCCGCGGTACAGCGCTCAATTAATTTTTGTCTTACTTTCCTTCGATTAAATCAACGATGCGCTGAAGATCTTCGCTACCTGCAAATTCAATAACAATCTTGCCTTTACCTTTGCCCGTCTCAACGTTTACGCGTGTATCGAGGTAATCGCTCAATAGTTCTGCAGCCGCTAGCCCAGCACCTGATACACCTTTAACTGCCGGCTTCTTTGTTGTCTTCGTCGATGGCTTCATCGTTGCGATGATCTCTTCAACTGCGCGAACAGATAAACCTTCAGCGACGATGCGTGAAGCAAGCTTTTCAATATCTGCTGAATCTGTAAGTCCCAAAAGTGCACGCGCATGTCCTGCAGAAATTACGCCTGCAGCAACTTTGCGTTGCACAGCATCCGGCAGATTAAGTAAACGGATTGTGTTCGAAATTAGCGGGCGTGAACGGCCGAGCTTGAGTGCAAGTTCATCATGTGTGCAGCCGAAATCGGTAAGAAGTTGTGCGTATGCTGCGCCTTCTTCTAGTGGGTTGAGATTGCTACGGTGAATATTTTCAATCAAAGCTTCGCGTAGTAACTCGTTATCTGGAGTCTGGCGAATAATGACAGGAATTGAAGTTAAACCCGCTGCCTTTGCTGCGCGGAAGCGACGCTCTCCCATAATGAGTTCGTACTTGTTATCAGAAACTTTACGAACAACAGGTGGTTGCAAGATTCCGATTGATTTAATTGAAGAAATTAACTCGTTGAGTGCAGTCTCATCAAAGACAGTACGAGGCTGACGCGGATTAGGAAAAATCTGGTTAACGGGAATTTCATTCTGTTGTGCAACTTCTGTTCCAGCAACAGTCAGTGATGTTGGAATCAGTGAATCAAGATTTGTTCCGAGTCCGCCGCGCTTGACTGCCATTATGCGATTCCACCTTTGTAATTAATGCTGACAACATTTGAATCAAAAACAACTTCATCTTTAGCCTTACCGCGTTCAGCAATTTCGCGCGCAACCTGCATATATGCAATCGCGCCAGGTGAAAGTGGATCGTAAGTCATGACAGTCTGGTTATAAGAAGGTGCTTCAGATACGCGCACTGCACGTGGAATTGGAATATCAATAAGTTCGTTTGGGAAGTGCGAGCGAACATTTGCTGCAACATCATTTGATAGACGAGTACGTGAATCAAACATTGTTAAGACAATTGTTGAAAGGTTCAGTGATGGGTTCAAGCGCTTCTTTACAACGCCGTACGTTTCAAGAAGTTGTGACAAACCTTCAAGTGCGTAGTACTCGGTTTGAATTGGAATCAACAACTCTTTCGATGCCGCAAATGCATTGATAGTTAACAAGCCAAGTGATGGTGGGCAATCAATAAAAACATAATCGTAATTAACTGAGATTGAATCAATTGCTTCTTTCAATTGCAGTTCGCGTGCAACCATTGAAACTAAATTGATTTCAGCATTTGCAAGCGATGTATTTGATGAAACACAATCTAGAACAGGAAAGCCTGCAACTTTCTGAACAACGTCAGACATCTGCGCATTGCCCATCAAAACTTCATAAACGCCCGCGCTATCACGGTGTTCAACCCCAAGGGCGGTCGATGCATTGCCTTGTGGATCAAGATCGATAACGAGGACTCGAAGGCCCCCCATGGCCATGGCAGCTGCGATATTGACGGTGGTGGTGGTCTTGCCTACCCCGCCCTTCTGATTGGCGACGGTGAAGATGCGGGTTGAGGTCGGCTTAGCCATCGCCTCTTTGAGACGGCGGACGCCTACGACTTTGGTTTCACGTGAATCATCGCCCGACATGTGGGCAATCTAAGCACTAAAGGTTCCCCTTAAGAAACGGGTGTTCCCTTGCGGAGCTCAACAATCCGTCCCAAGCCCACTCCCTCAAGATCAATCTCGTGCAGCTTGGCGTTCTTCATGCCAGCCATCTCGGCTGCAGCCCCTTCGCCCTTCATTGCAAGGAGGGCGCCGTTGGTCTTGACCATATGCCAGCTCATCTTCTTCAACTTCTCAAGCGGGGCAACGGCGCGGGCGGTGACAAAATCAGCTGTCTTCTTTACATCCTGAGCGCGGCCACGGATAACTTCAATCTCTGTGCCCGCAGTCGCCTCTTTAAGGAACTCAACCCGGCGTTCTAGTGGCTCAATGAGTGTGACTTTGAGGTCCGGGCGGGCCAGAGCAATGACTATTCCAGGCAGACCTGCCCCTGAGCCGATATCAAAGAGGGATGCTCCCTGTGGCAGAAGGGTCGTTACATGGAGGCAGTTAAAGATATGGCGATCCCAGATGCGCTCGCCTTCGCGAGGCCCAATAAGGCCACGCTCAATTCCGGCGGTTACAAGGAATTCGGCATAGGCGCGAATCTCAGCTTCGCGCTCTGGAAAGTAGCGGCCGACTAGCCCCTCTACTGAATGTTCCACGTGAAACTACGCTGGGTAGATAACGACGAAGCGGTTTGGGTCTTCGCCATCTGATTCGGAAGTTAAGCCCAAAGTCTGGATTGTGTCGTGGATGATCTTGCGCTCAAAGGCGTTCATTGGATCGAGCTTGATTGAGCTGCCTGTGGTCTTTGCCTGCTCAGCCATCTTCTCGGCGAGAGCGGTAAGTTCCTTACGGCGGCCAGCACGGAATCCATCGATATCGAGCATTAAACGGCTGCGGTCTCCTGTTGAAGTCTGGACAGCGAGGCGTGTGAGCTCCTGGATCGCATCAAGGACATCTCCATCGTTGCCGACGAGGTGCTTGAGCTTGCCACCGACGATAGCCAGTGAAGCGCGGCCGTTTTCGACGTCGATATCGATATCTCCATCGAGATCGGCGATATCAAGTAGGCCCTCGAGGTAATCGGCTGCGATATCGCCCTCTTCCTCAAGCTTTGCCACGCTCTTTGGAGCCTTGGCGACCTTTTCTTCGGTTCCTTCTACAACTTCAGTTACTTCTGGCATCTGATGCCCCCTTTGTCATAATTAAAGCGTTATTAATACTAATTGTCCGAATTACTTCTTCTTCTTTTTCTTCTTTGGTTGTTGTCGTTGCCCCTGGACCTCAGGCGCTTCAGCACCTTCAGTTGAGTCAATTCCTTCTTCTTTTCCATCTTCCTTCGCCTTGTGAGCGCGCTTTCGCTGCAGCTCTTCATAGGCAGGAGATCCCGGCGTTGGGTTTCGCTTAATGACGTAATACTGCTGACCCCAAGTCCAAAGGTTTGTTGTCGACCAGTAAATCAAAACACCGACAGGGAAGTTCACACCTGAGATTGCGAAAATTACTGGGAATAAATACAACATGATTTTCTGCTGCTGCAACATCATATTGTTTGATGCATCCATCTTTGGCATTCCCTTAACCATCAACTGACGTTGAGTTGTAAAGGTTGTCGCAGACATAAAGATAATAAGTAGAACAGTCACAATCTTTACAGTGAGTTCAGTTGATCCAAGGAAGCTCTCTGAAATCTTTGCACCGAAGAATGTTGCTTGTGCTGCGCTATCAAGATATTCACCCTTAAGGAATCCGCGAGCGATTGGTGCAGAAACACCTTCAGGAGTCTTCGCTGCAATTCCATTTAGAACTGTAAAGAGTGCGAAGAAGATTGGTGCTTGGGCAAGAATTGGGAAACATGATGCAAGTGGATTTGTCTTGTGCTCTTTGTAGAGCTTCATCATCTCTTCTGATTGCTTCTGGCGATCATCTTTGTACTTCTTCTGAATCTCTTTCATATGTGGTTGCAGAGCTGTAAGAGCACGCTGGCTCTTAATCTGCTTCACAAAGAGTGGAATCAAAATGATTCGGATAAGAACAACGAGTCCCATGATTGATAGAGACCATGTGACACCTGAGTTGGTACCGAAGATTGGCGAAAGAAGTTTATGGATAAAGACAATAACGCCAGAGACGATGTTGTAGAGAGGATTGAGAATAAAGCCCATTAGTTAGCGCCCACCACTTCTTTTTTGTAATCTGAAAGTAAGTTCTTTACATCTGCAGAATCTAGGTGCGCATCGACATAGTCAACGCCACCTTGTGACCATGGATTGCATCGCACAATGCGCCATGCAGCCATAGCTAAACCTTTTACTCCGTAGCGACCGATTGCTGTGATCGCATAGTTTGAACATGATGGGTAGTACTTACAGCGCGGTGCTAAATTAGATGTCGCCACCTGATATCCGCGAATCAACACAGTAAATACTCTTCTCATTACTTCGCCGCCACCTTTTCAGAGCGGAAAATTAATTTTGAAATCAGCTCAGTGATTTCGGTTTCAATATTTGAATCGCCATCTTGTCCCAGTGCGCGGATTACCAGAAGGGAACCGGTTGGAAGAGATGAAATTGTTGGGGCAACTGCGTGACGGACTTTGCGCGCAACGCGATGGCGCTTGACTGATCCGCCAACAGATTTGCTGATGATGAGTCCGCATTTTGCAGAAGATTCATTTGTGACAGGGGACAAGTACAAATATCCAACGAAGTGTTGTGAGGTAACTCGAATACCGCTCTTAGTTGCGCGAGCGAAATCTGAGCTTGAGGTTAAACGTGCATCAACAGGGAGCACGAAAGATCCTGTGCGCTCTTTAGCCTTACGCTGAGAGCTTTGAGCGGCCCTTAGCGCGGCGAGCAGAAAGAACTGCACGGCCTGCACGGGTAGCCATGCGGGCGCGGAAGCCATGCTTCTTGGCGCGGCGACGCGTATTTGGCTGGAAGGTGCGCTTTGTCATGAGAACTCCAAAATCTGTGGGGCGTAAACGCCCATCGGGTCATAAGTACGGGGGAAGCAAGGAGGTAACTGTAAGGATGTGGATAGGTGTGGGTCAAACTCGCGATCTGGCCCTTGCGGGGCCTTGAGTTGTGGATAACCACTTGCTATTTCTCGCTTTGGGGTCTACTTTGCGGGTTCTCCACAGGTATCCGTCGAATTCGGTCGGAAAGTAAGGCTAAACCCCTACTTTAGACCACAGCCTGTGGATAACTTTGTGGATAGACCTGGGGGCTTGAAATGGCAGTAGTTGGCGTTGAGCTAACCGAGCTCTGGGATCGCGTTGTTGAGCATGTCTCAGCCGGCGAACCTCAGCACCGCGCATTTTTGGCGATGACTAAGCCCCTAGGTCTTCTACAAAACGAAGGTGGCGCCACCAGTCTCTTGGTTGCAGCGCCTAACGCCTTCGCAAAAGATGTTCTTGAATCCCGTCTTCGCACAGTTGTCAACGAAGTGCTTACAAAAGAGCTTGGCGAAAAAGCAAATATCGCAGTGATGGTCGATGAAACTATCGAGCTCGCAGATCTACCTGCGCCAACTATTGCAATTGAAACTTCCGCGCCACGTCCAGGCACAGGTCGCGATGATGAAAGTGTTCGCAAATCTGACGAGCCTTCACAACTTAATGCGCGCTACATCTTTGAAACTTTTGTTATCGGTGCATCAAACCGTTTTGCACACGCCGCCGCCGTTGCAGTCGCTGAAGCTCCGGCGAAGGCATATAACCCACTCTTTATCTACGGTGAATCTGGTTTGGGCAAAACTCACTTGCTTCACGCAATTGGTGCCTATGCAAAAGAGTTGTACGGCAATGTCCGTGTGCGTTATGTATCTTCTGAAGAATTTACCAACGACTTTATTAACTCAATTCGTGACGATAAAGCAACTGCTTTCCAGCGTCGCTACCGCGATCTCGATATCTTGCTCGTCGACGACATTCAATTCTTAGAGAATAAAGAACGTACACAGGAAGAGTTCTTCCATACTTTCAATACGCTCTATAACGCCAATAAACAAATTGTTATTTCATCTGACCGCCCACCGAAGCAGCTAACAACTCTTGAAGATCGTTTGCGTTCACGATTCGAGTGGGGTTTGATTACAGATATTCAGCCACCCGAACTTGAAACTCGTATCGCAATTCTTCGCAAGAAGGCAGCGCAAGATAAATTAAACGCACCCGATGATGTCCTTGAATTTATCGCATCAAAAATCTCTACCAACATCCGCGAACTCGAGGGTGCACTGATTCGCGTAACTGCTTTCGCATCCCTTAACCGTCAGGTTGTTGATATGGGTCTTGCTGAAATTGTTTTGAAGGATTTGATTCCTAATGAAGTGAACTCAGAGATCACCGCGCCGACCATCATGGCTCAGACCGCGGCGTATTACAGCCTGACTATCGATGACCTTTGTGGAACATCTCGTTCACGCGCGTTAGTAAATGCGCGCCAGATTGCGATGTACTTATGTCGCGAGCTCACTGAGCTTTCGTTGCCGAAGATCGGACAGACATTTGGCGGGCGCGATCACACCACTGTGATGCATGCCGACCGAAAGATCCGCGAGCTCATGGCTGAGCGCCGCTCGATCTATAACCAGGTCAACGAATTGACCACCCGAATTAAGCAGCAGACCAAGTAAAGGTAATTCCGCCTAAATAGCGGTTATGTCCGTTTTCACCCTCTTTACCCCCAGGTGGGGATAACCTGTGGATAACTGTGGATAAAGAAGCGATTTATGTGGGTAAGACCAGATAATTAAGAGAGAAGAGAGGGGGTTGGTAGAGATGTTTCGATCAGCACACATACTTACGCACAGCTCAAACGGCGTTTCCCACAGCGCTACACAGGTAAATCAAGGCTCTGACCTGCGCTTTTACCCTCTTTCCACAGCTTTCCGCCGCGGTTACTACTACTACCTTTATATATACAAATCCCGTTTCCAAGCGGACCGCTTCCACATTAGATTTCCACTACTACAAATTACCTACATGGATCCGAGGGCTACGGCGTGAAATTTACTGTTGATCAAAATTCTTTAACAGATGGAGTGAACTGGGTTTCCCGAAGCCTCTCCACGCGCCCAATTAAAACCGAACTTCTCGGAATCAAGATCGATGCAACCGGTGATGAAGTAATCCTTAGCGGTTCAGACCTCGAAACTTCTTCTAAAGCAAACTTTAAAGCAGACATTTTTGAAAAAGGTGCAGTACTAGTTCCTGGAAAGTTGCTTGCCGAAATCTGCCGCTCACTTCCAAATAAACCAATCACTATTACTCTCGACGGATCACGAGTATTAGTTACATCAGGATCTGCAAAATTCACACTTCCTACACTTTCACTTTCAGAGTACCCAAATCTTCCAGAACTTCCTGAAACAACCGGAACTGTTGCAAGCGATACTTTCGCAACAGCTGTTGCACAAGTTGCAATCGCTGCAGGCCGCGACGATTCACTACCAACACTTACTGGTGTTCATGTTGAAATAACTGAAGAGACAATCACACTTGCGGCTACCGATCGCTACCGTCTTGCGGTTCGCGAATTTAATTGGAATCCAGCAACACCAGGGTTTTCAACATCTGCACTGATGCGCGCTCGCACACTTGCCGACGCTGCCAAGTCACTTGTTGGTTCAAAGAATGTTTCACTTTCATTTGCACCCACAACATCAAACGATCGCCTCGCTGGTTTTTCTGGCGATGGCAAAACAATGACTTCGCGTATGTTGGATGGAACATTCCCTCCATACCGCCACCTACTACCAACTGATTCAGTAACTACTGCAGTCGTCGAAGTTGCACCATTTCTAGATTCTGTTCGCCGCGTCGCACTTGTTACAGATAAAACTGTTCCACTACGTCTTGAATTTAAAGATGGCGGTGTATCACTCGAAGCGGGTGCTGGTGAAGAAGCGCAAGCAACCGAAACAATCGACGTGCTTCTAAACGGTGAACCAATTTCAATCGCCTTCAACCCTGTCTTCTTAGCTGACGGTCTTCAAGCGGTTGGAACACCATTTGTTCAGATTTCATTTACCGGCTCCAACAAACCAGCAATCCTCACAGGCCGCACCGAACCAAACGGTGCATCTATCGAGAACTACCGCTACCTGTTGATGCCTATGCGTTACGCCTCTTAACAAGGCACCTACATGCGCGTAACTCGGCTAGCGCTGACCAATTTCCGCTCCTATAAAAACCTCGAGCTGGAATTTCCTGCCGGCCCTACGACCTTCATCGGTAACAACGGCAGCGGTAAAACAAATATCGCCGAAAGCCTTATCTATCTTGCCTACCTATCTTCACATCGTGTTTCAAATAACCAACCACTTATTTCGCTGGGCGCAGATCAAGCAATCATCCGCGCAGAAATTGAGAGCCAAGGCCGCACACTACAAGTAGATCTTGAGATCAATGCAAATAAAGCAAACCGCGCACGACTAAATGGCAACCCAGTCAAATCACAACGCGAAATTTTAGGCGCCTTACAAATTATTTACTTCTCCCCTGAAGATCTCGATTTAGTTCGCGGTGAACCCACACACCGCCGCGATTTCCTAGACAAACTTCTCATCACTCAATCACCGCGCCTTGCAGGTGTTATCTCTGATTACGAGCGCGTTGTAAAACAACGCAATACTTTATTAAAAACCCGCGCGCCAGAAAACGCACTAGTTCCATGGACTGAGCAACTCATTACCTACGGCGCGCAGTTATCGGCTGAACGAATTAAATTAGTTGATGACTTAAACCCATATGTTGCAGCAAATTACAAAAATTTAAACGAAGTAAAACCTGCATCGATCTCATATAAATCTTCTACAGAAAACTTATCCGCAGACGTTACACACAATGTGGAAATCTTAACTGCGCGACAAATCGAAGTTGCGCGACAAGAACAAGAACGTGGTGTTTCATTGATTGGCCCACACCGCGATGATTTACATTTACAACTCGGTGATTTCCCGGCAAAAGGTTATGCCAGCCACGGCGAATCTTGGTCGATGGCAATCTCACTTCGTATTGGTTCTTACAATTTACTTAAATCAGAAGGCGCAGAACCCGTATTAATCCTCGACGATATTTTTGCTGAGCTCGACACTGCGCGCCGTCAACAATTAACTTCAGTCACACAGATGGCCGAACAAACTTTTATTACTGCAGCTGTTGAAAGTGATTTACCCGCAGAGCTACTATCGACCAAGTTCTATGTGACACCAGGACGGGTAGTGAAGGGAGGTGCAACGCTATGACCAAACGCGATCTCGCCCACGACCTCTTCCAAAGCTATAAAACTGGATTTACTAAAAAGAAGAAGGTCATCGAGGAGCGCACCCAAACCCCCGGCGACCCAACTCTGATCGCCAATGTCCTTACCGACCTCATCGCCCAACGCGACTGGGATTCAGGTCTTGCCGAAGGAACCCTCTTCGCCACCTGGGCCCAAGTAGTCGGCCCTGAAATCGGTCAGCACACCACACCTTTATCTATGCTCGATGGCCGCCTTCTCGTCCAATGTTCATCAACCGCCTGGGCGACCCAGCTCAACCTGGTCGGTCCATCCCTGCTCGAGAAGATCCGTTCAAGCGCACCTGGCGCCTTGGTTGAATCCCTGGACTTCATCGGCCCTCAAGCTCCATCTTGGAAGCGCGGCCTGCGCACCATTTCTAACGGGAGAGGCCCTCGAGATACCTACGGTTAACCAGCCACCCGCTAGCTTTTTATGGAATAAGTCTGGCTGGAAGCAAAGGTGCTGAGCGAAGCGAATAGCTTTGCGGAGACAGACTATGGAATAAAAAGCCCTAGTGAGGGGTTCAACCGTATGTAACTTGAGTCGCCTCGACTCAACTCTTTGCGTAGAATCGACTCAGGTTACGAGCCTCAACCCAGATTGGCTTGAGAGTAGAAACAGATCTAATGAAGGAGCAACACAATGGCTAGAGCAGTCGGAATCGACCTAGGAACAACAAATAGCTGCGTATCAGTACTCGAAGGTGGAGAACCAACGGTTATTGCAAACGCAGAAGGCGCTCGCACAACCCCATCGATCGTCGCATTCGCAAAGAATGGCGAAGTTCTCGTCGGTGAAGTTGCAAAGCGTCAGTCAGTGACAAACGTTGATCGCACAATCCGATCCGTAAAGCGTCACATGGGTACCAACTGGACGATGGATATCGACGGAAAGAAGTACACACCACAAGAAATTTCAGCGCGCGTTCTACAGAAGTTAAAGCGCGATGCAGAGGCGTATCTCGGTGAAACCGTAACGGATGCTGTAATTACAGTTCCTGCTTACTTCAACGATGCACAACGCCAAGCAACAAAAGAAGCTGGCGAAATTGCTGGCCTCAATGTTCTCCGCATTATCAACGAGCCAACTGCAGCAGCACTTGCATACGGTCTCGATAAAGCAGATCAAGAACAGACAATCCTTGTATTCGACCTTGGTGGTGGAACATTCGACGTTTCACTTCTTGAAATCGGCGACGGTGTTGTAGAAGTTAAGGCAACCAACGGCGACAACAACCTTGGTGGAGATGACTGGGATCAATCACTTGTTGATCACTTAGTTAAGACATTCGGATCTGCAAATGGCATCGACCTTACAAAGGACAAAATGGCGATGCAGCGTATCCGCGAGGCTGCTGAAAAGGCGAAGATCGAACTTTCGTCTTCACAATCAGCAACAATCAACCTTCCATACATCACAGTTGATTCTGAAAAGAACCCATTGTTCTTAGATGAAACAATTACTCGCGCACAGTTCCAGTCATTGACTGCGGATTTGCTTGAGCGATGCAAGAAGCCATTCCAAGCAGTTCTTAAGGATGCCGGAATTCCAATCAACAAGATTCAATCAGTTGTACTTGTTGGTGGATCAACTCGCATGCCAGCTGTTGTGGATCTTGTCCGCGAATTAACAGGCGGAAAAGAGCCAAATAAGGGCGTAAACCCCGATGAAGTAGTAGCAGTTGGTGCATCGCTTCAAGCAGGTGTTCTTAAGGGTGAAGTGAAGGATGTATTGCTTCTCGACGTCACACCACTTTCTCTTGGTATCGAAACCAAGGGTGGAGTGATGACAAAGTTGATCGAGCGCAACACAACAATTCCTACAAAGCGTTCAGAAATCTTTACAACTGCTGATGACAATCAGCCAGCTGTACAGATTCAGGCTTACCAAGGTGAGCGCGAGATGGCTGCATATAACAAAAAGCTCGGCATGTTCGAACTTACTGGAATTGCACCAGCTCCACGCGGAGTCCCACAGGTTGAAGTGACATTCGATATCGATGCAAACGGAATCGTTCATGTTTCTGCGAAGGATCTTGCAACAGGTAAAGAGCAGGGCATGACCATCACCGGCGGTTCAGCTCTCTCCAAGGATGAGATCGCACAAATGATGGCAGATGCTGAAGCACACGCAAATGAAGATAAGCAGCGTCGTGAAGAAGCAGAAATCCGCAACACTGGAGATTCACTTGTCTACCAGACTGAGAAGTTCTTGACTGACAATGCAGATAAGTTCACCGAAGGTGAAGCTGCAACAAAGAAGGCAGAACTTGATGAAGCACTTGCTGCACTCAAGACTGATCTTGGTGGAGCAAACTTCGAATCAATTAAGTCAAACACCGAAAAGGTTTCGACTATCTCTCAGGCACTCGGTGCACTCATGTATGCAAATGCATCTGCACAAACAGAAGGCGCAACAGCAGGATCTGAAGATCATGTTGAAGACGCTGAAGT
>JBJONB010000014.1:0-21655 GCA_046052045.1 Actinomycetota bacterium | reverse complement strand
TCTATTGCCTACCAACATGCATCAAGTGTTGCGCCACTCGTACGAACACTAAAACCTGAACTACCTGAAGGAATTGAAACCGTTCTAGCTGTTGCACTTTCCAAGAAGCCGGAAGATAGGTATCAGAGCGCGCAAGCAATGCTCGATGACATCGCAAAGGTTCGTGCGGGCGAAGTTGTCACAACAAAGGTTGCAAGGAAGCCGCTCTTCTCGCGTCGTTCAGCACTTCTCTTAGGTGGATCTTTCTTCGCTGCCATCGCTCTTTCTGTAACTGGTCTTCTGATGAGCGGCGGCGGAAGCAATTCAGGGCCAATGGTTCCGAACGTTGTGGGCTTAAGCGAAGAGATGGCGCGTGCCCTGCTTTCTGATTATTCAATCACCATCAAGCACGCACACGATGGAGTTATCCCTAAAGATCGCGTAGCAAGCCAACTTCCTCTCGCAACAACCAGAGCAAAGATTGGCTCTTCAGTGGTTCTCACTATCTCTGATGGCCCGGGAGATGCAATCGTTCCTGATGACCTGATTGGTATGTCTCTTATTGATGCACGCTCTGCACTGACTTCAGTGGGTCTCTTGGTCTCGCAAACAATCGCCTCCCCTTCTGATCAACCTCAAGGAACTGTGCTCGATGTTATGCCAGCTGTTGGTTCGGTAACAGAAGCAGGAAGTTCAGTGATTCTCACCATCGCAAGTGGTGAAGTAACTGTTCCCAACTTAATTGGTATCGAAGCAATTCAAGCGAAGACGTTGCTTATTCAAGCTGGCTTCTTAATTAAAGAATTTTATGACTATGACTCTGCGCAACCAGCTGGAGTTGTTATTCGCCAAGCACCAGATGCAGCAACTACACAGACGATTGGTAAATCAGTAACAATTACTATCAATCGGGCACCGTAGGAATCATCAATGGATTGTCCACACAAGCACAATCTCCCATCAGATGGAACACCGTTAAGCCCTTCGCCGACTCTCGACCACTGGCGCGATTCATCTGCACTTACACCTCTATCTTTCCCAGATGGACATGAAGGTTTAATTGCGCTCCGTCAGGAAATTTCACAAGAAATTCTTATGGATATCCGATTCAGCCAACAACCGCATCGCTTTCCAGGATTAGCGCCTCGGCAAACTCCTGAAGAGTTCATTGATGAGCGAGATGAGCTCGCAATCACCACGGCAGATTTATTGGCGCTCGATGGGGAACAACATAGAAAGTGTCGCAAAACGGTTACTTCAAAATTCTCATTTAAAGCAGTCAATTCTTACTCGGAAGCAGTATCAGCTCTCGTCTCTCGGCAATTAACTCACTTCCTCAACCAACCCCAGCCAGTAGACCTAACAGAACATTTCAGCGAACCGATTTCGATTGCAAATCATGCATTTGTTCTGGGAATACCTCAGGCAATGGTGAAGGAATTTGAACGAACATTTGTTGGGTCTGTTACTCGAGAAGAACGAATTACGTATCTGCGCCAGGTTTACCAATACAAGTTAGAGAACCCGGGTGAAGATGTTATTTCTCATCTGATTCAATCTGAGCTCACTCAGTCAGAAGTAGAAGGTCTTATCTATGTCTTCTTCACCTCAGGTCGTGATTCTGTCGCTTACATGATTTCAACGAGCATGCTCGCGCTACTTCAAAACCCAGATCAGTTGACGCTCCTTCGAAGCAATCTTCCTGTCCCTGCCGAGGCGATCGAAGAGCTCATGCGCTTCTGCGCCATGTTTGTCACGCTCTTTCCGCGAACCGCGCTAGAAGATATAGAGATCGATGGCCATAAAATCGCCGCAGGGCAGAGTGTTTCTGTATCGCCCGTTGCAGTAAATCGGGATCCACGTATTTGGGACCAACCCAACTCTTTGAAGCTAAATCGTGAATTAAAGGCGCATCTTTCATTCGGACACGGAATTCATGGATGTATTGGCCAGCAACTTGCACGCCTAGTGATTCAAGAATCGCTTACTCAGTTACTTAGTGCAGTTGGTGAAATTGAATTGGTTTCGGCCGAGCAATTAGAACCAATGGAATTCGCACACCCTGTCGCTACCTACAAAGTGGGGAAAGTCTTAGTTAACTGGAAGAAGTAATTTTTACTTTGAGCTTCCAACAACAGGAGAAAGTCCGACTGCGCGCTTTGGTGCATCGAGGTCTCCACACTTCACCAACCAGTTAGCCAGCATTTGATGTCCGTGCTCCGTCAAAACTGATTCAGGATGGAACTGCACGCCTTCGATAGGAAGAGTTGTGTGGCGCATAGACATCACAACACCGGATTCAGTTGATCCAGTAATTTCTAGAACTGCAGGAACTGTGTCACGTTCGACCGCAAGTGAGTGATAACGAGTTGCGGTAAATGGTGATGGAAGGGTTGCAAGGACGCCTGCACCGTTATGAATTACTTGAGATGTTTTTCCATGAAGTAATTCCGGTGCGCGAGAAACAGTTGCACCGAATGCTTCACCGATTGCTTGGTGGCCCAAGCAGACTCCAAATAAAGGAATCGAATTTTCTGCACAGAAATTAATCATCGCAATACTGACGCCTGCTTTATCCGGCGTTCCAGGTCCCGGCGAAATCAAGACTCCGTCGTACTTAGCGGCCTCGTTCGCCCCAACTTCATCGTTGCGCACTACGGTGCATTCGGCGCCCAACTGCTGCAGATACTGCACCAGGTTGAACACGAACGAGTCATAGTTATCGATGACGAGGATTCGAGCCATGCGGTAATTGTGCTGTAACCTAGGCCCTATGCCAAAGTCGAAATTGCGTAAGAAGGTTCAAGAGCAGCACGCTCACGAAGAACAGCATCACATCGAAGAAGATTCAGCGATCCTCGAGAGCCCATCATGGCTCGCACCTGTGATGGTCGCTAACTTCCTCATCGGCTTGTTCTGGATCGTTGTCTTCTACGTAAGCCAGACTCTCTATCCAATTCCTGGAATTGGCGCATGGAACATGATTATTGGTTTCAGCTTTATTGCAGTTGGATTCTCGCTCGCAACTAAGTGGCGTTAAAACTATTTTTTATATTCTTTCGCATACGGAATAGTTGACGCACAGGCAACAATCAGGAATCCAAAAGGAAGCCATAAACCTGCACTTGCTCCAAAATTATCGATGATTCGTCCCGACAGGAAACTTGAGAGCGCACCGGTTAGAGGAATTCCGGAAGTCACCAGAGTAATTGCGTGAGTCATTTGCGATGCTGGAACCGAGTTGGTAACCAGGGGTAATCCATTTGGGAGTAACGGGCCAACGCACATTCCCTGCAAGAAGAGAGCTACTGCCAAAAGATACAAGTTGCTAATAAATGGAAAAGAAATTGCAATAACAGTCATTCCAATGAGGTACCCGAGATAACGTGTCCCGTGTGAAATTTTCCATCGGATTGCGCCGTTAATAATTGCTGAAACTGCACCACCTGCAGCCCATGCACCAAGAACTAAACCTGCACTGGAAGCCATGGACTTCTCGGTAGCAAAGGCAACAACAGAGATATTCACTGCGCTAAAGCATCCACCTGCAATTGTTAAAGGAATCCCCACTGCTTGCAATTTCCTATTTCTAGTTACAGATTTAATTTTTTCGCTAAATTCTGGTTTTTCAATTACGGGATCAGAGTTTCTGTGAGTCACAATGAGAGGTACTCCTACTACAAGGAAACAGATACCCAGCAAAAGTCCGGCAACTGGCTCTGTCGCAGCGACAATACCGGTAGTGATAATCGGACCGATGATGTAAACAAACTCATCAAGCAGTGACTCAAACGAATACGAGGTAGATAGCAGATCCTTGTTCTCTTTATCGATGAGGTTTACCCATCGGCGACGCGTCATCGAGCCGATGCTGACCGAACCGCATTCAGCAATAAAGATTGAAAGAAACCATGTCCAAAGAGGTGCGCCGCTCTTCACCAGCAGCACAAATCCAATAATTGAGAATATTCGAACGGGTACTGCAATTTTCAAGACAAATGCCTGTCCGCGTCGATCGGCAACCTTCGACCAGAGAGGAGATGAAAATACAGTCGTAAAAGCTGCAACTGCGGTAAGAGCTCCCGCTATGGAATATCTACTCTCCACTGAATGTACAAATAAGATGATTGCAATCGAATCCATTGCAACTGGCATGCGCGCGATAAATCCAGCAGATGCGATTCTCTTCGCACCAGGCGTCTTAAAGAGTTCGGTGTAAATCTTAAACAATTATGGACGAGCCTTGTTCAAATGCATTCTCCGCAAGAGTGATCTCCCAATTACCAGCCTGGTCTTGCCAACCGCCTTTAAAGCGCATAAAGGTAAGTGGCTCTAGAGAAACTTCAACTTCTTTGCTCTCGCCTAATTGAAGATTTACTTTGGAAAATCCAGCTAAGCGGCGCTCAAAGGATTCGTTGCTCTGCAAATGTGCATAAATCTGAACAACGTGCGAACCAGCGCGATTACCAGTATTTGTAACCTTAACTTTTGCAGTCGTTTTATCTGCGCTTACGAGTTGTGAAGTAAATGTTGTGTACGAAAGGCCATGGCCAAATGGAATCAATGGAGTTCTGCCAGATTTTCTCCAGGCGCGGTATCCAATGAATCTTCCTTCTGAATAATGCAGTTCTCCATTTGTAGGAGTTGTATTCACTACTGGAAGATCTGACATCTGCTTGGCCCAAGTTGTAGTGGTACGTGCGGCAGGGTTTACCTTTCCATAAATGACATCAGCGAGCGCATTGCCCATCTGCTGTCCCCCAAAGAAGGTAAAGAGAACAGAATCAACCTCATCGAACCATGGCATCTCTACAGGAGAACCAGAATTGACCACAACAATTGTGTGTTTTGCGGCCTTTGCAACGGCTTCGACCAATTTATCTTGGCCATCCGGCAGTGAGATGTTCGCGCGATCGTGTCCCTCGGATTCAATCTCTGCTGTTGTACCAACAAAGACAATTGCCACATCTGATTCTTCTGCTAGCGCTACCGCATCTGCAATTTCCTCTGCTTGGCTACGTGAAGGCTCTTGGAAACCGATGTAGAAGGATGCGATTGGAATTGGGAGGGAACCTTGTGGGTACTCCCATTGAATCAGCACTTCCTCGCCACGCTTAAGTGTGTGGCCAAAAGCTCTAAATGGTGGGTTGAGAACAAATTCACCTAGGTCATCTGAATGCATTGGAATAAAGCCTTCATGCACTTGATCGCCGATAGTAATTTTGTAATTGCCGACCATGCCTACGCCAAATTGATATTCACCATCAACACTTGCAGTGAAAATTCCTGATACTCGGATAAATGAATATTGGAACATCCAAGGTTGCGTGGCCCAGTTGAAGAATCCACCAAATCTATCTTCGGTGAGCAGAAGAGATCCATCTGGAGCAAAGATTTCAGCTAAACATCCGCTCTTGCCAGTAGCTGGGTTCCTCAAATAATTCTTATCGAATTGGATTAGACCCGAGTCTGAGTTGACGCCTAGCGTGTATTTAATTGAACTACCTGCAGGAGCATTCTCTGTAAGGCCCTCAAGAGGCGAAACAAACTCGGTTGGATAGACAGTTGCCGAACCGCCACCTTGACCTCGACCGAATCGTGCATGTGCTCCAATTACAGCAATGGAAGTTGGAGCCTCGATAGGAAGTGTTGCACTCTGATTCTTTGCCAACACAATGGAATCGGAACCAATCGAACGGGCAATCTGCTGAAGCTCTACATTATTAAATTCTTTTGCCTTCTTGCTCTCAGCATCTGCAAACTTTCCAACTCGGTATGCAAGTCGAAGTAGCCTTTCAACCTTTGCATTTATGGCATCTTCAGAGACTTCACCGCTCTTAACTGCTGCAAGCAACTTCTCGCCCCAAAATCCAAAGGGGCCAGGCATTTCAAGGTCATTTCCTTCATTTCCTGTATCAACCGTAGATTGAACGCCAGTCCAATCTGAAACTACAGCTCCGTCCCAACCCCATTCATCCTTCAACATAGAGTTTAGAAGTGGGGATGCTGCCATTTTTGGTCCATTAACGCGGTTGTACGCAGACATGATTGTCCAAGGATTTGAATCTCGTACTGCGATTTCAAACGGAAGCGCATATACCTCTCGAAGAGTTTCTTCATCAAGAATGTTATTAACTGTATGGCGATCGGTTTCAGCATCATTTGCTACAAAATGCTTTAGGCATGCGCCCACGCCTTGCTCTTGGATTCCTTTTACAAAAGCTGCTGCTAATTTTCCAGAGAGAACTGGATCTTCTGAATAAGCCTCGAAGTGGCGCCCACCTAACGGTGAGCGGTGCAGATTGATTGTTGGACCAAGAACTACATCTACATTTTTACTGCGCGCTTCGTGGGCCATAACTTGACCAACTTGTGCCATGACCTTTGAATCCCAAGTTGAAGCAAAAGCGGTCGCAGATGGAAGTGAGAGTGACGGGCTTCTTTCATCCCACAACTCTCCACGAACGCCCGATGGGCCATCGGAGACAACCATCTTGCGAAGTCCGATATTTGGAAGTGCATGCGTAGTCCAAAAATCTTCACCTGTAAGTAAGCGAACCTTCTCTTCAATACTTAACTTATCGACACTCGCTTTAAAGTCCATTAAAAAGCTCCAAACTAGTTTGCAACTTTAAATGCGGCAATTTCAGGTGCACTCACTGTGACTTCATAGGTTCCATATCCAACTTCTACCTTGTTGGTAACCGTCTTTCCATTAACGCGGAGGACCGAGTTAGCAGAGACTGGGAAATCAATCACTGCGCGAGACCCAAATGGAACTGTGATCTTTGCAGAGAGCACGCTGTCGCCAACAATTTCCCATGAAATTCCAGCAGCCCCGAATGGCGTATTTACTTCCGCTGATGCATATGTGAAGCCTTCACCTGGGCGTGGTGCAAATGTAATATGGCGATAGCCAGGGCTTTTTGAAGTAGGTGCAATACCTGCAACGTTGCGATAAACCCAGTCAATCACTGCGCCATATGCATAGTGATTAAAGGAGATCATTGATGCATCTGGCTGCTCTTCAGAAGAAGTTGCCATCTCACCCTTATGAATCGAACCATCTTCACGTATAGCATCCCAGCGTTCCCAGATTGTTGTTGCCTTCTGATCAACTTGGTAGAGCCATGAACGTACTTTCCGGCGCATCAGCATTGTGTATGCGGCGTTGAAATAGCCGTTCTTTGAGAGCGCATGCAAGATAAGTGGAGTTCCAAGGAAGCCAGTAGTGATCTTTCCTTCATCTGCAATGACCATATCGCTCAAAATCTTTGCGACTTGTGCCTTTTCAGATTCAGGCACGATTCCGAATTCAAGTGCGATGGAACAACCAGCTGTTGTCTCCCTCGCTTCTTGACCAAAGTGCTCCCAAATATCTTTCTTTAGTGTTGCTGCAAGGTCAGTGAACTTCTTCTGATGTGCAGCATCTCCAACGAGCGCTTCTGTGTCAGCTGCTAGCTGAACGGTATTAGCAAAGAATGCGTTTGCTACGAATTGTGCCTTTACCTTTGATAACCAAGGCTGGTCTACAGGTGCATCAGGATCGCACCAGTCTCCAAATTGGAACTCTTCCGGTAAAAACTTTTCTCCTTGGCGACGTGCTGATAAGCCATCGACATAAGCACGGATACTTTCAACTTGTTGCTTGAGTGTTGCAGCGCTTCCATATGACTCATAAGCAGCCATTGGAACAATCGTTGCAGCATCCGCCCAACCCGCGCGGTCTGTAATGACCCAACCTGCGCCTTCTGCTGGTGATGGTTGCTTAGACAAAATATCTGGAACAACAGCGCCAACGCCGCCAACGCGCTTTTGATCAACCCAAAGGTCTGTTAGCCAGTTACGCCAAAAGCTATCGAGCTTGTACAAAGTATTTGATGTCATCGCAATAGCTTGTGCATCACCGGTCCATCCCAAACGCTCATCGCGCTGTGGGCAATCTGTTGGAACAGAGACCATGTTGTCTGCAATAGACCACACAACATTCTGGTGTAGGCGGTTAAGACGAACATCGGAAGAGGTAAATGTTCCGCGGCGTTCATTTGCAGATGAAATTGCAACACCAACAGCAGAGATGAACTTGGCAGGGCCGGTTACCTCTGCGAATTGGAAGCCATGGAAAGTGAACTTTGGTTCAAGAACATGGCGGCCATCGCGATCAAGGGTGAAGTGGTCTGTAGCTTTCGCAGTACGAAGGGCTGCGGTGTGCAGATTTGGCCCTGGTTCAAGGACTTCAGCATGGCGAAGTGTGACTACGTCACCTTTCTTACCGTCGACTGTAAGTCGAACCCATCCTGAAATATTCTGTGAGAAATCAAGAAGCGTGCGAGTGGTGTTCTTTGAGTCAAGAATTCTTGAAGCGAACTCTTCAATCTTTACAACTCGAGTGGATGTGCGAGCAGAGAGTGTTTCCTTAGCGAATGGATAAACAACTGGAGCGCTCCACGCTGAATCATTAAATCCAACTAGCTGCCAACCTTTTTGACGCTTTGTGTAATCAATTGTTGTGCCATCGTAGATATCTGCAAACCGAATTTCACCTGAAGAAACTTTCCAAGACTTATCTGTGACAACAACATCTGTCGATCCATCTGTATATGTAACTTCAAGTTGCGCAAGAAGGTGAATGTTCTTGCCATAGTTGTCGTACATATTCATGAAGCCGAGCTTGCCTCGCGTCCATCCATCACCAAGCTCAGCACTGATGCAGTTGCCGCCATCTTGAACTAGGGCTGTGACATCGTAAGTAATGTAGGTGCGACGATCATCGTATGCAGTCCAGCCAGGAGTAAAGAATTCATCTGTTACAGGAACTGCGTTGAGATAGAGAGCGTGGATACCTTCAGATGCCGCGTATAGACGAGCCTTCGCAACTTTCTTTCCTGCTTGAAATTCTTTGCGCAATATTGGAGACGGTTCGGAGTGTGAAGATGAATCACCAATCGATTCACCCTTGAGCTCTGTGCCTGATGCCAAACCTGTCTCGAACTTTGCATAAGGGCTAAATTCTGACCAACCGTACTGAGTAGCAACTCGAACACGAAGGTGACGAATTTCGCGAGCCTTAGAAATGTGACCAGCCGCTACTTGTTCAATCTGTTCTGCGCTTATTACAGCAGCAGATGTGATGACATCTCCCATCTCGCTGACCGATGAAATCTCGTAGGCCAACTGCGTCGCATCTGGTCGCTCACTAGTAATCTGCCATGTGAGTTGAGGATCAACGATGGGAAGGCCTATTAAGTCAGCTGAAAACTGCGTCTGAAGCCCAATTACTCTGGTTGCTTCATCGCGCTTCGTTGACTCTGGAAGTGATGACATGACTTTCCCCTTTTGTTAAGTAAGAACTAGCCCTTTACAGAACCAGCGGTAAGACCTGAAACTATTTTCTTGTTGAAGATAATGAAGACAATCAGTGGAGGAATTGTGATCAGCAAGATATCGGTGAAGAGCAGGTTGTACTGAGTCAGATATGCGCTCTGGAAGTAGAACAGAGTTAATTGCACGGTTGCATTTTCATTGCCCGGCAAGAAGTAGAGCGGGTTGGTAAAGTCGTTAAAGATTGCAACAGATGTTGTGACAATGATTGTGACGTTCACCGGCATCAACAGTGGGAAAATAATCCGACGATATAGCGCGAATCCGGTACATCCATCCATGGCAGCTGCTTCATCGATTTCGCGTGGAATGGAAGCTATGAAACCTTTGTAAATGAGGATTGCAAAGGCGGCGCTGTAGGCAACTTCTATGAGGATAAGTCCTTGCATAGTCTTAAACAAGTGAAGACGTTGCAATACCCAAATTGTTGGCACAACAGCCGGAGGAACAACGAGTCCTGCCAAGACCATGATATTTGCAAATGTAGTTAGCTTTCCTGGGCGACGAGAGAAGATAAAGGCTGCCATTGAGCTGAAAAACACAACCAGCGTGACCGAAACAACGGTGAGGATCGTTGAGTTGATGAAGGCTCTGATCACAACTCCGTCACTAGTTTGGAGCACAGTCCTAATGTTTTCCCAAAGAAGAAACTTCTCTGGCATTTGGAAGTTAAACTGGTATGACTCTTTAGAATTCTTGGTGGCGGTAAGAAATATCAAAATGAAGGGCGCTGCAAAAACAAAAAGTCCAATTGGAACTGCCACAAAATCTACCCAGTTCTTACGAAGGAATTTTTTCATGCTTGCTTCTCCTTCTTATTGAAGTACCAGTACACGGGTCCTATGACGACCAAAACAAAGACGAGCAAAATTACGTTTCCTGCAGTTGCTAAGCCATAGAAACCAGCTTGATACTGCTTGTAGTTAATAGATGCGATAACGTCAGAAAGGAAGCCTGGGCCACCATTTGTCATCGCCCAAATTAGATCGAACGAACGTAATCCGCCAATAAAGCTCAGAATGACTACTGCGGCAGTGGCCGGTCTGACCAAGGGAAGAGTGATGTTGCGAAATTTATCCCACGTACCTCCGCCATCAACCGCCAACGCTTCGTAATATTCCTGGGGAATGCTAGCAAGTCCTGCCATATACAGAACTGTTGCAATTCCAACACCTTTCCAGACATCAACAAAGGCAACAGAAAACAAAGGCAAGAGATTCGGGTCAACTAGCCAGCCGGGGCCATAAGTTTCCCAGCCGATTGCCTTACCAAAAGCCACAATTCCTTTATTAATTGCTCCGTAGTTGGGGTCCATCAAAATACTGAATGTGAAACCAACGCCGATGGTTGAAACCAAAACTGGGAAATACACGACTGACCGTAAGAAGCCTTTAGCTCTCAAACGTCCGGTGAGAAGCATTGCCAAGGCCAGACCAAATATGACTTTCAGGCCTGATGTGACAACGCCATAAATAAGAGTGTTTTTAAATCCGATGGCAAGAGATGCTTCTTTAAAGTATTGAATAAAGTTTTCGAATCCTACAAATTCCCAATCAAAGAGAGTCCAACGAGTCATGGAGAAGAAGAATGAAACAATTGTGGGAATGATGAAGAATATGGTGAAGATAATCGCAATCGGCAAAATAAGAGCGTACGAATATGGGCTCTTGATTTTCTTCTCTGCTTGCTTCACTTTTCCCCCAAAAAATATATGAAATGAGTAAAACTGGCGGGCTGATTTCTCAGCCCGCCAGTTTTATTACTTATTTGTTACCAGCCCTTAATTCCGAGCTGCTTAGCCTGCTTAACAACATCTGCATCGTATGCAGCGGCCGCCTTCTTAGCAGTTGTGATTCCTAGTCCAACTTCGACAAGGATCTTCTCAAGGTTTGGTCCCTTGATTGGTGAAACGAATTCAAGTGCCGGAGCAGTTGCATTCTTGGTGAAGTACTGAACGACGTCCTTAACTGCACCAGGAAGAGCGTTAGGAATGCTTGCGCCCTTGATGTAATAAGGTCCGCCGGCAAATCCTTCAACGCCGTTCATGACGTCAACAGCCTTAGCTGATGTCATCCAGCCAACGAACTTCAATGCAGCTGCAGCGTTCTTTGTATTTGCAGGAATGTATGTTCCTGATGGAACCCACACAGTTACACCGTTGACGCTCGCCTTTGGACCTGGCTGAGCAAAGAAGCCGACATCCTCAAGGTTTGCAGGCTGCTGTGAAGCAATCTGTGGGATTGCCCATGTTGCCATTGGGTAGTGAGCGCCCTGGCCTAGAGCAAGCTTGTCGAGTGCCTGTGCATATGTTGTTGATGCATAGTCACGGTTGAAGTAGTTGAGCTTCTTAAGCTCTTCAATGTATTCAAATCCGCGAAGTGCAGTCTTGTTAGTTGCATACTTCTGCTTTCCTGCTGTGTATTCAGCAGCGAATTTTGGAGATGCAGCTTGTACGTTGTAGTAATCAGCAAGAACGAAGAGCTGTGAAGTCCAAGTTTCCTTGTATGACTGGATAACTGGATCAATTCCAGCAGCCTTAATCTTCTTGTTATTAGCCATGAAATCAGCCCAAGTTAGTGGGACCTTTAGGCCAAGCTTTGCGTAAACCTTCTTGTTGTAAAGGATTCCGCCACCTACAGCTGTTCCCCATGGAGTTCCGTAAATCTTGTTACCAACAGAAACAACTGGGTAAAAGCCGGAGAGAACATTCTTCATGAATGGCTGATTTGTCATCTCAAGAAGATTCTTTGTAGGAGCAAGAGCCTGGAAGAGTGATCCGGAGTTGTATGTAAATACATCTTCCATCGAACCTGTTGCAAGCTTTGTCTTAACGAGGTTATCTCCATCTGTGCCACCTGGGCGAAGAACAAGTTTGACCTTGTTTCCTGGGTTAGCTTTCTCATAAGCTGCAATGAGTGCTGCTCCGGCATCTTGGCTGGCCTGGCCGTTATCGACAAGCCAGGTAATTTCGGTATCTGCGGCTTGTGATGGAGCAGCAACTGTCGCTCCAAAGACAAGTGCGAGAGGTAGCGCGAGAGCAATCCCGCGCTTCATCATTGTCTTCATCTATCCTCCTGAGGTGAACTTTGGTTGAATCGTTTCAACCTTGGGAGGGAATTTAGCGGTGGTGTAACCTAATCGTCAATGGATTTTAGAGAAATGATTGATAACGGTTTCATCACGTTTTTAAGCGTAAAAAGCCCCCTTGATAATTGAACAATTCAACCCGTACCCTCAGCACCGCTACTAGTAAGTACAGCTCGATCCTCTCGAGGGGCTCGAAATGTACGATTGGGGCGATATTTATTAAATGGATTCAATTCCACTGAGCGTAAATAAGGGCGGTTCCCGCGTGGCCAAGAATGTAAAGCGACAGTTCCCGAAGCCCTCTGAACTCGCTCCCCTACTGCAATTCTCACTTCCAACCTTGCGCCGCAAAAAGCGCCGCCTAGAGACGGCCTACACAATTTGGGATCTGCGCGATATAGCCAAGCGCCGCACACCTAAAGGACCTTTCGATTACACCGACGGTTCAGCTGAAAGCGAAGTAAGTCTTGAGCGCGCGCGTCAGGCTTACCGCGATCTTGAATTTATCCCAAGCATTCTCAAGGATGTATCAACTGCAGATTTAACTCGTACTGCACTCGGTGAAAATTTCTCAATGCCCGTTGGTATTGCACCAACTGGCTTTACCCGCATGATGCAGACACAGGGCGAAATTGCCGGTGCGCGCGCTGCTGAAAAATTTGGGATTCCTTTCACGCTCTCAACACTTGGGACAACAACAATTGAAGATGTAGTTGCTAGCGCACCTGATGGTCGTAACTGGTTCCAATTATATATGTGGAAAGACCGCGAAGGCAGCATGGCACTCGTCGAACGCGCAAAGCGCGCAGGAGTAAAAAACCTCATGCTCACTGTCGATGTTCCTGCTGCAGGACAACGCATACGTGATTATCGCAATGGCTTAACTGTTCCACCACGCCTTACTGCTGGCACTGTAATAAATGCACTACCTAGACCAGCTTGGTGGATTAACTTCTTAACAACGCCTTCTATTGAATTCGCTTCAATGAAAAATTGGGAAGGCACGGTTGGCGAACTCCTTGATTACATGTTCGATCCGACGATGACTTGGGAAGATCTCAAGTGGATTCGTCAGCAGTGGGATGGAACATTAACTGTCAAGGGAATTCAGAATCTTGATGATGCAAAGATGGCTGCGAAGCTTGGTGCTGATGCAATTTTGCTTTCCAACCATGGCGGGCGCCAACTTGATCGTGCCCCAGTGATGTTGCATTTGCTTTCAGATATTAAGAAGGAATTTAAGAAAGATTACGAAATTCATATCGATACCGGCATCATGCACGGTGCGGATGTCCTTGCTGCGATAGCCCTCGGGGCGCAGTTCACATACGTTGGCAGAGCTTATTTATATGGGCTCATGGCCGGTGGCCAAGATGGAGTCGAGCGAGCGCTAGAAATCATGCGCACTCAGATGGTTCGTAATATGAAGTTGCTTGGAGTTAATTCACTCGATGAGTTAACGCCAAAGCATGTGCGCTTTTTAAATCGTCAATAATTAACGTTTGCCTGTGGATGCACGTTCAACCAATTGCGGTTGAAAACGAATCTGTTGGTGCTCATGATTTTCGCCATCTTCGCATTCATTAAGTAGTAAATCTGCTGCCGTTACACCCATTTGATAAGAGGGTTGAGCAATAGATGAAAGTGGCACTGCAGCTGATGGGGCAAATTCAATGTTGTCGTAGCCAAGGACCGAAACTTGTTCTGGAATTCGCACTTTACTTGCGAGAAGTGCGCGCATGACGCCCAGTGCTAACAGGTCATTAGCGCAGAAAATTGCAGTAGGCATTACACCTAGATCTAGAATTTTCTTTGCCGCTTCTTCGCCTTTGGCGGCATTCATAAGTGGCACGCGAATAGTTTCAATTTTGGCACCAGCGACTTTTGCAGCCTTTACAACTCCGGCACCGCGATCTGCAACCTGCGGAATGCTTTCTGGCCCACAAACCCACGCAATATTTTTATGACCTAGTCCGGCGAGATATTCAATAGCTATCTGGCCACCATGTACGTCATCTACTGAAACCGAGCACTGTTTACGCCCTTTTATTTCTCGGTCAAGGAGCGTTACGGCAATTCCTCGTTCGCGCATTGTTTCAAGTCGGTCAGATTTCATATCAGCCGGAGTAATGAGCACTCCACGTACTTGCTGTTGAATGAGAACATTGATGTAGCGATCCTCTTTTGAAGCTGATTCATCCGAATTACATAGAAACACTGCGTAATCGCGCTTGCTGGCCGCATCCTCTACGCCACGGGCGACTTCGGTAAAGAATGGGTTCGCCACATCTGGCACGATCAACCCCAGTGTTCGGCTTTGGCCAGAACGTAGGTGGCGAGCAAAGCCATTGGGAACGAACCCCAGCTCCTTGATTGTGGCTTGGACTCGAGCCAGGGTTTCCGGAGCTACAACTTCCGGGCGATTGAGAACATTTGAGACAGTTCCAACTGAGACCTTGGCAGCCTTGGCTACATCTCGAAGGCTGACGCTCATGGGGCGTGAGTCTGCCCTTGCAATTGAACCGTGTCAATAAATCGAAGGCCTTCTTGACCCAATCGTTACCTCAACAGGGTTGACTCACGCTTATTTCCCTCTTAACGTCTGCCTATTGAATATGAATCGTTTCAACGGCAGAGGGGTGTGATGATGGAGCGCGTTGGATTTCGACTCAAGCTTCGCAAGGAGAAGCTTGATGAGTACGTCCTGCACCATCAAAACGTCTGGCCGGAGATGCTCGAAGCCCTCACTGAGACGGGATGGCATAACTATTCGCTCTTCCTCGACCGCAGCGATGCAACCCTCATTGGTTACTTCGAGACTCCTGACCTTCAGAAAGCGCTCGATGGAATGGCTGCAAAAGATGTCAACGAACGTTGGCAAGCTTTTATGTCTGATTACTTTGAAGCTCTCGACGGTCGCAGACCAGATGAAGGTTTCCTCAAGCTTGAAAATATTTTCTACCTTAAATAAGAGAGAAATGGATAACGACAATGGCAAGCACAAATGAAGTAAAAGCAGTGCTCAATCGTTTAGGTGTTGAGACTCCTTCATGGGCCTATGGAAACTCCGGAACTCGATTTAAGGTCTTCGGTCAGCCAGGTGTACCGCGCGACCCGTATGAGAAGGTTGCAGATGCGGCGCAGGTACATAAGTACACCGGTGCTGCGCCAACTGTGGCACTACATATTCCATGGGACAAGGTCGCTGATTACAAAGACTTCGCTGCCCACGCGCAAGGTTTAGGTGTAAAGCTTGGCACAATCAATTCAAATACTTTTCAGGATGATCAATACATTCTTGGTTCTGTCTGTGCGCCGGATCCGAAGGTTCGTGCAAACGCCGTTGCGCACTTACTCGATTGCATCGACATCATGGACCAAGTCAACGTCCAAGATCTCAAACTTTGGTTTGCAGATGGAACGAACTATCCAGGACAAGACAACATCGCAGATCGTCAGAACCGCTTAGCCGAATCGCTTGAGAAGGTTTATGCGCGACTTGGCGCCAACCAACGTATGTTGCTTGAGTACAAGTTCTTCGAACCAGCTTTTTATCACACAGATGTTCCTGACTGGGGCACTTCATTACTTCATTGCATGGCACTCGGACCAAAGGCAATGGTTGTTGTAGATACCGGCCACCATGCACCAGGAACAAATATTGAATTCATTGTCGCTGGTTTGCTCCGTGCAAAGCGCCTTGGTGCCTTCGACTTTAACTCACGCTTCTATGCTGATGATGACCTTATTGTTGGTGCTGCAGACCCATTCCAGCTCTTCCGCATCATGCATGAAGTAAATATCAATGGCGGATTTGATGTCGGAACACCTGTTTCATATGTACTTGATCAATGCCACAACATTGAAGCCAAGATCCCTGGCCAGATTCGCTCCATCATGAATGTACAAGAAGCTGTCGCTAAGGCAGTTCTTGTTGATCAAGATGCTCTTAAGAAGGCGCAGCTTGCAGGCGATGTACTTGCAGGACACGAAGTATTGATGGATGCCTACAACACTGACGTGCGCGGACTTCTTCGCGAGTGGCGCAGCGATAAGGGAATCGATCCAGAACCAATGAAGGCTTATGCGGCAAGCGGTTATGCAGCAAAGATCGCTGCAGATCGCGTCGGTGGTAATCAAGCAGGTTGGGGAGCTTAAGTTAATGGCGGATAAAACTATTGAAGAGTTGTTGGGGCGATCGAACCGTCTCGGGAGTAATCCAAAGTTCACCAACTATGCCGGCGGAAATACTTCCGCAAAAGGCGAAGCGAAGGATCCATCAACCGGTAAAGATGTTGAAGTTCTCTACGTCAAAGGTTCTGGAGGAGATTTAGGAACCTTGAAAGAAGCAGGACTTGCTGGTCTCTACCTTGATCGCATGCGCGCTTTAGTAAATGTCTATCGCGGTGTTGAACATGAAGATGAGATGGTTGCACTCTTTGATTACTGCACATTTGGTCGTGGTGGCGCAGCGCCAAGTATTGATACTGCAATGCACGGACTCGTTGATGTCGCGCACGTTGATCACTTGCACCCAGATTCAATCATCGCTCTCGCAACGGCAGCAGATGGTCCTGCGCTGACAAATGAATGTTTCGGAGATGAAATTCTTTGGGTGGATTGGCGCCGCCCTGGTTTCCAACTTGGTCTCGATATCTCAAAGCTTGCAAAAGAGAACCCAAAGGCAAAAGGTGCGGTTCTAGGCGGACATGGCCTCACTACTTGGGCTGAAACTTCAGCTGAGTGTGAAAAGCGTTCCATCGATGCAATCGAGAAGGCCGAAAAGTTCTTGGCTGCGAAGGGAAAGAAGGATCCCTTCGGGACCCTTGTAAAAGAGTGGGCACCGTTATCTCCAGATGCACGTAAAGCAAAGGCTGCACTACTTGCGCCAGCACTTCGCGGGATTGCATCTATGGATGCACCGATGCTCGGAAGTTTCAGTGATACCGAAGTCGTTCTTGATTTCATTTCACATTCAGAGCTTCCACGTCTTGCTGCGCTCGGCACCTCTTGCCCAGATCACTTCTTGCGCACAAAGATTTCACCGATGGTTCTTGATACCCCAGCGGATGCATCCGTTGAAGATGTCATTGCTCGCGCTCACGAGCTTCACGAGAAGTACCGTGAAACCTACGCCGCTTATTACAAGAAGTATGCAAAGCCTGAGAGCCCTGCAATGCGTGGAGCTGATCCGCTCATCATCCTGGTCCCAGGTGTTGGAATGTTTAGCTATGGAAAAGATAAGCAGACTTCACGCGTTGCTGGCGAGTTCTATATCAATGCAATCAACGTTATGCGTGGTGCTGAATCTGTCTCTACCTATAAGCCAATTGCTGAATCTGAAAAGTTCAATATCGAGTACTGGGAACTTGAAGAAGCAAAGCTTCGCCGTCTGCCAAAACCAAAACCTTTGGCAGGTCGTATCGCAATCGTCACTGGTGGTGGTTCGGGAATTGGTAAAGCAACATCTCTTCGCCTCGCAGCTGAAGGTGCATGTGTAGTTGTCGCAGACCGTGATCTTGATGCAGCAACAGCAGTTGCTGCTGAAATCGGTGGGGCCGACAAGGCAATCGCAGTCAAAGTTGATGTGACTGACGAAGAAGCAATTATTGCAACCGTGCATGCCTCATCACTTGCATTCGGTGGCGTAGACCTCGTTGTTAATAATGCTGGCCTTTCGCTCAGTAAAGCGCTCGTTGATACAACTGTTGCCGACTGGGATTTACAGCATGATGTTATGGCGCGCGGTTCATTCTTGATGTCCCGAGAATCTGCCAAAGCGATGATTGCTCAAAAGATGGGTGGAGACATTGTTTACATCTCATCTAAGAATTCGATCTTTGCCGGTCCTAATAACATCGCATATGGCGCGACAAAGGCAGATCAGGCACACCAAGTGCGTCTACTAGCTGCTGAACTCGGTGCACACCAAATTCGCGTTAATGGCGTAAATCCTGATGGAGTTGTACGCGGTTCAGGAATCTTCTCTTCCGGTTGGGGTGCAAATCGCGCTGCGGTCTATGGGGTAGATGAAGAGAAGTTGGGCGAGTACTACGCGCAACGTTCAATCCTGAAGCGCGAAGTATTGCCAGATCACATTGCAGCAGCTGTATTTGTTCTCTGCTCATCTGATCTTGCACTTACAACTGGACTTCATATTCCAGTCGACAGTGGAGTCGCTGCCGCATTTATGCGATAGATCTTTATGTTTGAATTTCTTGCAGTAGATCTTGGCGCGACCAGTGGTCGAGTCGCTATAGGACGGGTAAATAGCGACTCGATCTCACTGGATGTTGTGCATCGCTTTCTGCATGAAGTTCTTCCGCAAAAAGATGGTTCGCTTCTGTGGGATTGGGATTTAATCCTCACTGAAGTTCTCTCGGGTTTACGTAAAGCGGTAAAGCAATCAGATCCAATCAGTCTGGCTGTGGACTCATGGGCAGTTGATTACGGCTTTATCAGCCCCACACACCAGTATCTGCCTCCAGTTCATGCATACCGTGATCCTCGTAATGAGATTGCATATCAGGAACTCACAAAGAGAATTGGCAAAGAACGAATCTACTCAACTACTGGAATTCAATTCCTTCCCTTTAATACGATTTATCAGCTTTACGCAGCACGTGAACTTCCGGAATATAAGAAGGCAGCGAAATTCTTAATGCTCCCTGATCTCATTAACTTCCTCTTTACTCAGAGAATTTCAACAGAGGTAACTAATGCATCTAGCACTCAGGCACTTAATACTCGTACTCGTGAATGGGATCGCGAATTAATCAACCTTGCAGGCGTTCGTGAAGATTTATTCTCAGAGCTACATGAACCAGGTACTCTGATTGGGGTTGTCCGAGGGTTTGATGATCTTGATGGCATAAATGTTGTAGCAACTGCATCGCATGACACCGCCGCTGCAATCGCCGGAGTGCCATTTGGAAATCGTCTTACTGAGGCATATATTTCTAGCGGAACCTGGTCACTAGTTGGTGTCGAACTTGATGCCCCAGTATTAACACCAGAAGCATTTGCAGCAAACGTCACCAATGAATTGGGCGCCGATGGAACCGTTCGTGCGCTAAAGAACGTGACTGGAATGTGGTTGCTCGAAGAGTGTCGTCGCTCTTGGCATGCGGAAGGCCGTGACTATGAGATGCCAGAACTCTTGAAGCTTGCATCCGATGCAGAAGCTTTTACGACCTTGATTGACCCCAATGACCCGCTCTTTGCACCTCCTGGGGGTATGCCAGAGCGAATTCAAAGCTATTGCGCCGAGCGCGGCTTGACCCCACCAAGAACAGATGGTGAGTACGCCATCTGCATCCTCAACAGTTTGGCGCATGCATATAAGAAGACTCTGGATGAAATCGCTGTAGTTACCGGTCGCACAATCGAAGTCATTCACATTCTCGGTGGCGGTTCACAGAACGATCTCCTCAATCAACTCACCGCTGATATCTGCGGGATTACCGTAAAAACCGGCCCTGTCGAGGCAACTCTCTTTGGAAACATCGCTGTGCAGGCTATCTCTGCAGGAGTTGTGGCCAATCTGACCGAAGCACGTGCTCTTATTGAAAAATCCTTTACTTCGAAGGTATTTCAGCCCGCTTAACGATTACCCTAGCGTTTATGAAGTTAGCGCTAGCAAGCATTTCTTATCTCATTACAGCAGTTGCATTGGTTCTTCTCGCGATTCGAGTTCGACAACTCATCGCCATTTACAAGAAGCAGCAACCTGATCCAACACGTAACAACGATAAGGCTGCACGCTTTA
The DNA here is from genome assembly GCA_046052045.1 of Actinomycetota bacterium. Lineage (GTDB taxonomy): Bacteria > Actinomycetota > Actinomycetes > Nanopelagicales > Nanopelagicaceae > Planktophila. The sequence continues at coordinate 1,440 of JBJONB010000014.1, read as the reverse complement.
AGAATATGCTCAAAGAAGTTCTAGGCCATACCAAGATGCTCAACTTCACCGGCACAGGTATTGCGCACTGGTTCGTCATGATCGGTTTCGGAGCGCTCTTCGGAACTCTTGTTACTGCTTACGGACAAGTTATCAACCCTGAATTTGCTCTTCCGGTAATTGGTCACTTCGTTGGCTACGAACTCTTTGCTGAAGCAATTGGTGCGCTGACCGGAATTGGAATCGTTACCCTGATTGGAATTCGCCAAGTAACACGATTCCGTATGCTCAATCGCTTTAGCGGTTCAGGCATGGGTAAGGCGTATTACGTCGAAGCAACAATTCTCGCCGTTGTCTTCTGTGTATTTGCACTTCGTGGTCTTGAAGGTGCACTTGCTGGTGAAACCGAATGGAATTGGCATTACGCAATTTCATGGCCGGCTGTTCTTGCCTTTAATTCAATGTCGACAGCTTCGATTGAAAGCGCAATCGTCATCGTTGCAACGCTCAAAATTGTTGTCTCGATGACATGGTTCATTGTCATTGCGTCAAACCTCACCATGGGCGTTGCATGGCACCGCTTCTTGGCATTCTTCAATATCTATTACAAGCGCAATATTGATAAGCCTGCGCTCGGCGCACTTCCTGAAATGCTTTCTAAGGGAAAGCCAGTTAACTTCGAAGATCCGGCAGAAGATGATGTCTTTGGTCTAGGTACACGCGGAGATATCTCGTGGAAGGGCTTACTGGATATGACCAGCTGTACCGAGTGCGGTCGTTGCCAATCTCAATGCCCAGCTTGGCATACAGATAAGCCACTATCTCCAAAGCTGCTGATCATGGCTATGCGCGATCACGCCATGGCAAAGGTCGTTGAAACTGAGAACCTGGTTGGCGACAAGGCTCCAATCGATCTCGATGTCTTGTGGTCTTGTACATCGTGCGGCGCATGCGTTGAGGAATGTCCTGTCGATATCGAACATGTGGATCACATCGTCAATATGCGTCGTTTCCAAGTACTCGTTGAGTCTGAATTTCCAACAGAGCTCGGTGGAACATTCCGTAATCTTGAAAAGTCAGGCAACCCATGGGGTGCCAATAAGCAAGATCGCGAAGGCTGGATTGCTGAATGTGATTTCCCTGTTCGAGTTGTGAGCGGGGAACTTCCAGAAGAAGTTGAGTACTTATTCTGGGTTGGTTGCGCTGGCGCATATGAAGAACGTGCAAAGAAGACAACTAAGGCAGTTGCCGAACTCCTGCATATGGCCGGAGTGAACTTTGCTGTTCTTGGAAAGCGCGAAACATGTACCGGAGATCCTGCGCGACGTTCAGGAAATGAATTCCTCTATCAAATTCTTGCCGCTGAAAATATTGAAACATTTAAGGAGACATTTGGTAATCGAGGCGTGAAGAAGGTTGTCGTTACCTGCCCTCACTGCTTTACAACAATTGGAAAGGACT
>JBJONB010000013.1:0-22679 GCA_046052045.1 Actinomycetota bacterium | reverse complement strand
TAACAGTGGAAGACCCTTATTCCAAGCCCTGGAATCTAGTTTTTTACACTTTTTTAGCCGTAGTTATCTGGGCGTGCGGAATAATCTACTTTGGAAGATAGAAAAACCCACCGCCACATTAGTGACGGTGGGTTTTTTGCTTACTGATTAAGCAGATTTACCCGCAGCCTTATTAACCGCGCGTAGTAGCTGATATCCGACGACGGCGACGAGAGTTCCGTTGATGATTCCGCCGAATGAGTAATCGCCACGCTTCCATGTCATATCAGCGATGCCGATAATCAAGACTGTTGCCGCGATAAAGAGGTTTGTTGAATTTCCGAAATCAACCTTGTTTTCAATCCAAATCTTGGCACCGAGAACACCGATCATTCCGTAGAGAGCAACTCCTACTCCACCAAGTACTCCGGCTGGAGTTGCGCTAAGAACAGCGCCAAACTTAGGAGAAAGTGAAAGAAGAATTGCGCCAAGTCCGGCTATCCAATAAGCAGCTGTTGAGTAGATGCGAGTTGCAGCCATTACGCCGATGTTTTCAGCATAAGTGGTAGTACCTGATCCGCCACCAGCGCCCGCGAGAGTTGTTGCAACACCATCAGCTATGAGGGCATTTCCCATTTGATCGTCAAGATCTTTGCCTGTCATGGCAGCAACTGCCTTTACGTGGCCAACGTTCTCAGCAATAAGAACGAGAACTACTGGCAAGAAGAGAAGGATTGCGTTGACATCAAATGATGGCGAAGTAAAGGTCGGGAGCGCAAACCACTTTGCCGCCTTAACTCCATCAAAGTTGATATCGCCCTGAATAGCAGCGTAGGCATAACCCACAACGATTCCACCGAAGATGCTGATGCGACTCAGGAATCCCTTAGAAATCGCTCCAATAAGTGCAACTGATGCCAAAGTGATAATCGCTGTGATTGGAGCCGCTTTAAAGTTGTTATTCGCAGCACCTGCCAAGTTGAGACCGATGATCATCACGATAGAACCTGTAACAAGTGGTGGCAAGAGCCAGTTAATCCAACCAATTCCAACTGCATTAACAATCAAGCCAACGATTGCAAGTAGTACACCTGTCGCAACTACGCCACCGAGTGCGACTGCAATTCCGCCGCTTGCTTGAGCAGCAGCGATTGGTGCAAGGAATGCAAATGAAGATCCTAGGTAACTTGGAACTCGATTCTTTGTGAGCGCTAGGAAGATTAGCGTTCCTACGCCAGAGAAGAAGAGTGTGGTGCTTGGCGGAAAGCCAGTGATGATTGGTACTAAGAATGTTGCGCCGAACATTGCGGCGATATGTTGAATTCCAACTCCGATTGTGAGTGGCCAAGCTAGACGTTCGTCCGGCTTTACAACTTCACCATCTTTAACTGACTTACCATTTCCATGTAGATTCCACGATAGAAGCGACATCGCATTCCTTCCAGATTCAGTTAAGAGCCACAGAGTTACTGTGACCGGGGAATACAAAAAGAGTAGAACCGAACTCACTGGTAACTTCGAAAAGACACGATAGTTCTGGGGTAGATTCATCAGGTGATTGCGCTTATTCCAGGGTTCCTAACAGGTTTATCTCTCATTATTGCCATCGGCGCTCAAAATGCTTTCGTCATCAAACAAGGTCTTCTTAGACAGCAAGTTCTCCTTATCGTTCTGATCTGTGCCACTTCAGATGCCATTCTCATATTTCTCGGAACAGGCGGGTTAGGCGCCCTTGTTCAAAGTAATCAGGGGTTGCTAGAGGTTGTCCGCTGGTTCGGCGTCGCATACTTAACGTGGTTTGGAATTAAGAGCTTGAGATCAGCCTTCTCTAATCAATCTTTGAGTGCATCGGTGAGCCCGACCGTGAGTGCGATAAAGGTGGCCACGACTGCTCTAGCGCTTACTTGGCTCAATCCGCATGTCTATTTGGATACCGTCATACTTTTGGGAAGTGTTGCAAACCAATTCGAAGCAGACCGTTGGTATTTCGCTATCGGTGCATCAGTTGCAAGCGTTCTTTGGTTTACAACGATCGGTTTTGGTGCCCGAGCTGCCTCGAAATATATGTCTCGCCCGATATTTTGGAAGATTCTGGATTCTCTTATTGCCATCGTTATGTTCTCGATAGCAATCACTCTTGCCTTCTTTAACTTTTAGTTCGTGAGGTAAGCAAGATTCCCAAGGCGACGATTGCGATTCCAAGATAACTCTGAAGGAATAGAGATTCACCAATCACAATGGCTGCCAAGATTGTCGCAGTTGCAGGCTCGGCTAAAACTACTGTGGCAGCAAGGCTCGATTCAATTCTCTTAAGACCAAACATAAAGAGCACGTAGCCAATGGATGTTGTGACTAATCCCAGCCAAAGAACGGTAAAGAAACCTTTTGCAGTAAGAATCCACTCGGGGTTTTCGGTGAACAAGAAGGGGAAACTCACCAATGCGGCAACGCCAAATGTTGTTGCTGTAAGCCACATATCTTGAGCGCCTCTTGCCAGTGATTTACGACAGACAACATTGAAAATCGCGAAACCCAGGCCAGCAAGTACTGCCAATCCCACTCCCTTAGGCTCGAATGATTCAACGCCATTTGCTGTTCCAACCAAGATGATTCCAAAAACTGTTACTGACGTTCCTAGATACCAACTTCTCTGTGGCTTCTCTCTGAGAACTAAGTAAGCAACTATGGCCGAAAGCGTAGGGGCTGAACCAAGTGCTGTAACTGTCGCTATTGCGATACCGGTTGAATGAACCGCGCTGAAGAAAGTCAGTTGGTACATCCCGATTCCAACGCCGCAGATGATCAGATCGAGAAGAGGCATCCGCACATTTCCACGGGAATTCCTCTGAAAATATGCAAAAACGAAGAGGAATGCCGAGCCACATAGAAGTCTTGCTGAGGCGACCGCAACAGGGGAAATATCGGGAACGCCTAACTGTTGCGTTGTACCAGTTGTTCCAAAACACAGAGCGGCACCAAGTACGGCGAAGATTCCCGCACGCTTTTTGGTAGTACTCATCCGGCGAGGATACTCGTAGTATGCGCTCATGACATTTCGCGCGCTAAAGCCAATTGATGGAACTCTTTACGGAGTTGAGATCCCAGAGCACACCAAGGATGAGGTGGATTCACTCATCAAAAAGGCTGCTGCGGTTTCGCGTGCGATTGCTACTCAATCACCCAAGGAGCGAGCACTTCTACTCCGCACTATCGCTGCCGAGATCGAAGCCGTACGCACTTCACTTGTCGAATCTGCATGTGCTGAAACCGCGCTCCCCGAAGCTCGTATTGGCGGCGAAATAACTCGTACGACAGTTCAATTTGAACTGTTCGCCCGTCTTGTTGAAACAGGTAAGCATCTAGGAGTTGTCATCGACAAGGCAGATGCCAACTACTCCCCTGCGCCACGTCCAGATATTCGCAAGATGAACGTTCCACTAGGAGTCGTTGCAATCTTTGCGGCAAGTAATTTCCCACTCGCTTTTTCAGTCGCTGGGGGCGATGCCGCTTCAGCTATCGCTGCAGGTAATGCAATTATCGCGAAAGCGCATCCATCTCACCCAAATACCTGCGCCACAATTGAATTAGCAATCAAATCAGCACTTAAGAAGTGTGGGCTGAGCGAAGATCTCTACTCCATCGTTCAGGGCGTAAACCCCGAAATCACACATTGGCTAGCGCTTCATGATGAAGTGAAGGCGATTGGTTTCACAGGTTCTGAAGTCGTCGGAAAAATTCTTGTCGACTTAGCGGCCACTCGTAAGGAACCGATCCCGGTATTTGCTGAGATGGGTAGCCTCAATCCAGTTTTTGTCACAAAGAAGGCAATCGCCGATCGTTCCGATGTTCTCGCTAAAGGAATTATTGATTCCGCACTCATGGGCTCCGGTCAGTTCTGCACAAAACCAGGACTAGTTTTCATGCCGGAAGATGAAAATTTCCTTTCAACGATGAAAACTCATCTTGCAACACTTTCTGTCGCGCCTCTTCTCAGTAAGTCCATTGCTGAGCGCTATTCATCAGCAATCGCGAAACTTTCAGCCGCTGGCCAGCTAGAAGTTGCATCAGGAATCGCTAACGATTCAGGTTTTGGAGTTACACCGACTCTCTTTATCACCGATTGGGCGACAGCTTATTCGAACCATGAACTACTCGAAGAACACTTTGGACCGACTACCGTCGTCATTACTTGCGATGAATCCCAATACATTGAAATTGCAGCTTCGCTCCAAGGTCAGTTGACCGCAACTATTCAAGGAACTGATGCTGATGAACCTGCCGAACTTCTTTCAGTCCTGAAGGAAAAAGCGGGCCGTGTTATTTGGAATGGTTTCCCAACGGGCGTTGCCGTTACATCTGCAATGAACCATGGCGGACCATGGCCATCATCTTCTTCGCACACAACTTCCGTGGGCACCGATGCGATTTACCGCTTTATGCGTCCTGTTGCCTATCAAGGCTTTGCTCAAAACGTTCTTCCAGAACCGTTACAAGATTCCAACTCTTGGGCAGTTCCTCAAGATATTAACTAAACGATAAAGCCGCTTGGGAATGGATCGTTCTCATCGAGCATCCATGTCGCTTCGCCCATCACCCATGCACGCCCAGTAATCATTGGGATGATTGCGTCGAATTCTCCAACTTTAGTGCGCTCCTTAATGCGTCCTTCAAAGTGAGAGCCGATCCAAGATTCGTTGTTGAGAACATCGCCTTCTTTGAAATCTCCGCGAGCAACCATCTGAGCTAATCGGGCGCTAGTTCCAGTGCCACAAGGAGAACGATCGAACCATCCTGGATGAATTGCCATCGCATTTCGCCAATGCAAAGCACCTTCTTTTCCTGGAGCTATAAAATCGATGTGGTGACAGATTGCGATATCCGGATTTTCAGGATGTACGGGGCGATTCTGTTCATTGATGGCATCCGAGATGAGAAGTCCATAATCAAGGAACTTCTGACCGTTCTCTCGCTTGAATTCAAGACCGACGCGATCGACCGGAACTATGGCATAGAAATTTCCACCGTATGCCATGTCGTACTTAATTTTTCCAAGACCAGGGACATCAACTTCTTGATCAAGTGCGTAAGAAAAAGAAGGGACGTTGGTCAACGTGACATTCTTAGCGCGTCCATTTTCTACCGCTACATCTACAACGACTAGCCCTGCTGGAGTATCGAGGCGAATAGTTGTCACTGGTTCGACAACTTTTACCAACTCTTTTTCAACGAGAGCTGTCGCGACTCCTATAGTTCCGTGCCCGCACATAGGAAGACATCCTGAAACCTCTATGTAGACAACTCCCCAATCGGCATCTGGTCGAGTTGGCTTCTGCAAGATTGCACCACTCATAGCGCTATGCCCACGTGGCTCGTACATCAGCCAGTGACGGAAATAATCCATGTGCTCCATGAAGTGCAAGCGCTTATCGAACATCGTGGCCCCGGGGATTTCACCAATCCCTGACGTCACAACGCGAGTTGGCATACCTTCGGTATGAGTCTCAACCGTGGTGACGGTGCGGATGCTCTTCATGAAAATTCTTAGCTGTTCTTAAAGTAAGCCAGTGCTACATCCATCTCGCGATGAATCTGCTCTTGCTCATGCTTTGGAAGAGGCAGGCGTGGAAGTCGTGTTGGACCGCCGTAGCGACCCACATGATCCATGCCCAACTTAATCGCCTGAATAAATTCCTTCTTGGAATCCCAGTGGAATACGTCGTGAAGGGCTGCATACATAGGAGCTGCCTCCTTGAAGTTTCCTGATGTTGCAAGGTTGTAGAGCTCCATAGATTCCTTAGGAAGTGCATTTGGGAATCCCGCAATCCAACCTGAAATTCCAGCAGTAGAAAGTTCAAGGAATACATCATCTGCGCCAACAATTACTTCAATGCGCGGCGCAAGTTTTTTGATCTGCCAAATACGACGAACGTCTCCTGAGAATTCCTTAATCGCGACAACGTTTGGAACCTCATCTGCGATGCGTGCAACCAACTTTGGAGTCAGGTCTACCTTTGTATCAAATGGGTTGTTGTAAGCAATGATCGGAATTCCGACTTTTGCTACCTCTTTATAGTGGGCAACCACTTCATCATCTGATGCACGATATGCGTTGGGTGGGAGCAACATGACCGCTCCCGCTCCTGCGTTTTGAGCATGCTCGGCCCACTTACGTGATTCAGCGGCGCCATACGCGGCTACCCCAGGAACAACGCTAAATCCTTTTGGCGCAGCAGCAACTGCAACTTCAACCATCTTTGCGCGTTCTTCAGCAGTGAGAACTTGATACTCGCCAAGGGAACCGTTTGGAATTACTCCATGAGTTCCGTTGGCTGCAAGCCATGCCACATGTTCTGCATACTTGTCGAAATCAACAGAAAGATCAGATTTGAACGGGGTCGCTGTGGCGGTAAGTACGCCATTCCATGGGTTAGTCATGCTGCACAACTTATCCCGTTATCTTACTTTTTTCCATCTCCTAGAAGTCCTAATGAGATTGGGTTAGCTATAGGACGATTGCTTGAAGCAATTCGCTCTCCATCTGAAACTGCGCAATGAGTTAGACCTGCAACAATTTCTGAGACGTTGCGGGAACAAATTCTGCCCTGGCAAAGACCCATGCCGGCGCGAGTGAAGAGTTTTGCAGTACGGGAATCTTCTGCCCCAAGTTCTGTTACTGATTCACGTATTTCACCCATCTTTACTTCTTCGCAACGACAGATCGTTGTTGTCTCTTCCGACCAACTCTGCCATCCGTCACGAATTGGGTATGAACGTTTGAGGGCATTTGCAAAGATCTGCTTTCGCATTCGGTTAAACCGAAGAACCGTTGGAATTTCTTGGCCCGATGCGGATAAGCCAGCAATCTCTCCCTCAACAAGAGAAAGGTCTGCTCCCCCGATGCCAGTAGCTTCACCCGCAATCCATACATTTTCTACAGAACTTCGTTGCGCGTTATCGACCGAAAAGATGGCTGTTCCATCTGTATCTATTCGTTGAACGCATCCCACAATTCCACCAAGCGATAAATCAGGCAAGAATCCCCATCCGGCCGCGACAACATCAACTTGATGCGACTTATCTCTATTCGAAACTAAAGCGAGTCGTGAGTTAACCCGGGAAATTGTCACTGAACCATCTGAAAAGGACGAGACAACCCGTTTGAATTTCGGTGAGATATGAAACTTCTTCAGGAGTTTTGCATAGTAAATGAGTTCAACGAACTTGGCAGGGTTTAGCAATAATGCATGAGGTGATAGAGCCCAGCGCAATGGACTATGTGCATCGTAGAGACCAACAATATCTGCGCCCGATTCAGCTAGGCCGGTAGCAACGGGAAGCAAGAATGGCCCAGTGCCTGCAACCACAATTTTCTTTCCAGCCAATACTCCATGTCCTTTGAGCAGCGCCTGTGCTGCGCCCGGAGTCATAGATCCCGGTTTATCCCAACCCGGGAAAGGAAGTGAGCGATCGTATGCACCGGTTGCGAGAATCAACTTCTCTGCTGTTAACGAACTCTCTTGACCGCCTTGTAAATAATTCACTCGAAAGAGTTGATCTTCCTTTTCAATACTCCAGACAGTTGCCTCTGAAAGGTGAGTGATCGAAGCTTTCTCTACCTTTGCGAAAAGTGTCTCTGCGCGAAGGCTTCTATAGCCTTTAACCGAAATTTGGTGGCGCCAATACTGACCGCCTTTGCGAGGCGCGGAATCAATAAGTGCGACTTCATCACCCTTGCGCGATGCTGCTTCAGCTGCGGCGAGTCCGGCCGGACCTGCACCAATTACGATAATCATGGCGCACTCTCAACTTTCATTCCTTGCTTCGCCTCTATCAGACATGAACGTTGGTTAGCTACCCCGTCTACGACTACAACACAGTCATAACAGATGCCGATGCCACAAAAGATTGAACGTGGTTCATTGCCGAATCGAGTTGTGCGTAGTTCTCTTTCATCAGCAGCAATCAGAGCAGCAGCGATGCTTTGGCCTGGCAGGCACCTAAATTCATCTCCATTAAAAGTAAATGAAATCTCTGGAGTCATAGCAAAACTTTCTCGAACCTAGCGGGAGAAAATGCCGATGCATCCATAAATGACTCTCGTCCGAGAATGGCATCTGTAATCAACGCTGCAGATCCTGGCGCTAAACCAATACCGGCTCCTTCATGTCCTGCTGAATGCCACAAGCCTTTGACTGTTGCATCCTCACCGATCACGGGCAGATGATCTGGTGCGTATGGGCGAAAACCACGATAAGCACGCAGTAGCTGCACATCTCGAAGTACAGGAAAGAGTGATGTCGCTTGCGCCGCCAGGCGTCGAAGAATCTCGTAATTCATTGAACCATCAAAGCCAACACGTTCGCGACTGGCTCCAATCAAAATTGTTCCAGCACGAGTCCCTTCAACGACAGTACTAGTCTGCAAATCAGCATCACTGCTTGCAACGTTAGCAACGTAGTCAGAGTCATAAACTTTATGGAAGATATATTTCTGCGTTGGTTCAGTGACAAGAATGAAACCTTTGCGTGGAGCGATGGGTAGATGCGAGCCAGCCATCTGAGCCAACTCTCCCGCCCATGTTCCTGTTGCATTCACGATGATTGGTGCAGAAAAGTTACCTTGGGTTGTTTCGATACCAGTTACGTGTCCTTCACGTACCAAGATTTTCGTAACTTTTGCTTGAGAGATAAATGCTCCGCCTCGACGAACTACTGTTCTGATCACATGGGCAGCTGCCAACATCGGTTGGCATTGTGAATCCTGAGGATAGAAAACACCTGACTGGTACTTCTGGTCTAAGTAAGGTTCTAAGTCATGAAGAGATGCATGATCTAACTGCTGAATTTTCACTCCGTGATGACTCTGTTCGGCGGCTAATTTCATCAATGGTCCGTCGTCATTGCGGGCGACAACTACTCCGCCTTTAGCTTCGAGCTCAAAGGTGTCGCCGACATCTTCTTGCATCTCAAACCACAAATCACGAGAACGAAGAGCCAGAGTTAGCTCTGGACCTGGGTCTTTATCAGAAACAAGAATGTTTCCCTCGCCGGCTCCAGTTGTTCCGCTCGACACTGCGCCCCGATCGATTACCAATACCTTGTAACCGGAGTTGGTAAGCGAGAGCGCTACAGAGGCGCCCACTATCCCCGCGCCAATAACAATTGCGTCAGGGTTTTGCATGGGAGAAGTCTGCTCTACTTTGTAATCTGCTGCAGAACTTCGAGAAGATCAGATTCCGCTGCTGGCGCTATTTCCCAAGGCTTATGTAAACCATCATTTTCCCAACGAGGAATAACGTGCATATGTAGATGAAAGACGGTCTGCCATCCAGCTTCACGGTTCATCTGGAATACAGATATGCCATCTGATCCAAGCTGCGCTTGAAGGAGATCTGCGACAACTTTTGCCGCACTTGCAACATGTCCGAATGTTTGCGCATCTGCCTCATGAATATCTCTCACATGCTTCTTCGGAATTACAAGCGTGTGGCCACGATTGGCGGGAAAGATATCGAGAAATGCGTAGCAGTTGGCATCTTCATAAACCTTATAAGAAGGAATAGTGCCTTCAACTATCTTGCAGAAGATGCAATCTGACATGGCATCACTGTAGAGCGTTGATTCTTTGGCGCGCAATCTTCTGACTCGGAGATTCGTGACCCAACATGTAGGAAAGAAAATCAAGAAGAACTTTGCTTACTCGAAGCCAACTCTTTGATCGTGGCTTTAGTCCAAGAACGGAGAGAAAGGGTTCATCGATTGTCGCGATGGCCGCGTTTGCCAGAATTCGATAGAAGAATAGACCGCCACCACTAAATGGTGGCTTGAGAATGAAACCCACGATTGGGGGCGTCATCTCAATCGAGGTGACTTCATCAGCCGCGAAGCTCGCCATAACACTGGCGAGTTCTTTCTTGGAATGCGGAGCATCGGTCAATCCCAGTGGTGCAGCACTCTTTGACCACTCGCGAACGTACTGGTCTGCTCCTTGAGGCAAGTCGTAACCAAGTTCCTCGTGGGCTCTGAGAAATGAGTCTGTGAATGCGCAGTGCACCCAAAGCAAATAGCGTGGATCGGATGCGCTGTATGGAGTACGCACACCTGACTTCTCTTCAAAGGTTCCAGTCACTCGCTTATGCATTTCACGAACACGTCGTGCTTCAATTTCAATGGCTTCGGTCGAACCAAAGGAAGTAATTGTTAACCAGCGAGTGGTTCGCTCTAGTCGACCTAATGGATCAGTGTCATAAGCTGAATGTTGCGCCACACCCGTGAGAGCCGCGGGATGCGCCGCCTGCATGAGAAGCGCGCGAATTCCACCAACAAGTGTTGCTATGCAGCCGTGAACTTCCCACACCGCGCTTTCAGGACCAAAGAAACCAACATCATTTCCAATAGCCATCTGCTTCGACCACTCAGGTGCGCCACTGGGATCTCCTGAAACTGTCTTTCGAAAAGCATCGGCTGCTCTATTTCCTCCTAGAGCCCCTAGTAATCTATTCACGCGTCGATAAACCCGCAATCATTTCTAGAACAACGAGAGCTGCAAGTCGTACTGTTCGCTCATCACTTGAATCCTTTGTTGAATCTATCTCCGTGATATCAGCTCCAATTATCGACTTCGATTGCCCTGCGAGAAATGCGAACTGACGGATTTCATCAGCGCTGATTCCGCCAGGAGCTGCTGCTGGACATGCAGGCACGACAGAACGATCACAGACATCCATATCAAAATCGACAAAAACCCTATCGCCGGCTATTGAAATTGCTTCAGTCCAGACATCACTTACGGAACGTGAACGAAGAGCGCTGCGTGGAATCACAGTGATTCCGAAATCTTTCGCTCTCTTGGCATATCCAGTTGAATTAGAGAAATCTGCAATACCAATCTGAACTACTTTCTTTCCATCCAGGTCAGCCTCGATAAGTCGGCGAACAGGTGAACCATTGCTGATGCCATCGCGTAAGTCGTAATGGGCATCGAAGGTGATTAATCCAGTTGCACCCGTTGCCTTAACTGCAGAATAGGTAACCGAATTATCTCCGCCTAATGCGATAAGAAGTTTTGTCTCCGCTTTCAACTTCACTAACTGCTCTATTGCAAGTTGTTCGTTGCTATCCGGTGAAGAAACATTGCCCGCATCGCGCAAACTTAATCTTTCAAGTGAAACACGTGGATCTGAATGCGCATTCGAATATCGCAAGAGAGCACTTCGAACTGCCGCGGGTGTTTCATGCGCTGATGTAGGACTCAGGCTTGTCTGCGACGCTGGAATTCCAACCAATGTGACATCTGAATTTCCGTCGACTTCACCAGTAAAAAGTGAGTGCGCTCGTGGCCAGAGAGGGTCATGAGGCAGCGCCATGGCTTAAGGGTAGTGGTAACCGCAATGACCTCAGTTATATAGTGCTCAAATGAATTCAGGACCTCGCCCAGTAAGAGCACCTCGCGGAACAACAAAGAGCGCTGTTGGATGGGGACAAGAGGCAGCTCTTCGAATGTTGCAGAACAATCTCGATCCTGAGGTCGCAGAACATCCCGACAAGTTAGTTGTCTATGGCGGAACAGGTAAGGCTGCTCGCAACTGGGAATCTTTCGATGCTCTTGTTAAAACACTGACCCATCTCAAAGATGATGAAACCATGTTGGTTCAGTCAGGTAAGCCAGTCGGAGTATTTCAAACTCACGAATGGGCTCCCCGAGTTCTGCTTGCAAATTCAAATTTAGTCGGCGATTGGGCAACATGGCCTGAATTCCGTCGCCTTGAAGATCTTGGTCTCACCATGTATGGACAGATGACTGCAGGTTCTTGGATCTACATTGGAACACAAGGAATCTTGCAGGGAACTTATGAAACTTTTGCAGCCGTTGCAGAGAAACATTTCGGAGGCACTCTTGCAGGAACTCTTACAGTCACAGGTGGTTGCGGTGGAATGGGCGGAGCTCAACCTCTTGCCGTAACAATGAATGAAGGAACATGCCTCATCATCGATGTCGATGGTTCACGCCTCAAGCGTCGTGTGAGCAAGAGATACCTCGATGTCATTGCAGATAACCTCGAGGAGGCTGTCTCGATGGCAGTCAAAGCCAAGAGCGAGAAGAAGGCAATTTCTATCGGGCTAGTTGGAAATAGCGCGACTGTTCTCCCCCAATTATTTGCGATGGGTGTTCCGATTGACATCGTCACAGACCAAACATCTGCACACGATCCTCTTTTCTATATTCCTGAGGGCATTGATATCAACGATGCGCGAGATAGCGCCGAGCGCAATCCAGTCGATTTCGCTAAGCGCGCCAAAGAATCAATGGCAAAGCACGTTGAAGCGATGGTCGACTTCCAAGATAAAGGTGCAGTTGTCTTTGATTACGGAAATTCAATTCGCGATGAAGCCCGCCAAGGTGGCTATCAAAGAGCTTTCGAATTCCCTGGGTTCATCCCTGCCTACATTCGTCCACTTTTCTGTGAAGGAAAAGGACCATTTAGATGGGTTGCACTCTCTGGGGATCCGAAAGATATTGCTCGAACTGATCAAGCTGTTCTTGAGCTTTTCCCTGAAAATAAGCATCTTCATCGTTGGATCAAGATGGCACAAGATCGCGTTGAGTTTGAAGGCCTGCCTGCTCGCATTTGCTGGCTCGGCTATGGCGAACGCGATAAAGCTGGCTTGAAATTTAATGACCTCGTCGCAAGCGGTGAAGTAAGTGCGCCAATCGTTATCGGGCGCGATCATCTTGACTGCGGAAGTGTGGCTTCTCCATATCGCGAATCTGAGGCGATGCTCGATGGCTCAGATGCGATTGCGGATTGGCCTTTGCTGAATGCCATGATCAATATTTCCTCCGGTGCATCATGGGTCTCAATCCATCATGGTGGCGGCGTCGGCATCGGTCGTTCTATTCACGCCGGTCAAGTGAGCGTTGCTGATGGAACTCCACTTGCTGCGCAGAAGCTCGAAAGAGTTCTCACAAATGATCCCGGCATGGGAGTTATTCGCCATGTTGATGCAGGCTATGAACATGCAAAGGAAGTTGCTATCGATAAGGGCGTTCACGTTCCAATGTTGAACGGTGCGCCTATCAAGTGAGCTCTATAGCTTTCACCAACATTGCAACTCTTGTCACCAATGATGTTTCTTCCGGTGATGGAGTACTCGGTGTTCTCCGAGAGGCAACCCTTGTCGTTGAAGACGGCTTGATTGCCTCCATTACACAAGGCAAACCTTCTGGTGTTGACTCTGTAATTGATTGCGCCGGAAAGACTCTGCTTCCGGGATTTGTTGACTCACATTCACATCTCATCTTTGCTGGAGATAGGGCCGAAGAATTCTCCGCTCGATCACGTGGCCAGAAGTACACAGCTGGAGGAATTGCTTCGACTGTTGATGCAACACGAGCGGCATCCGACTTGGTGCTTGCCCACAATGCCCAACGTTTGTTGAACGAAGCTCTTGCTTCAGGAACCACGACAATCGAGATTAAATCTGGCTATGGGCTTACTGCAGCAGATGAGTCTCGCTCCATAGAAATTGCGAAGAGTTTTACTGATGAGACAACGCTGCTTGCAGCACATGTCATTCCTCAGGAATTCAAAGCTGAGCCCCATGCTTACGTAGACCTGATTATCAACTCGATAATTCCCCAGTCGAGCGCTAAGTGGATCGATGTTTTCTGCGATCAAGGAGCATTTACTCCCGAACAGACTGAGGCAATTCTTCGCGCCGGAATCGCACATGGCATGTTGCCTCGTATTCACGCCAATCAGCTATCAGCTGGCAAGGGCGTAGAAATTGCAGTCTCACTTGGTGCTGCTTCTGCAGATCATCTGAGCAAATCGACAACTGCGGATATCGAACTGCTTGCTTCAAGTGAAACTGTCGCCACTTTGCTTCCGGGTGCAGAATTTTCGACTCATCTAGAAAGCAATCTCGGGCGCAAATTCTTGGATGCGGGCGCAACGGTGGCTATCGCATCCGATTGCAATCCCGGATCAAGCTATACAACGTCAATGCCATTCTGCATCGCTGCAGCAGTGAGTCTCTTGGGCTTTACCGTAGAAGAGGCAGTGCGTGCTGCAACGTTCGGTGGAGCAAAGGCGCTTCTAAGAGAAGATATTGGAACTCTCGCAGTGGGTAAGACCGCTGATCTCGTTCTACTAAACGCTCCAAGTTATATCCACCTTGCCTATCGCCCGGGTGTAAATCTCGTTCACAGTACCTACAAATCAGGAGGAGCAGTGACAACATGGCAGAAGTAGTAATTTCAACATCAGGAATGACATTTCACGATGTTGTTGCAATCGCAAGAGAGCATGCGCATGTTTCGCTTTCGGAACAATCTCTCGCGGCGATGCAATCGTCACGCGATCATGTAGAAAGCCTTGCTGCTTCAGAAACCCCTGTCTATGGAATTTCCACTGGTTTCGGCGCTCTAGCAAACCGACATGTTTCTCAGGAGCTTCGCACCCAACTCCAGCGCTCACTTATTCGATCGCACGCAGCAGGCGTTGGTGATCCGGTTGAGCAAGAAGTCGTTCGCGCACTTATGGCCCTTCGACTCAAGACTCTTGCATCAGGTAAAACTGGTGTTCGCCCCGTAGTTGCACAAACAATGGCGGCGCTACTCAACGCAGGTATCACTCCACTAGTTCGCGAATTCGGTTCACTTGGCTGCAGTGGCGATTTAGCACCTCTTGCACATTGCGCACTCGTACTGATGGGTGAAGGCGAGGCCCTCGACAAAAACGGGGTGCAACGTCCCGTGCCGGAACTTCTTGCTGAGGCAAAGATTTCTCCAGTTCAGTTGGCCGAGAAAGAAGGCTTAGCTCTAATCAATGGAACTGATGGAATGCTCGGCATGCTCGTTCTAGCGATTGAAGATTTGCGAATGCTCGTTGACTCAGCAGATGTCGTCGCTGCAATGAGTGTCGAAGGTCTACTCGGAACCGATCGCGTGTTTATTCCAGAGCTACACGAACCACTTCGTTCGCATCCTGGCCAAGCAACAAGCGCTGCTCGCATGCTGGCAACTTTGAAAGATTCAGGAATCGTCGCATCGCATCTACATAACGATGACCGCGTGCAAGATGCGTATTCACTTCGCTGCGCTCCTCAAGTTGCAGGTGCCGTCCGCGACACAATCGAATATGCAGCATCTGTTGCACTTCGCGAGCTTTCCGCGGTTATTGATAACCCCGTAGTTCTAGAAGATGGAAGAATTTCATCTAACGGAAACTTCCACGGCGCTCCCGTCGCTTACGTTCTAGATTTCTTGGCAATTGCAGTTGCCGATCTCGGAAGTATTGCTGAACGTCGCACCGACAGGGCTCTCGATAAGAACCGCAGCGCAGGGCTACCACCGTTCCTTGCTGATGATCCAGGCGTAGATTCAGGCTTGATGATTGCGCAATACACACAGGCTGCTCTTGTTAGCGAAAATAAGCGCCTTGCTTCACCTGCAAGCGTTGATTCGATTCCGTCATCTGCCATGCAAGAAGATCATGTTTCGATGGGGTGGTCAGCAGCGCGCAAGTTGCGAAAAGCTGTCGACAATCTCAGCAGAATCATCGCCATTGAATTAGTTACAGCTTCGCGTGCGATTGAACTTCGCGCTCCGCTAAAGCCAGGCCCAGTGTCAGCCAAAATTATTGGCGAACTTCGAAAGACGGTTGCAGGACCTGGTCCTGATCGTTATCTCTCCCCCGAACTTGTCGCAGCCACAGAGTTTGTTGCGTCAGGAAAAGTTATGAGTGCGATTCAATAAATAGTCTTGAATTCTCGAAGATGAACTCTGCGTCATAATCGAGAGTTGCAACGTGATAGCTATTTACCAATTCAATTCGGCTCTTCTCGCGGGAACCAACACCTTGCATAATGATTTCAGTATTCGAAACTGGCAATGTGTGATCTTCCACGCTATGGAATAGCTGAAGAGGAACTGTCACATCATGAAGGCGCTTGCGCGTGTAAGCAAGCATTTTCAAAAGTTCATAAACTCCTACGGCAGGAAGTGAATCGTATCCATATTCGGTAATCCCAGGACGCTTGATGTCATCTCCTACCGAGTCGCGCATCTTCTGGAAGCGTGAAATAACCCAGGCAAGCTGAGCTGGTATGAACTTCACATGGATCATTGGATTCACCAAAATGATTCCTGCGAGTTGCTTGGAATATCGAGTGGCGACGTTCAAAGTTGTGCCACCGCCCATTGAAAGTCCACAGATAAATACCTTCTCGCACGTCTGCATGAGTGCATTGAGATCGTTCTCGACTTTGGCAGGCCACTCTTGCCACTTCACAAGGTTGAGATCCTGCGGTTTAGTTCCATGTCCAGGCAAGAGCGGAACTGTGACGGTGTATCCGCGCTGGTTGAGATACTCAGCCCACGGACGCATTGATCCGGGCGAACCCGTAAATCCATGTACGAGAAGAACTCCGATTTTCTTATTGGCGCCATGACCTTCGGCATGCCAATCGCTAATCAATCCTGTTGGTGCGCCTTCAACTCCCATGAATTCAGAGTATTACGCATCCGATGTCATCGCAATCATCTAGGGTTTGGATATGATCGATAAATCCGAGAGTGCAACGTGGCAGAGCACTCTGCAAGATTTCGGTCGTCCACTCAATGAAATTACATTTCTCGTCATCGATCTCGAAACAACTGGCGGGGCTCCACATCTTGGTGCGGGCATCACCGAAATCGGCGCAGTCAAAGTAAGAGCTGGCGAAGTGCTTGGAGAATTTAAGACATTTATCGATCCTCAACATCCGGTGCCTGCATACATCACAGATCTCACTGGCATCACTGATGAGATGGTCTTTCAATCTCCCACTATTTCCCAGATATTTCCTTCACTGCTTGAATTTATCGGATCCCCAGAGGAAACCGTTCTGGTCGCACAGAACGCTCCCTTCGATCTCTCGTTTCTTACTTTTGCTGCTCGCGCGCATGGATTTGAATGGCCGAAATATCCAGTCCTAGATACTGCGACTATCGCTCGCAAAGTTTTATCGCGCGATGAAGTACCTAATTGCAAACTTGGCACACTGGCTGAATTCTTCGGAACGCAAACGACTCCAAATCACAGGGCTTTGGATGATGCTCGAGCAACGGTCGATGTATTTCACGGATTACTCGAACGTTTAGGCTCACACGATATCTACACGCTTGAAGAGCTAAATAATTTCGGGAAAAAAGTTAAGAAGCAGAAATCTCCTGAGTAAGAGCAGCCCATTTATTAAGAAGTTCTAGCGCAGCTCCTGAATCAACAGCCCTCTCGGCTCGTTGAAGTCCAAGAGTTAAACGTTGCTTGATATCACTCTCAAGGTCGCCTTCAAATGCTGCGATAGCCGCTGCTGCATTGAGAAGGACTGCGTCTCGCGGCGCACCTCTTTCGCCAGCAAAGATGGCACGTGAAATGCGAGCATTTTCTTCCGCATCTCCACCAACGATTGCTTCGATAGGTGCGTTCTGCATTCCGAAATCCTTGGCATCGATTCGGTCGCTCTTGATCTCATCTCTGCCAATAGAGAGAACAGAAGTAGTGGTAACCAGAGTTATCTCATCCAGGCCATCATCTCCTCGGAAGACAAAACCATCACAGCCCTTTTCGGCCAAGACTTGAGCCATGACTAAATGCATTCGCTCATTAGCTACTCCGATTGCTGCAGCTTGAGGCTTTGCGGGATTTGCTAGCGGGCCCAAGATATTAAATACGGTGGGCACTCCGAGCTCCTTTCGAACAGGAGCGGCGAATCTCATTGCTGGGTGAAAAATTGGTGCAAAACAGAATCCGATTCCGAGTTCGCGAACTGTGCGTTCAACACCCGGACCATCAAGGCCCGGAACTACACCCAACGCTTCAAGAAAGTCAGATGCCCCAGATTTCGATGAGACTGCCCGGTTTCCATGTTTAACAACGCGCGCACCTGCGGCTGCAGCAATAATTGCAGCGGTCGTTGAAATATTGATTGTATGAGCGCCATCGCCGCCCGTTCCTACGGTGTCAACTGCTCGCTCGATGATGTTGATTGGTCCTGAGTGCGCATACATTTCCGCAACAAGTGCGCCAACTTCATCAGAGGTTTCGCCCTTATTCTTTAAGGCAATGAGAAATTTCTTGACAAGTTCAATGTCTGATTCCCCGCTCAGAATTTGACGCATTGCACCTTGAATTTGTTCCGGCTCGAGATCTAAACCCAAATCGAGTTTTTCGATAAGACCGCTCCAACTCAACTGTGAATTGGACATGAGTTCTTACTTACGCAGTAGCAGCAGTGCGAGCACGAAGAAGCTCAGCAACTGTATGTGAAAGTGTGAATGGATCTACTGGGTGGAGAACATTTGCCTCGGCACGTGACCATGCCGCAAGCCATGCATCTTCCTTGCGTCCTGTAATCACCATAACGGGAGGACAGTTGAAGACTTCATCCTTTAATTGACGAGCCATTCCGATGCCGCCTTCAGGAACAGATTCTCCATCGAGGATAAAGAGATCGATAGGAGCTTCATTGCCTGGCTTCTTTGCATCAACAAAGAGTCGAAGCGCTGCTCCGGTCGCGAATTGATGGATGACATGTTCTGCCATATCGGGAGCTACTCGAGAACCCAAAGCCCCAATAACGGCTTCACGGACTGTGACGTCATCGGAGTAAAGAACGATGGAGTACTTGCGCTCTCTGAGGCCGGAATTCGAGGTCATGGTCGAAAGTCTAATAGCCTGGAGCTCAACTTCTGACCTCTGAAAGTGGCCATCAATGGGTGACCCTTTTCACCTCAGATGAGCGGAAAAACGGGCTCCTGGCGACCCCTCTAAATAGGTTAGTGCGCTCCTTTTCGGGAATAATGCCACCCATGACAAGTACCAGCGTGAGCGACCACCACAAGATCACCCGCCCCAATATGGTGGCAGTCGGAACAATCGTTTGGCTCTCCAGTGAGCTTATGTTTTTCGCTGCACTCTTCGCTATGTACTTCACAACACGCGCAGTGCAAGGCCCGGCAATTTGGCTTGAGTCAACAGAGATTCTCAACATTCCCTTCGCGGCGTTCAACACAACCGTTCTGGTTCTCTCATCAGTGACATGTCAGTTCGGCGTATTTGCCGCTGAGCGTTACCAAGCTCGACGCGATGGCGCTCTCTGGAAGATTTCATCTTGGGGAATGCGCGAATGGTTCTCCATGACATTCCTTATGGGTGGATTCTTTATCGCAGGTCAGGTTTATGAATATGCCCATCTCGTTGCTGAAGGAATGACTCTTTCATCTACTGCATATGGTTCTGTCTTCTACCTGGCAACTGGTTTCCACGGACTCCACGTAACAGGTGGCCTCATTGCATTCCTCATCGTCATGGTGCGCGTAGCGAAGGCTCGCCGCTTTACCCAAGGTCAAGCGACAACAGCAATCGTTGTTTCTTACTACTGGCACTTTGTGGACGTTGTATGGATTGCACTCTTCGCCTCTATCTACCTCATTAAATAATTACCACCCCGACTGAAAGGAAATCAGTGAAGCGTCTCTCGCGTCTACGCAGACATCGTGCAGCAGGACCAATTCTTTTGATCTTTGCTCTCTTCACCATTGGCACAACATTCCAAGTTGCGAGTGCCGTGAATAATGAAGCCACCACAACTGCTGATCGTTCGACAGTTATCGAAGAAGGTAAGCAGATCTTCCTCAAGGGTTGCTCTTCATGTCACGGCCTCAATGCTGAAGGAAGCCAGATCGCTCCTTCCCTTATAGGCGTGGGTGCAGCTTCAGTAGATTTCCAGGTTGCTACAGGGCGTATGCCTATGGCAGATATGAGCAGTCAGGCAATGCGTAAGCCACCTGTTTATGATGCAGAGGAAGTAAATGCTTTAGCTACTTACGTTGCATCCCTTGCACCGGGACCACAGATTCCTGGAGAAGAACTATTAAATTATGAACGCGATGGCTCTGTTGCAGAAGGTGGCGAACTTTTCCGCACCAACTGCGCAATGTGCCACAACTTCGCAGCTCAAGGTGGAGCTCTTACTCAGGGTAAGTACGCACCAACGTTGATGGGTGTAACTCCTCGCCATATCTATGAAGCGATGATCACCGGTCCGCAATCAATGCCAGTTTTTAGCGATAAAACTCTTACACCTGAAGAGAAGCTCTCCATCATCAAATGGGTTAAGGCTGCAGAAGCAGAACCACAACTCGGTGGTGCAGCTCTTGGTCGAGTAGGGCCAGTAACTGAAGGGTTGCTTGCTTGGACACTTGGAATCGGACTGCTCATTGGTGTTGCAGTCTGGCTAGCTATGAAGGCGAGATAAGAAATGTCTAACGAGATCGAATTAATTAAGGATCCAGGACTTCCAGCTCACGTTCATCGCCAGGCTGATATAGATCCGGTTGCTGCCGCACGCGCAGAACGTCAGGTCGCGATTCTCTTTATCCTTTCAGCTCTTGGAACTCTTCTTCTTATCTTCTCTTACTTCTTTATCTCCGACGAGACTTTCATCTTTATTCCAGTCCTCGGAGAAACCAACGCTCATCAACTCGGTCTCGGCATGGGAATGGCAATCGCGCTCTTCTGCATCGGTGCTGGACTTATTCACTGGGCAAAAACTTTGATGCCTGATGAAGAAGTTGTTGCACAGCGACATGAGTTTCGCTCTGATGATGAAGATCGTTCCGACTTTGTAAAGACAGTAAAAGAGGGCGCAGCATCTGCAGGTCTTGGGCGTCGTCCGTTGATTAAAAGAACACTGGGCGCAGCGCTAGGTCTTTCAGCGCTTTCTCCGCTCATTCTCCTTCGCGACCTAGGGCCACTTCCAGGTGACGAACTATCAAAGACATCGTGGAAGGCTGGAACACGCCTAGTAACTGATCCGGGTGACCGACCATTGCGACCTGAAGATCTAGAAGTTGGCGCAGTAGCTCAGACTCTTCCTGAATTGCCTGCTGGTGAAGATCACCGCTCGCTTGCTGACATTGGAAAAGATGCGGTCTTGCTGATTCGTCTTCGTCCTGAAGAATTCAACCTGGATGCAGAGCGCCTTTCCTGGACGCATGAAGGCATCATCGCATTCTCAAAGATCTGTTCTCACATGGGCTGCGCTGTTGCTCTCTACGAGCAGCAGACCAAACATCTGCTCTGCCCATGCCACCAATCAACCTTCGATGTCACGCGAGCTGCAAAAGTTATCTTTGGCCCCGCAGCGCGACCTCTGCCACAATTGGCTATCACCGTTGATGCTGATGGCTACCTAGTAGCTCAAGCACCATTTAATGAACCTGTTGGACCTAGCTTCTGGGAGCGCTCATCATGACAGCACGCGAACGAATCGCCGGTAACGTCGCAGGATATGTAGACGATCGCACTGGTGCTGCAAAATGGATGAAGAAGAACCTCACCAAGGTCTTCCCTGATCACTGGTCATTCTTACTTGGCGAAATTTGCCTCTACTCATTCGTCATCCTCCTTCTCTCTGGAACGTTTCTTACCTTCTGGTTCGACCCTTCCATGAAGGAAGTTGTCTATGACGGTTCTTACGAACCACTGAAGGGCCTCGAGATGTCTGCGGCATACGCATCGACTCTCGATATCTCATTCGAGGTTCGCGGTGGTCTTCTGATGCGTCAGATCCACCACTGGGCTGCTTTGATCTTTATGGTGGGAATCGTTGTCCACCTTCTTCGCGTTTACTTCACTGGCGCTTTCCGTAAGCCACGTGAATTTAACTGGATCATCGGCGTCGGACTTCTTACTCTCGGAATCGTCGAAGGATTCTTGGGTTACTCACTTCCTGATGATCTTCTCTCAGGAACCGGTATCCGCATCGCAGAAGCAATTATTCAGGCGCTTCCTGTAGTTGGTTCTTACTTGGCATTCTTCGCATTTGGCGGAGCCTTCCCAGGTGAAGCTTTTATTCCACGAATCTACACTGTTCACGTTCTCTTATTGCCGGGCATCTTCCTTGCACTGATCACAGTGCACTTGATGTTGGTCTGGTACCAGAAGCACACTCAGTTCCCAGGTCCTGGTCGCACAGAGAAGAATGTTGTTGGCTATCCATTGATGCCTGTCTACATGGCTAAGGCTGGCGGATTCTTCTTTATCGTCTTTGGTGTTACTGCGTTCCTTGGGGCGGTTGCTTCGATTAACCCCATCTGGCTTTATGGTCCGTATACACCTGGACAAATTTCAGCTGGTTCGCAACCCGATTGGTATATGGGATGGCTTGACGGACTTGTTCGTATGGCTCCCCCACTTGAAACTCATGCCTTTGGTTACACGATTTCATGGAACATTTTGATTCCAGGTTTGATCTTGCCAGGAATTATGTTTACCGGACTTGCTCTCTATCCATTTATCGAGAGCTGGGCTACTGGAGATAAGCGCGAGCACCATCTCCTCGATCGCCCACGTAATGCACCGAACCGAACAGCGATTGGTGCAATGGCGCTGACATTCACCTTGGTCTCTCTACTTAACGGTGGAAACGACATCATTGCAACGACCTTTGATCTGACAATTAATCAGATGATGTGGTTCTCGCGAATCGGTGTCATTGTTCTTCCACCTATCGCTTTCGTAGTCACAAAGCGTCTCTGCCTATCGCTACAGCGTGCAGATCGTGATCTCGTCCTTCATGGCCGCGAAACAGGTCGACTCGTTCGTATGCCTAGTGGTGAATTTGTGGAAGTACATGAGCCAATCTCTCCAGAGA
>JBJONB010000012.1:0-24807 GCA_046052045.1 Actinomycetota bacterium | reverse complement strand
ATTGCAGCTACACAGACTGCGATTCCTGAAGGATTTAACGTCCATCCAAAGCTTCTGCCACAGCTTCAAAAGCGTGCAGAGTCAATTAACGATGGCACTATCGACTGGTCAACTGGTGAAATGCTTGCATTTGGTTCACTTCTTAAGGAAGGCCGACCAATTCGCTTGGCAGGACAAGATTCACGTCGCGGAACATTCTCTAACCGCCACGCAGTGATCATCGATAAGGAGAATGGCAGCGAGTGGACACCACTTCGTTCGCTCATCTCTGATGCAAATCAATTCTTCGTCATCGACTCATTGCTCAGCGAATATGCAGCGATGGGCTTTGAATACGGATACTCAGTTGTCCGCGATGAAGCGCTCGTACTATGGGAAGGTCAGTTCGGAGACTTCGCAAACGGTGCGCAGACAATCATCGATGAATTCGTTTCATCAGCGCTTCAGAAGTGGGGCGAGCGTTCATCTGTAGTGCTCTTGCTTCCACATGGATACGAAGGCCAAGGCCCAGATCACTCATCTGCACGTATTGAGCGCTTCCTGGCTCTCTGCGCTGAGAAGAATATGACTGTCGCACAGCCATCTACTCCAGCTTCGTACTTCCATTTGCTGCGCTTCCACGCAGCAAATCCAAAGCGTCGTCCGATGGTTGTTTTCACACCGAAGTCGATGTTGCGTCTTAAGGCTGCGGCATCATCAATCAGCGACTTCACTTCAGGAACATTCCTTCCTGTCATCGGTGATTCAACCGTGAATAACGCATCTCGCTTGATCTTCTGCTCAGGAAAGATTTATCACGACCTCGTCGCAGAACGTAACCGTCTCAATGACAGCAGCACAGCAATCGTTCGCGTTGAGCGTCTCTATCCACTTCCAGTTGCACAGATGGAAGTTGAAGCGAAGAAGCATCCAAACGCTAACTTGCTCTGGGTACAAGATGAACCTGCAAACCAAGGCGCATGGCCACACGTTGCACTCAGCACAACCGAGGCAATCGGTGGAACATCTGTTGATGGTCGCGTTCTTCGCCGCATCTCTCGTCGCGCATCTGCATCTCCTGCAACTGGTAACCACCACTTGCACGAGGATGAGGCAAAGGCGTTAATGGTCGAGGCATTCACACGATGACAACTCCAGTGCAAGAACTTGGTTTATCGGGACAAGAGTTCGTTATGTTCAGCACCGATTGGTGTGGATATTGCAAGAGACTCAAGAGTCAGCTCAACGAAAATGGAATTACTTTTCGCGAAATCAACGTTGAGCAAGAGATGAACTATGCATCTTTCGTTGAAGAGGTAAATGGCGGAAACCGCGTTGTTCCAACTCTTCTCTTCTCAGATGGTGTTGCACTGACCAATCCATCTGTGATTGCAGTGAAAGAGAAGCTCGCTAGCCTTTAGATCTTTTCATTCCGCGATGTCTCTTCATGCGGAATTGAATCTTTGCGCGCACTGCAGTGACAGGAATCCAACCCCAGGTGCGTGAATCAGTGCCCGCTGTGTTATCGCTCAAGAGATAGACAGCTGGAGCTTCTCCCTTAAGTGAGCGGATTTCTGAGATGCGCTTTACATAGAAGATTCCGGGCTGTTCATCGCGTTCTATCACGACAACATCACCGACTTTGATGCGGTTAAGGCCTGTGACTTTGTACTTAGCCCAACGCCCCATCAACCAATCGCCGGCGCTATAGGTAGGCTCCATCGAATCGCCTTCAATAATCATCGATGCATGCTTTGCCATGGCGAGATTCTAAGGCTTCGAGTACTCTCGCGCTTATGAGAAATATTCTTACACCAAAAATTACTGTCCACGCACACTGCGACCTTCCATGTGGTGTCTACGATCCTGCTCAGGCAAAGATCGAAGCACTCTCAGTGAAGGCTTGCATGGAAAAGTATGCAGCTAACCCAGATGCAGATTTCCGTTCACGCTCTGTTGCAATTAAGGAAGAGCGTTCACATCAAGTTAAAGAGCACCTCTGGGTACTCTGGACTGATTACTTCAAAGCTCCACACTTTGAGAAGTACCCACAGTTGCACTCACTCTTCAACGAGGCGACAAAGCTTGCAGGAGCTGCAGGAACAAAGGGAACTCAAGATGTTGCAGTTGCAGATTCATTGATCGCAAAGATCGATGAGATTGCAGCGATCTTCTGGGAGACAAAGAAGGCTTAGTTTTAGTTGATTAAAGATTGAGCGGCTGTACGAGCGAGGAAAGATAATCGCTCGACAGTCGCTCTTCTTATTTCTGCTTGTGCCAGGTGACGTTCGCCGTCATAGACCTCGCACTCAAAGGTGAGCTCGCGCCCTTCAATATTAATAACACGCGCATTGGCGCGGATTTCAACGCCAGCTGTTGCAGAACCGACAATTTCTAGAGATGAATGAGTGAGAAAAGTAGTCTCACCAACATCTAGGTATTCAGATAACGCTGCAACACATGCGCTCTCCATCAGTGAGAGATAGATAGATGGTGCAACAACAGGAAGATCTGAGACGCCCATAGTGACGCAGGTATCGCCGGGGCGAACTGAGAGGACAGAGAAGCCAACGGCTCCCAATACCTCTTCTGCAGGTTTCATACGAAGGAGATTAGTCCTCGTCGTCGATAAAGTGCTGGATGTGGGTCTGCTCGATCTGAATTTCTCGATGCTCCACATTTCCGAATTCATCAATCTCAATTGAAATCTCAGTCATGCTGAATTGAGTGACAACCTCTGTGGCGCCTGCGCCTGCCATCTGTGCGCGCAGTTGGCGGTGAATGCTTTGGTGGAGATCTTCAGGTGCTTGCTCATCGCAGGTGCGCTTGAGGACATCTTGCAACATCTGCTGCATCAAACGTTCATGCTCAAGTTCAGCAGAACATGGGGCACATGTAACGAGGTGAGATTGGATCGCGGCAGCTTGAGGAATCTCTTGTAGCTCGCCTTCAATAATAAACACGACCGATGCCAAAACATCACCGCATTGAATTTCGATGTAACTCATTCTGCGCCTCCCTTCTTCTTTGATTGGGGAGATTTAGGAGCTGGGGCATCGGTTGTGTAACCGAGCTCCTTTGCATAAGAGGCAAGTTTTTCGCGAAGCTGTTTACGTCCGCGGTGAAGACGCGACATGACAGTTCCAGCTGGTGCGCCGACAATCTCTGCAATCTCTTTATAGGAAAAGCCTTCGACATCTGCGAGATAGACAACGATGCGGAACTCTTCAGGAATTTCATGCAGTGCACGTTTGATATCGCTATCAGGAAGGTTCTCAAGTGCTTCTTGTTCTGCAGACTTTCCGAGATCACTTGTATGTGATTGCGCTTCTGCTACTTGCCAATCTTCGAGTTCATTATTGGCAATCTGTGGTTGGCGCTGGCCTTTGCGATAGGTGTTGATAAATGTAGTTGTGAGTACTCGGTAGAGCCAAGCACGTAAGTTGGTGCCTTCTTCAAATTGATGGAATGAAGCAAATGCCTTGAGGTAAGTATCTTGAACAAGATCGCGCGCATCTTCAGGGTTCTTTGTATAACGAAGTGCTGCTGCATATAACTGATTTGTGAACACCAGAGCATCGCGCTCGAACCGAATGGTGCGATCGGCAGCGCTTTCTAGTACCAAATCTTTCGATGTCATTACGCCTAGGCTATATCAAAAGAGGGTCTCTGGCGCTCCGAGCTCAATGGGAATAATTAGTTCAGGGCCGTTGTTTGCTACTACGTTGACTCTCGAAGCAACGGGTTGAGCCATCAGGCCGGCATCCGGTTCGGGAATATTCATCATATTAATCAAACGGTTGATGTCGCGCGATTGTGGGTCGAGCCAATCGTTCCACCGTTCAATCGGCATGAAGACCGGCATGCGACTGTGAATCGTTGCAAGTTCGCCAACTGCTTCGCGAGTAATAATTGCAGCGCTCTGAATTACTTCTCCCTTTTCGCTCTGCCATGAACTCCAAATTCCAGCGATAGAAAGTTGTTCTCCATCTTCGCGGGAAATATAGAACGGTTGCTTCGGTGCGTACTTGCCTAGTGAAGTCGCCCATTCGTAATAACCAGTTGCAGGAATCAAGCAACGCGAAGTTCGAAAGGCGTGACGAAATGTTGGCTTCTCGTGAATTGATTCACTGCGCGCATTGATGGCGTGAGACTGAGAAGCGCGTGCATCGGCAAATGATTTCTGCCATGGCGCGATAATCCCCCATGATGCAGAATCAAGAATGCGAGAATCAGATTCATTGCGGATGATGTAAATATCGTTGGTGGGTGCGATATTCCAATTGAGCGGCAGTGATTGATCGAGAGTCGAGCCCGCTAATTCAAAGCGCTCTACTATCTCTTCAGCGCCAAGAGTCTGGGCATATCTACCGCACATATTACGAATCTTAGGCGCTGTTCGAGCCGTTAGACTTAACGCATGACAGCACATGAACTCTGGCCCGCGCCCTTTCGCGGACGAAAGCCAGTTTCCTCACGTGTCACTATCCCGGGTTCAAAGTCGGTAACAAACCGAGCTCTAATCCTTGCAGCTCAAGCTGATTCACCATCCACACTTCGTCGTCCACTTATCTCGCGTGACTCTGAATTAATGTCCGCAGGCCTTCAAGCAATGGGCGTTGCAATTACTGGCAATGACGATGCTTGGACAGTTACTCCGGCGCCGCTACGAGGACCAGCAAAGGTCGATGTCGGAAATGCTGGAACGGTTATGCGCTTTCTTCCACCACTTGCAGCCCTTGCGCAAGGTGATATCTCTTTCGATGGTGACCCTCGTTCTTACGAACGACCACTAGGCCCAGTCATAAAAGCACTTGAAGAACTTGGCATTGAGATTGAACATGAGGGTCGCTACTCACTTCCCATGGTCATCAAAGCAAATGGCTCTATTCCTGGCGGCGAACTGACAATCGATGCAAGCGCATCAAGCCAATTCTTATCTGCACTTTTGCTTGTTGCACCAAGTATGACCAACGGAATTACTGCGCAACATCGCGGTGGTTCACTTCCATCAATGCCGCATATCGATATGACTGTGCAGATGCTCCGCGACTTCGGTGCAACTGTTCATGTTAATAAGAAGGCAGAATCCTGGAGAGTTGAACCAGGCACACTTCGCGGACAAGATCTCGTGATTGAACCCGATCTATCGAATGCTTCACCATTCTTATCAATCGCTATGGTCTGCGGTGGAAGCATCACCATCGCAGATTGGCCAAAGAGCACCACTCAACCTGGTGATCAACTGCGCGAAATCTTCACTCAGATGGGTGCTCGCGTTGAATTTACTGCCGATGGCTTAACTCTTACCGGCGGCGATGCAATTCATGGAATTGATATTGATCTCCATGATGTTGGCGAGCTCACTCCATCTATTGCAGCCCTTGCAGCTCTCGCAGATTCACCTTCGCACCTACGCGGCATCGGCCATCTACGTCTACATGAGACAGATCGCTTGGCTGCTCTTACCCGCGAAATTAACTCACTTGGTGGCAACGTGGTGGAAGAAGAGACAGCTCTTCACATCACCCCTGCACCTTTACATGGTGGAACTTTCCATACATATGAAGACCATCGCCTTGCTACAGCAGGAGCCGTAATCGGCTTAGTCGTGCCTGATGTTCTCGTTGAAAATGTCGCTACAACACGTAAGACCCTGACTGATTTCCCAGGGCTCTGGAATAGTTTGGTTCTATGAGTCCACGCGAATACGACGAATCGGATGCACGTATCCGACCATCTCGCACAACGCGTAGACGTACCAAAGATCGACCTTCTCACTCTGACTCCATCACTGCATTTGTCACAACTGTAGATCGTGGGCGCACAACTTGCGTTACCGATGATGGCGTTGTTATTACTGCAATGAAGGCGCGCGAACTTGGCCCTAAATCAGTTGTGGTCGGTGATCTCGTTGAAATTGTTGGAGATGTAACAGGAAAAGAAGGAACTCTTGCTCGCATCGTCACTGTAAATGAGCGAACAAACTCGCTAAGTCGCACAGTCGATGATGCAGCCCAAGTAGAGCGAACCATCGTTGCAAATATTGATCAGCTGCTTATTGTCGTAGCGTCTGCAAACCCTGAACCTCGTCGTGGTCTTATTGATCGCTTCTTGGTAAGTGCATTCCACGAATCGATCAAACCGATCATTGTGGTGACCAAGGTAGATGTCTCTCCTGTGCCAGATTTCATCAAAGAATATGCAGCCCTCGGTGTCGACATCATTACTACATCCTCAAAGAGTGAAGCTCGCGCAAAAGATGTCGCTGGAATCCTAGAAATTCTCGATGAAAAAATCTCTGTTCTCGTTGGCCACTCAGGTGTTGGTAAATCAACTCTCATCAATGATCTTGTTCCTGAAGCAGATCGAGTGACCGGAGATGTAAACGATGTAACCGGGCGCGGTCGCCACACTTCATCGAGCGCGATTGCTCTGCCGCTCGTCAATGGTGGCTGGATTATTGATACCCCTGGAATTCGCGCATTTGGCCTTGCTCACCTCAATAAAGAGCGCATCATCGAATCATTTCCCGATATCTATCAAGTCGCTCAAACATGTATGCCGAACTGTTCTCATCACGAAGCATCCTGCGCTCTCAATCCGTGGATTGACTCAGATGCCGCCTTGCATGATGAACGCCTCATCAGAGTCACCAGTTTGCGCTCTCTCTTGGAAGTGAAGCCGCTCACCGACGAGTAATTGCTCGGGAGCGTTAGACTCGCACTATGAGCACGCGACGCGGTGAAGACCTCGCACTCGCCCACCGATTAGCTGATGCGGCAGATGCAATAACTCTCTCTCGATATCAAGCTCTCGATCTCACAGTCACAACAAAGCCAGATAACACACCTGTTACTGATGCCGATAAATCTGCAGAAGATGCAATCCGCGCGCTGCTGCACGCCCATCGCCCTGACGATGGAATTGTTGGAGAAGAGTTCGGAACGCAAGGAACAGAGAAGAACCGTTACTGGGTCATCGATCCGATTGATGGCACAAAGAACTTCTTACGCGGAGTTCCAACGTGGGCAACTCTTATTGGTTTGATGGAGAGAGATGCTGACGGCGTTGAGAAAGTTGTTGTTGGCGTCGTAAGCGCTCCCGCTCTCTTCCGCCGCTGGTATGCCTTTGAAGGTGGCGGGGCATTTGTCATCGTAAATAAAGAAGTTCCTAAGAAGATTAGCGTCTCCGCAGTTTCATCGATTGAAGATGCATCAATCTCGCACTCAGATTTCATTGGCTGGGGCGACCGCCTTGAGCCCTTTAATAACCTCATGAAGAGCGCTTGGCGTACTCGCGCGCATGGTGATTTCTGGTCACATATGTTGGTTGCAGAAGGCGCAGTCGAAGTCGCTGTCGAACCATCACTTGCTCTCTGGGATATGGCCGCTCTCGACATTATTGTGCGAGAAGCAGGCGGGCGCTTCACCAACCTAGATGGTGTTGATGGATCCCTTGGTGGAAATGGATTGTCAACGAATGCAGCGCTCCACGATTATGTGGTGAGCGCGCTCAAGGTTTCGAGCTAGCCATGACACTACTTGCACAAACTTTTGCAGTAACGGGTATGACTTGTTCTTCCTGCGTCAACAGTATTGAACGAGCGCTCAATGAGATAGAAGGCGTATCTGCATCCGTTAACTTTGCATCAGAGACTGTTCATGTTCTTGCTCCAGCTGACTTATCTGCGGAACTAGTGATTACGAAGATCAAGGCCGCAGGATACGGAGCAACGCTTTTATCTGATGGAGCAAGCCCTGCACTACATCGCAAAGGCGCAGCACGCGCACTCTTCTTTGCAACGCTTCTTGCGGTGCCATCTATTGCAATCTCTATGGTGATGAGCTGGCATCAGCCGATCAACGATTGGTTGATTGCGCTTTTTAACGATTACTCAATTCCACTTCCACCACATGCGATGCATTCATTTGCATCGTGGTTGGTTATTGCACTCACTGCTCCACTTATTCTCTTTGTTGCCTTTCCTATCCATCGTGCTGCTATTCGAAATATCTTGCATCCCACAATGGATACCTTGGTCTCACTGGGATCACTAACGGCATATATCTGGTCCATCTATGCGACCTACACTCAAGAGGGGGATGTCTATACCGAAGTAGCGGCGGGCGTTCTTCTCTTCGTGATCCTTGGTCGATACCTTGAAGCCCGAGCTAAGAAGAGTGCAAGCAGTGCCCTTTCAACACTTCTGGCGCTCGGTGAGAAAGAAGTTGCTGTTATTCGCAACGGCACTGAAGTAATCATTCCTATTTCACATCTCATTGTTGGAGATCAATTTGTAGTAAAGCCGGGTGCGCGCATTGCAACTGATGGCATCGTAATTTCAGGGCAAAGCTCGGTTGATAATTCACTTGTTACTGGAGAATCGAAGGCTGTAGAAGTCTCACCAGGTTCTTTGGTAATTGGCTCTGCGCTCAATAACAATGGTCGAATTATCGTGCGTGCCACACGCATTGGTAGCGATACAGAACTTGCTCGCATCACTGCGATGGTGGTTACCGCGCAGGGAAGTAAGGCACCTATTCAGGCACTGGCCGATAAAGTCGCTTCAATTTTCGTACCCGTTGTAACGGTTTTAGCGATTGCCACATTTGAAGCTTGGTACTACTTTGGCGATAAATCGCTCACCTATTCGATCTCTACTGCAATCACCGTCCTCGTTATTGCTTGTCCATGTGCTCTTGGGCTGGCAACTCCGGTCGCACTTCTCGTAGCTTCAGGTCGCGGGGCTCTTCGCGGAATTGTTATTCGCCATCCTCGAGTTCTCGAAGCATCACGTTCTATCGATGTCGTAGTACTTGATAAGACCGGAACGCTGACTGATGGCGCGATGAAGGTTCTTGATGTTGCTATCCCAACATCTGCGCAGAAGGTGCTTGGACGAGATTTCGTGCAATTATCAAATGAGAGAAACATTCTCTCCTCCGCTTTAGCACTTGAAAGTCAGAGTAACCACCCAGTTGCCCACGCAATTGCGAACTTCTGTATTTCGCAAGGTGCTCAGCAGATTCCAGTTACAGAATTCACTGAGACACCGGGTATTGGAACCGCTGGCCGCGTTGCAATCGGAGATAAAGCACCAGTTGTCATTATTGGTTCACCTGCATCAGTGGCTCACAGTTCAACTCCCTTTGATGCAGAGATTCTTCGAGCTATTGCAGAAGGTGAATCACAATCTCGCGCGGTATCGGTTTTGGCCTGGGATGGCGTTGCCATCGCCGTCTTTGCAACTGGTGATGTCATCAAGGCAGATGCGCCTGCAACGATCGCTGCTTTACATGAACGTGGCATCGAGACCTGGTTGCTGACAGGTGACAATGCAGAGAGCGCGGCGAAGATTGCATCAGCTGTTGGCATCGCTTCAGATCGCATCATTGCAACTGCTACGCCGGAAGCGAAGTTGGCAAAGATTGTTGAACTGCAATCAGCAGGCCATCACGTCATGATGGTCGGTGATGGAATCAATGATGCTGCAGCACTTGCGCAATCAGATTTAAGTATTGCTATGGGAACAGGAACCGATACCGCAATTGCAACGGCAGATATCACCTTAATGCGTCCACAATTGATGGGTGTTATCGAGGCTCTCGCGCTGTCACGACGCACACTTCGCACCATCAAGGTAAATCTAGGTTGGGCCTTTGCCTATAACGCGCTTGGTCTTCCAATTGCTGCGGCTGGCCTTGCTTCTCCTATGTACGCGGCGGCGGCGATGGCGCTGAGCAGTCTCTTCGTTGTAACTAATTCCCTACGTATCAAATAACTACGTATCAAGTAATTACTTAGTTAACTTCAGCACTCTCTTCAGGATCGCTCTGCATAGTTCTCCATAGCGAAATAGCTGCGATGTAAATTGGGAAGAGAATCATGATCATTTCAGAGACCATGGAATCCTTGATTCCGCTCACGTTTGAATAGCTCCATGAGAGATAGAAGAGCGTTGCAATATAGAGCGTTCCAAATGGCAAGGTAATGAAACGAAGTGTTGAGACTCGGACTATATGTGGGAACTTCAACATCGTCAGCTGTGAGAAGCAGAGAATGAGGGTCACAATGGCCACAGTGTTCTCCGAGAGATCGAGAACCAGGTATGTAGGAACAGCTAAGTTCCAGACAGCTGGGAAACCATTAAACCAATGATCTTCTGTCTCAATATCGGTGCGAGCAAACCAGAGCGCCGACATTAAAAGAATGAGCCCAGCTATCAACGTTTGGAATTCGCTAGGAAGTAACTCAAGGCGAACTAACAGAGCCACTGGCACAACTACGCACGTTAGGTAATCAACGATGAGATCGAGAACGTATCCATCAACGCGAGGAGCATGAATAACAACATCGATTCTGCGCGCAATAGGACCATCGAGTCCATCGAGAACTTGGCAGACAACTAACCAGATCAGAGCGCCACGAATATTGTTATCAATTACCGCTTGGAGAGCGAGCAGGCCGGCAACGGCTCCGCTTGCTGTCATGACATGGAGTGCGTATCCGGCTCGCTTACTTACTTTGACTGAGTTGGCCACGCTTTAGGGTATCTCGCGCGCTTGGAAAATAAGTAAAGGCGCTGAAATCAGCGCCTTTACCTACATTTACTTATATTGGTAGCGGGGGCAGGATTTGAACCTACGACCTCTGGGTTATGAGCCCAGCGAGCTACCGAGCTGCTCCACCCCGCGTCGGAAGTGTCAGTCTACGACGAGGTGGGTACTTCCACCAAATCGCATAAATATCTGTGCGAGAAGAGATTACTTACGTGACTGCGCAGAAATCGCAGCAGCGATAGCTGCCTTCAAACGGTCTTGTGCTCGACCGTATGCAGCGAAATCTCCCTTTGCAAGTGCAGCTTGTCCATCAGCAATTGCTTGCTTTGCACTTTGTAGCGCACTTGCAAGATCTGCAGAACTATTTGATGTAGTTGGTGATGAAGTAGATGCATTTGTTCCGGAGTTTCCACCGAATACTTGATCAAGTGCACCCTTGAGTGAACTATCGAATCCGATTACATCTCCGAATGAGACAAGAACTTTCTGCAGCAATGGATAGGCAGATGAGTTGCCGGTTGCACGAACATAAACTGGCTGCACATAGAGCAGACCATTTCCTACTGGAAGTGTAAGCAAGTTACCGAGCACTACATCTGAACCACCTTGGCGCAGGAGCGAGAGTGCATTTGCAACTTCTGGCTTCGCTTCAAAGTTAGATGCAACCTGTGAAGGACCAGCAATGTTGGTGCTTCGTGGAAGTTGCAACACAGTGATCTTGCCGTAGTCAGGACCTGCATTGGAGTTCACTGCAGCAAATGCTGAAAGGTTTTCACGTCCACCGCGAGGCACAAATGGTGTTGTCAATGAGAAGGCAGGTTTTGCTGATCCTGGCATCTGCACTGTCATGTAATACGGAGGTTGCGCACCAGCGTTAGCTCCGAATGTTGATGGGTCACGAGGTACGCGCCAGAAATCTTGTCCGCCGTAGAACGCTGCTGCGCTCTTGACGTGATATGAACTCAAGATATCGCGCTGAACTCGGAACATATCTTCAGGGAAGCGGATGTGCTCGAGCAGACCCTTCGAGATAGTTGATTTTGGCTTCACAGAGTTAGGGAAGGCCTTCATCCAAGTCTTAAGAACGGGATCCTTGGTATCCCACTGATACAAGGTCACTGTTCCGTCATATGCATCAACTGTTGCCTTTACAGAGTTACGAATGTAGTTAACAGTTCGATTAGCTTGCGCGGTAATTGATGCTGAATTTGAAGTTAGCGCGTCATTTGTCGCTGTTGCAAGTGAAGTTGATTGTGAATATGGATATCCAGCACTTGTTGTGTATCCATCAATAATCCATGTGATCTTGCCATCGACAACGGCTGGATATGGATCTCCATCAAGAGTTAGCCATGGAGCAACCTTGGCAACGCGCTCACGTGGTGAACGGTTGAAGAGAATCTTTGAATCTTCGTTGATGAGGTTTGAGAGAAGGATGCGCTGCTCTCCGTACTTCACAGCGAAGATCAACTTATTGAGAAGGCTTCCGACAGGGACTCCACCGTTACCTGTGTAGGTGTAGTTCTTCTGACCATTTGCAGATGCATCATCTGGATAGTCGAATTCGACAGGTGAGTTTGTCTTCTTTCCACCAATGATTGAGTAATCCGGAACATTTTCACCGAAGTAAACACGTGGCTGGAATCCGCCGAGACCCTTAGTTGGTGGAAGATCTCCCACAATAAAGTTTGGCTTTCCATCAGCATCGACTGTGTTGCCATATGCAGCAACAAAACCGAAACCGTGTGTGTAGACAAGGTGGTCATTAATCCAGTTACGGCTTGGGTTTCCATCGATATTCAATTCACGAACAGCCACGACAGCATCACGAGAGACTCCGTTAACTGTGTAACGGTCAACATCGAGTGATTCTGGGAATGTGTAATAAGGCTTGATCTGCTGAAGCTGACGGAAAGTTGCTGAAAGAACGTTTGGATCCATCAAGCGAATATTTGCAATAGTCGCTGCATCCTTTGCAAGCTGTCCTGCACTCGTTGAAAGGGTTGCGTTGTAATCCTGCATCTCGACCTGGTTGAGGTCATAGGCAGCTCGGGTGGCATCAATATTGCGCTGAATAAATGGCGCTTCCTTTGATGATTCAGATGGCTTTACCTGGAATTGCTGGATAGCTGCTGGGTAGATTCCAGCGATAAGAACTGAAGAGACCACGAGGAGCGCTGTTCCGGCTGCAGGAAGCAACCAAGAACGACGCACGATATTTGCAAAGAAAAGAATTGCGCAGACAACTGCAATCGCAGAAAGGATTGCCTTCGCAGGAAGTACTGCATTGACATCGGTATATGTAGGACCTGTAATCAACTTGCTCTCTTTGAGAGCTAGTGCATAACGGTCGAACCAATATGCGACAGCCTTGAGAAGCACAATGAGTCCGAGCAGGATTGAAATCTGAACGCGAGCCGCGACTGTTGTGCGATCGGTCTGTACGTTGGTGCGAATTCCGCCATACATGTAATGAACAAAGGCAGAAGCAAGGGCGGCTAGGACGAGAGTTGAGATTGCCCAACCGATAATTGCCTGCCACATCGGAAGTCGGAATGCGAAGAATGAGATATCTAATCCAAATTGCGGATCGGTCACGCCGAACTCTGTTGCATTTCTAAAGAGCAACCATTCGCGCCAGAAGACCATTCCAGATGTGCCAGCAAAGTAAGTGATAGCTACAACAACACCGATGAAAACCCAAGTGCGAATTGGTTCGATTTGTGCGCGCAATCTTTCAAGTCCGCTGACTTCGATGCTGACAGGTACATAAAGAGGGCGTCGCTTAAAGGCGAGATAGATATTGAGAGAGATGATGAGAGAAGTAATGATTCCTACGACGAGGAAGAGTTGAATCTTTGTTGCAAGAACAGTTGTCCAAACATCTGTGAAATCAACAGATTGGAACCAGAGCCAGTCGACGTAATAACCGCTGAAATAGGTAACAAGTGCACCTAAAGCAACGAGGATTGCTGCAGTTATAACAAATGGGCTGCGATTTCTATTCATGCTCCTAGGTTAGTGCAACCGCTGAGACCTCGAAAATTGGAGTGAGACGGCTCTCGGAGGAAAGTGAGAGCTTCATCAAGGCTTGCAACTGCTACGACGGCAATTCCGCTCACATCACCTGGGATTTCATCGCAGTTTTCGCGGGCGGCGAAGAGAATGCTCGCCCCAGCCTTTTTAGCCGCGATAATTTTCTCCGAAATTCCCCCGATTGCACCGACTTTTCCAATGGGTGAAATGGTGCCAGAACCGGCAACTTTGCGTCCCTGCAAAATATCTTCAGGGGTTAGTAGCTCAATCAAAGCAAGAGAGAAGATAAGTCCCCCACTTGGGCCACCTACATTTGGGAGTGAAACTTTTATGGCGCGATCTGTGAGCTTTGAAGTATCAACGCCCGGAAACTCTTTCTTGAGTAGCGCCTTCGTTGCAAGAAGTGCATCACTTTGAGAATCTTCCATCTCAATCTTTGCTTTCTTCTCTTCAGCCTTTGATGTTGTGTTGCGCTTATAAATAACCGAGCGAGGAAAGACGACACAATCTGCGCGAGCCCAACAAGTGAGTACTTCTGCTCCAAGAATCTTTGCATCAGGGTTTGAAACCCAGATGGAGAGAAGATAAATCTGACCATCTGGCTTATAGGTAGTCGCCACCTTCTTATCGACAGTGAGTACCTTAGGAAATAGCGGCGTTCCCTCACCCGGTTGAATAACTGCGAAGTTAACCGGAAGGACAAGTGGAAGTAGGAAGAGGGCTATAAAGAAAGCTTTGATGGCGCGAGGCGTATGGGAGAAGCGCACTGAACGAGCCACTTGCCGAATGAGTTAACGAATCTGATCTTCAGGAAGTGAAGATGTGGTGGGAGGAATTTCTTCCTGGATTGGCTGTTCGCGGAAAGATTCTTGGAATCTCTGGAACTGTCCAACGGATCGTGAAGTCTCAGATTCAAACTTTGATTTAAATTTAGACACCCAGATTACATATCCAATTGCGCCAAAGAGGCCAGCTGCTGGGACTACCCACCAAATAAGGGCAGCAAATGCGCTGGTTCCGGCGGCTGAACTAATCGGGGACATGTAAAAATCCTAGTGCTTTCGGGAAGAAAGTGCCCACTCCACTTGTTACATACCTTAGATACGACTGTCGATACTTGCTCTCGATAGAATCAATCTGGCCACTAGGGCCTTCGCGCTTAAAGGAGATCTTGATGACACCTTTTGGATTCACGCCTGACGATGGCGATGAAGAAAATGGTAAGTCAGAAGACTTAAACGCGATGATGCGACAGATGCAAGAGCAGATTCAGAAACAATTTGAACAGCTAGGAATTAATCCAGCCGGTTTTGTAAATCCGTTTGCTGCCTTTGCTCAAGGTGGTCAAGAAGCGCTGCCTCCCACTGTAGTTCGCGATACTGCAAAGAAGTTTGTGCAAGCACAAGGTTCACAACCCATCGGAACAAAAGATGTCACCGTTGTCGATAACGCTTTTGAGATTGCCGACCTCTGGCTCAATGAAGCAACAGTCTTTCCAGCAACAACTGGCAACACATCTCACCGCTCCGTCAGCCGACTTGATTGGGTTGATGAAACCCTCAAAGGTTGGCAGGCAACTATGGAGCCGCTTGCAACTGGTCTAACTGCTGCAATTTCAACTCTGCTCGATGAAGCGATGGCGCAACAGGCGCACGATCCTGAAAATGGCGAGGCCATGGCAGGACCGATGGGCACTATTGCAGGGCTTCTGCGCACCTTCATTGGTTCGCTCATTGCAACACAGCTAGGCCAAGCCATTGGCAGCATCTCTGCCACTGCAACAGGTGCACATGATGTTGGTCTGCCACTTCTTGATCCCGCTCGTCCGCTTCTTATCCCTGAAAATATTGAGAAGTGGAGCGCTGATCTCGAGATTCCAAAGACAGAGGTCTACTTATTCCACGCCCTTCGCGAAGCAGCGATTGCTCGCCTCTTTGAGCATAATCCTTGGATTGTTTCTTATATCCGCAGCGCAATAGTTGATTATGGTCGCGGAATTCATATTGATATGGAAGCTATTCAACGCCAGGCAGAAGATGCGATGCAGAACTTTGACCCTTCACAACTCAACCCTGAATCCGGTGAAAACTCATTCACTATTGCACTCAATAATGGAATATTTACTCCTGAAGAAACTCCGGCGCAACGCGCAGCGCTATCAAAGTTAGAGACAGCACTTGCTCTTGTTGATGGTTGGGCAGATGAAGTAACAGCTTTGGCTGCAGGTGATCGACTTCCAGCACTTACTCAACTTCGCGAGATGTATCGACGCCAACGCGCAACCAATGCGCCATCACAACAACTCTTCAAAACACTTTTGGGACTTGAAGTAACTCCAAAACTTGCACGAGAAGCGAGCGCTTTCTGGCAGAAGGTGCGTGAATCGAAAGATATTGCTGCGCGCGATCAAATCTGGAGTGGAATTTTGCCAAGTGCGGAAGAGTTGCTTGAACCTGAGAAGTTCTTAACGTCGACGCAGGTTCCTGATGACCTCAGCGGCCTGCTCTAATCGCAAAAACCTGAGGCAAAAGAAAAGCGAAGTCCCCGGGCGCACATTTTGATATCAGCCTTCCCCTTGCTGATATCAAACGGTTATCCGAGGACTTCGTATGCGAAAAGTACGACGAATGGTGGGCAGAATCAAATGAAAATGGCGAAGACACAGAATTTTTTTTCTGTCAAAAACTTTGATTTCTCCTCCAATATTTATTGCATCTAATACATTTCCTCAATGACTACTGGAGACTTTGCGGGAGAGTTTGAAGAAGTCACTCTCCCTGGAGTCGATGAGGGTGAAATCCTTGTTATTCGTTCCACTCGTCGCAAAAAGAGCATCTCGGCCTATCGCCAAGGCGGGCGCATCGTCATCTCAATTCCAGCCCGCCTGAGCAAAGCCGATGAGCGAGCCATCGTCCCCGAGATGATTGCCAAGATTCGCAGCCAAGAGGAGTCCAAGACCCCAGGCGAAGCCGATCTCATCGCCAGAATCGACCAGTTGCTGACTGAACTAGCCCCTGAAATCACCGAGCGCCCTGTTTCGGTCTCATGGCGGGCGATGCGCGAGCGCTGGGGCTCATGTACGAGCGTCGACCGCTCTATCCGCATCTCTGACCGCCTCAAGCTCGCCCCCGCCTACGCCCTGGATTACGTCCTCTTCCATGAGGCGATCCACCTCCAATACTTCGACCATGGCTCTGAATTCACTGAAGTCCTGGCTCGATTCGAGGATTCTGAGCTAGCGAGCGCCTATCTCGATGGCTATGAGGCAGCTGAGCGAGCCCTCTTGGCCCCCGTTGAACTCGAGAAGATCTAGCCCAATCTCTGCCTAAATCTCCACGCACAATTCACGCGTAGAAACCGACTTTTGAGCGTGAGCGGGGGTATTGTTTCAGCCAGTACACATGAGCGCCAAGCACATGGGTCGAACGGAGGCAAAAATGACAGAGGTAGAGACATACAAGGGTGACGCTTACTGCGTTAAGTGCAAAGAGAAGCGTGATTTCGAGGGTACTGTAAAGATCTCAGACTCTGGTCGTCGCATGGCACAGGGCATCTGCCCAGTGTGTGGCACCAAGGTAAATCGCATTCTCGGCAAGAAGCCAGAATAAGTTTTACGTCACTATACGTAGTTATAACCCTCGCCCTTATGGGCGGGGGTTATTTCTTTTTCCACAGTAAGTAAGGGTGCTCACTTAACACCAGATGCGCTCGCCGGAGAATGCCCGGCTATGAGAACACTCAAGCGCGGCACATCCCTCTTTGAAACTACAACTCCTGGAGAATTTTTCTTAGGAACGTCAGCGCGAGCAATTCGCATCTACACGGCTGAGCAGAAAATCATCGCTGAGCATCTTGCACAAGGTGTGAGCGAGGCAGATATCCCTCGCATCTCCGGTGTCTCAACGATTGCGATACATAACCTGATGACCGAGCTTGCCCACCAATCGCTCCTTGATACAAGGCAGGGATCAATCACGATTAGCGACCGATTCATCTCCAAGATTGATGGTCGAGCGTCAAAAAATAGTAAGCCGCAACGTGACGGGGCATACATCCAACTTCAGAATCGAGTTGCACCTGAACTCGAGCAGACAACATGGAGAACCAATGTCACAGATGGCGGGGTCGCACTACTGAGTGCACGCCAAAATTTCCTCATTGAAATTTCAGGCAGCAATCGCGTTGCCACTCTTCTCTATTCACTTCTAC
Source organism: Actinomycetota bacterium (assembly GCA_046052045.1). GTDB lineage: Bacteria > Actinomycetota > Actinomycetes > Nanopelagicales > Nanopelagicaceae > Planktophila. Next base: position 7,021 of record JBJONB010000012.1, on the reverse strand, counting down.
TCGCCAGTGGATTTTCCCAGAGTCGCTTTGCTCCGGGAGCTCGCAATGCGCAGATTGGTGATCTTGATATCGCCGTCGATGGAATTACTTCTGCTCAATATGGCTTTGCTTTTATTAAGAATCGCGAAGATGTCAGGCGTGATTACTCGCTCTTTCCACTTGATAAGAGCGCTAATTACCTTGATGAAGCATCAACGCCTGACCTGGTTATTGTCTGTGGAGATATTGATCCGGAAAAGCTCGCTCTATGGATGAGCTACGGACAAACATTTATACATATTCCTCACCCCGAAGGCGGTCGCGCAAGAATTGGCCAGATAGTAATTCCGGGAAAGACACCATGTCTTCGATGTGCAGAGCTGGTAGAACGTGATCAAAGTGGAGTTATTTCGAAAAGGGTTCTGAGCGCTGAAGTAACTCAGGAATATCCTCATATTGCAGCTCACGCAGTTGCTGCCCTTGCTGCATCAAGCGTTGTTGCCTATTGCGATGCTGCAACTCTTTCAGAAGGAGAAGTACTGAAAGACGCTGAACTCTTTGGAAAAATCACTATCGTGGATTACCAAAGAGTTGCCCAACCGCAGGTGCTGGCGATTACTCGCCATCCACTCTGCGGCTGTGCTTTCTAAATTCGATCAGGAGTTATTAGATCTCGCTCTCGATGAGACGAGCGGCTGCAATCACCTGACGTGGTGGTCGACCTGCGCGACGTTTACGTTCGATGATGACGCCATCTTCAATCAATTGGCCGCCCCATACGCCACATGGCTCTTGGCGTGAAAGCGCGCCATCGAGACACTTGTTACGTGATGGGCATGTGCCACAGAGCGCCTTAGCCTCTGCAATTCCTTGATCTGTCTCTGAGTAGAAGAGCTCAGGGTCTGCAGAATGGCATGGCAACGTAAAGGCTTTGGCATTGTCATATGTGAAGGTCACATCCTTCAAGCCAATCTTTTCGCCGCTATCTGCCCAGCCTGGTACCTGTAGTTCGCTGAAGAGAACTGTCATAGCTCTCACCTCTTCTCTCTTTTGCTTACTTTCGTATCTATGTGGTTTCTATTTGGTTGGTATGGAAATAAAAAAGGACCTACAAATCCTTTGTGGATTTGAGGCCCTTGTGGGTTCTGTTCGAATTACTCGACTAGAGCTCCTGTGGCCTCAACCACTGCATAAAAGTTGGCGTAAAACGCTGACTTTGTTGCTGTGGGCCAAGCTGCACGCTTATGAGTGCGCTTAGCTGTGGCTGTTGAGGTTGTATGAGCAGCAGAAGGAACAGACGCACGAGCGCCTGCTGTTGTTGAAGCGAATACTGAATTCATTTCAACTCCTTCGTCTAGTAGATGGAGTAAGGGTACGGGAGGGGTAATCGTTCTGGCAACCTAATTAACTGCGGGCAGAGCCAGAGATGAGCTAGGAACCGGTGAGTAACCCGGATTCACGTAGGAATGGGCTGGGGCTCTTGCGATAGGAGATATGTAAATCAGCCTTGGCGCGGGTGATTCCCACGTAAAAGAGGCGGCGCTCTTCATCAATCGAGGCATCAGAAACAGGTAACTGACCTTCGGATGCGCCGATTAAGAAAACGCGTTCCCATTCAAGGCCCTTTGCTGCATGCAAGGTTGCAAGGGTTACAACGGGCATCGTTGGTGGATTGTTCTGCTGCACGCGATCTTCAACTTCACGCAAGTAACCGCGCAGAGTCTTTGGTGTGAAATTCTCATCGCTATCGAGTTCGCGCGCTAAATGAAGGAGTGCTGCAATTCCATCGATTGCTTCATCAGTCAGATAAGGCTGCGCAAGTGTGCGAAGTTCATCGATCCAACCTTGGCCTTCTGCAGGAATAACGGAGGCTTTACGAACTTCACCTAAGAAATCACGAACCTCTTTACGATCAAAGAATCGCTCTGTACTTCGTACTTGGTATGGCAAGTTGACCTTCACCATTGCGCGTTCAACGCTCTTCAACTGTGAATTAGTGCGGGCCAAGATTGCGACTTCATGTGGCGGAGTTCCTGCACTAAGCAACGCTGTGATTTCCGAAAGCACGCCAGTAACTTCGGCAGCTTCATCAGAGTAGCCGACAACGCTAGGCGCACTGCCGTGATCATTCTGTGCAACAAGTTCTTGCCCCATAGATCCATAACGCAAGAGCGCATTAGCAGCAAATGTAATTTCAGGAGTTGATCGATAACCAGTGCTGAGGCGAATGACTTCTGCATCAGGAAAGCGCTGGGTAAAGGTGTTGAGAAATACTGGAGTAGCGCCAGCAAATGAGTAAATAGTTTGTGCCGGATCGCCAACGACGCAGATATCGTTACGTTTTCCGAGCCATGCATTGATCAAGCGTTGTTGAACTGGCGAAACATCCTGATACTCATCGATAGTGAAGTATCTGTACTGATCCTGAACACGTTCGCGGACTTCGCGTTCTTCTTCAAGCATTGCAGCACAGAGCAAGAGAACATCTTCAAAATCGATTGCTAGCTCTTGCTTCTTTACTGATTCGTACGCTGTGTAAATCTGCACCATCTGCTCAGGCAGGACACGAGGCTTCTGCATGCGCTTAGAGATTTCATCAACGTAATCACTTGGTGCAACTTGTGAAACTTTTGCCCATTCGATTTCAGATGCGATATCTCGCATGAGTTCGCGATTTGTGGCGCGGATTGAATCGCTGAGCCCTGCGCGATTGATTGCTTCAGTGAGAAATCCGGTCTTTGTAGTCATCAAATCTGGTGTGCGACCACCGAATACAGATGGCCAGAAGTAGAGCAGTTGCTTCAACGCTGCCGAGTGGATCGTGCGTGCTGCAACAGTGGGAACTCCTAGTGAACGAAGGCGAGCTCGCATTTCACCAGCTGCTTTCGCAGTAAAGGTAAGTGCCAATACTTTTTGTGGGTCCATCGTTCCGATAGCTGCTGCATATGCGATGCGGTGGGTAATCGCGCGAGTTTTACCGGTGCCCGCTCCTGCAATTACGCAGACGGGTCCACGGGTTGCTAGCGCTACTGCGCGCTGATCAGGATCTAACGCTGCGAGGATCTCGTCTTCTATCGCCATGTGATGACTCCATCTAAATGGCTAGAAATTACCGCCACGTCTCGCCGCCCTGCGCACTTTCACCGAGCCATCCTTCAATCATTTTGCGTGCAACAGAGATAGTTGGCGGGAGAAGAAGTGAACCATCAGCTGCGGCAGCTTTAAGTTCTGCGCGGCTAAACCATTTCACTTCAGTAATTTCTTCACCATCACCCTTTGCAACGCCAGGATTATCGGTAACTGCTTCAAATGCAATCATGATGCTTGCAGGAAAGGGCCAAGGTTGTGAGCCGAGATATTTGATCTCACTGACAGTGATTCCAGATTCTTCAAAGACTTCACGAGAAACACATTGTTCAAATGTTTCACCTGGTTCGAGAAAACCTGCAAAAGTAGAGAAGCGACCTTCAGGCCACACTGGTTGATGCCCCAGCAAAATACGATCATCGCGATCTTTAATCAGAACGATGACTGCTGAATCCGTGCGAGGGTGATGCTGACTTTGATCTGCATCACAGAAGCGTGCTGCTCCGCCAAGATCGACACGAGTTGGCCCACCACAGCGAGGACAGCGCGGATGCGCACGATGCCAATTACTAATGGCAGTTGCATGAAGTGAGAGTTCAAATTCCATTGGTGAAAGCTGTGCGCCGACTTCGCGAAGAGTTGTGAAACCAACGCTCTTCACCTCATCAGAAACTTCGCCTACCCATTGTGTATCCCAGGCAAAATATGGAGTGCGAGTTTCGAGGTCGAGCCCTAAGAAGTAACGAGAACCTTCAGTGAATGTTCCTGATGTCAGAAGCGCAGAAATCTGAAGTGCACTAGAGAATGTGAGTTTCTCATCGACTGAGGCGATGCGACCATCAGCGATATGAAGAATCTTTGCTTTTTCCCACAAAGTATCGAGAGTGCCTTGATTGGTGCGCAGCTCTCCGGCGCGATCTATAGAGGAAGGGTGCTGATGAATCGCGCTCATAGACGCAGGTTACTAGTCTGTGGGGGTGCGCCTCACCTCGTGGAATCTCCTGCATGGAATGGCTATTCCGCCGCAAGCAAGCGTTGATGCCAGCTCGCTCAACCGCGCCATCCAATCCCTTGAATCCGATGTATTCGCTTTTCAGGAAGTTGATCACTTCTTGCCACGTTCGCAATCTCGACCACAGATGCGAGATATCGCTGAAAGTATCGGGGCTCGAGATTGGTCGATGGCGCCAAGTGTTATCGGAACACCTGGTGAATCCTGGAGAAAATTAAATTCAACCGAGCCAGAAATAATTACCTCGTTATCTACTCATGCCGATTTAATGCACGAGTGTTATGGAATTGGAATCGTATCTAAGGTGCCCGTTCTTAGTTGGCATCGTCTTAACTTAGGAAATTCTCCACTCGGACTTCCACTTGTTGTTCCTGGTGATGAAACTGGAAAAGGAAGACCAAGATTCATCTATGTAAAGGATGAGCCACGTATTGCAATTGCCGCAGTACTTGAAAATGGATTTACCATTGTTAATACGCACCTCTCATTTGTTCCAGGATTTAATCTTGCGCAATTACGTCGCGTGAAGAAGTGGGCGCTACATATTGCAGAATCAACAGGTACTCGCGCCATTGTCTTAGGTGATCTCAATCTGCCAAAGAATCTGCCGATCGTGGCATCTTCATGGAAATCGCTGGTCACCCAGAACACCTACCCGAGTTGGGGTGGCAAGATTCAATTCGATTACATCCTCACCCCCGACCTCGCATTCGGTGAATATTCCGTGAGGGATTTTGCGCCTACAGGGGTGAGTGACCACCTTCCTATCGGGGTAGAGATCTTCGAGTAGCAAACTCAAATAGTGCAATCGCCTTGGGTTGATTAACCTTGCCTCATGTCTAAAGAATCAACTCCTTCATACTCAACTAATGGCGCTGCAGGTCAGACTTCTGCAGCACAGTGCCCATACACAGGAAGCAAGCTCAATAAGGAAGGCACCTACAACACTGATTGGTGGCCTAACCATCTTGATCTCGGCGTACTTCGCCAACACTCACCAGTGTCAGATCCAATGGGCGAGAACTTTGATTACGCAGAAGAATTTTCAAAGCTCAATATCAAAGCGGTAATGAAAGATATTGAAGAGTTGATGACGACATCACAAGAGTGGTGGCCAGCAGATTACGGACATTACGGTCCATTCTTTATTCGTATGGCATGGCATAGCGCCGGCACATATCGCACACATGATGGTCGCGGTGGCGCAGGTGCAGGTATGCAACGTTTTGCACCACTTAATAGCTGGCCGGATAACGTTAACCTCGATAAGGCGCGCAGACTTCTTTGGCCAATTAAGCAGAAGTACGGAAAGCGTTTATCGTGGGCAGATCTCATGATCCTTGCAGGTAACTGTGCACTCGAATCAATGGGGCTTAAGACATTTGGTTTCGGTGGCGGTCGTGCAGATGTGTGGGAACCAGATGAGACTTACTGGGGTAAAGAGCAAGAGTGGCTTACCAACGAGCGCTACAGCGGAGATCGTAAATTAGAAGATCCACTTGCAGCAGTGCAGATGGGATTGATTTATGTAAACCCTGAAGGTCCAGATGGAAAGCCAGATGTTCTGGCTTCTGCTCGCGACATCCGCGAAACATTTGCGCGCATGGCGATGAATGATGAAGAGACTGTTGCACTTATTGCAGGTGGTCACACATTTGGTAAGGCACACGGTGCTGCAGATCCTGGAAAGTATGTAGGAGCAGAACCTGAAGCTGCGCCAATCGAAGAGATGGGTCTTGGCTGGAAGAACACTTATGGCGCAGGCAATGGCGCAGAGACAATCTCTAGTGGTCTAGAAGGTGCTTGGACTCCAACTCCAACGAAGTGGGATAACACCTACTTTAAGACTCTCTTTAAGTACGAATGGAAGCAGACAAAGTCACCAGCAGGAGCCACACAGTGGATCCCAACTGATGAATCTGCTGCAAAGGCTGTTCCTGATGCACATATCAAGGGCAAGACACATGCTCCGGTTATGTTCACAACAGATTTAGCAATGCGTATGGATCCTGCATATGAAAAGGTTTCACGTCGTTTTGCCGAAGATCTCGATGCATTTGCTGATGCATTTGCACGTGCCTGGTTTAAGTTAACGCACCGCGACATGGGACCAATTGCTCGTTACCTAGGTCCACTTGTTCCAAAGGAACAGTTGATTTGGCAAGATCCACTTCCTGCAAAGCCAAAGAAGGTTATTGGTAAGGCAGAGATTGATCTTCTGAAGAAGCGCATCGAGAAGAGTGAATTAACGATTGCTCAGATGGTGACAACAGCATGGGCATCTGCATCATCATTCCGCAGCACTGATAAGCGCGGCGGAGCAAATGGTGCACGTATCCGCCTCGAGCCACAGCGCAATTGGGAGGTAAATAACCCTAAGGAGCTCAAGAAGGTTATTGCTATCCTCGAAAAGATTCAGACCAACTTCAACAAGAAGTCAGATAAGAAGGTCTCACTTGCAGATCTCATTGTCTTGGCAGGTTGCGTCGGAGTTGAGCTCGCAGCAAAGAACAATGACATCAAGGCGAAGGTTGCATTTACACCAGGTCGCACAGATGCAACTCAAGAACAGACAGATGTTGCATCTTTCGCTGTTCTTGAACCATCTGCAGATGGATTCCGTAACTACGCCAACAAGGCAGATACACGTCCTGCTGAAATTCCTTTGGTAGATAAGGCCGCTCTTCTATCGCTGACTCCCCCAGAGCTCGTCGTGCTCCTTGGTGGTCTGCGCGTTCTGGGTGCTAATTACGATGGATCAAAGACAGGTGTCTTGACCCATAAGAAGGAAGTCTTAAGCACTGATTTCTTTATCAACATCCTTGATATCAAGTATCAGTGGGCACCAAAGGCTGGCGATACCAACCTATTTGAGGCGCATGACCGCAAGACCGGAAAAGTAAAGTGGAGCGCTACCCGCGCTGACTTGGTCATCGGATCAAA
>JBJONB010000011.1:0-29652 GCA_046052045.1 Actinomycetota bacterium | reverse complement strand
GTTGAAGACTTGCAACGTGGACAGAACTTCTTGAGTTCCATGCGGTCTGGATCGTTGCGGCGGTTCTTCTTAGTGATGTAGTTACGCTCTTTGCAATCCACGCATGCCATGGTGATCTTTGGACGAACGTCCGCGCTCTTACTTGCCATGGTCTTAACTCCTTCGTAGATGCTGCTGTAACAGGCGCTCAGATTACCCGAGCACCGTGTATTGGTGAAATCCGTGCGTATTTCACACGGTTGAACTAGTAGCGGAGGCGGGATTTGAACCCACGACACAGCGATTATGAGCCGCTTGCTCTACCAAGCTGAGCTACCCCGCCAAGGGTTGAAACAGACATATGTAGTACTTATTAAATTTTTACTTCTTTACTGCGAGCCCCCCACCGGAATCGAACCGGTGACCTTTTCCTTACCATGGAAACACTCTACCGACTGAGCTAGGGGGGCAATGGTAGAGAGAGGAGTCTAGGGCTTTAGGGGAAAAGTAGAAAATTTGCCCAAATTACCGCGCAGGATCGAGGGCAATCTTGCCTGTTGATTCACGGGCAAGCATTGATCGGTGCGCATCGGCTGCCTCGCTAAGTGGATAGGTCGCGCCAATAACTGGCTTGAGTTTTCCATCGGCGACAAGTGCAAAGAGTTCTGCCACAACATCGTTGAGCATCTCTTTGCTGCCAAAGCAGTTTGCAAGCCAGAAACCTGAAACAGTCTTTGAGCCGTGCATCAACGAACCTGGATGAATTGGAGTTGGCGCAGTACGTGATGCCATTCCAAATGTAATGATCTTTCCGAAAGCACCGAGGGCTGCAAGGCTGTGATCAAATGTTGTTCCGCCAACCATTTCAAGGACGAGATCAACTCCGTGACCACCGTTTGCCTTGCGAAGATCTGCTTCAAGATCAGTTGATTTCGCATCGACGACAACATCTGCACCGAGTGATGTAGCAATTTCAGACTTGGAATCTGAAGAGGTAACAGCAATTACTTTGCCACCCCACAACTTCGCCAACTGAATTGCGATTGTTCCAACACCACCAGCTGCTGCGTGCACAACAACTGATTGACCTTTCTGCAGGTTGCCCATTGTCTTGAGCAAGTGCCACGCAGTTGCACCTTGCACCAGCATGCAGAGAGCCTGCTGGTCAGTTACTGCATCAGGAATTGGGAAGAGCACTGATTTATGGGCAATTGCCTTTTGCGCATACCCCCCAGATGAAACGCTCGCTAGATAACGCTTCCCATCATGAGTTCCAACAACTTCAATACCTGGAATCATCGGAAGAGTTTGAGGTGATAGATAAGAATTCTCTGTCTGGTGTGTATCTGCATAGTTAATACCAACTGCAGTCACATCAAGAACTACCTCATCTGTACCAGCGACGGGATCGGCAAGATCCACGTACTTCATGACATCAGGGCCGCCAAATGCTGTTATCTGAATAGCTTTCATTGTTAGACCTTATAGGTCGTGGCTACTTCTTTCCAAAGATTCGAGAGATGAGACCAGGTTCTTTTGGATCATTCTGGTGGCCTTGGCAACGATCTGCTTTCTTTACGCCTTTGAGAGCAATCTCGACGTGATTGCCACATCCGGACCAAGTCGGTTTTCCGCATTTGCGGCAAGTTGTCTTATGACACATATTCTTTCTCCTTATTTGTAGTTGCTGCAGGCGAGTTACTCCATGTGAGATAGCCACCATCTAGATTTACTGCGTTGAATCCAAGTTCTTTCAGCAACATGGTTGCCGTGTGCCCGCGTTGACCAACTTGGCAATTCACAAGAACATCCTTATTTGTCAGCTCTGCAACGCGATTGCGGATTTCATCTACCGGCATCGACATAGCTCCCGGAATAGAACCTGCTGCATATTCAGAAGATGTGCGCACATCTACAAGCTGGAATCCACGATCTTCAAACTCATCAATCTGGCTCCATTGCGCAGTTTCAAGAAGACCGCTCATCATATTTTCGGCGATATAGCCGAGCATATTGATTGGATCCTTTGCTGAACCAAATGGTGGTGCATAAGCAAGCTCAAGATCTGCAAGTTCCGGTGCGGCAATACCACCGCGAATCGCAGTTGCGATTACGTCGATGCGCTTATCAACACCTTCGATGCCCACGCCTTGTGCTCCAAGGATTTCACCAGTCTTGGCATCAAAGATCATCTTTAACGCCATCTGCTTAGCACCTGGGTAGTAACCAGCATGTGAATTTGGGTGAGTGTGAATAACCTTGAAGGCACGTCCTGAAGCTGAAAGTCGCTTTTCATTCCATCCAGTTGCGGCGATCATGAGGTCAAAGACTTTAACGATCGCAGTTCCGATTGTTTTTACAGGTCTAGTTGTACGACCAGCGATGTGATCAGCCACTACGCGACCGTGACGATTTGCCAGGTTTGCAAGAGGAACAAGAGTAGAACTTCCATCTATCGCATCAGTCTTTTCAGCAACATCGCCAACAGCGTAAACATCTGGGTCACTGGTTCGATTGAAGTCATCAACATCAATTCCACCACGTGTGCCGATAGTTAAGCCGGCCTCTTTCGCAAGCTTGATATCAGGACGAACGCCAATAGCCAAGATGATCATCTCTGCAGGAAGGACAACACCATTAGAGAGAACTACCGTTGATTCTGTAATCTGTTGCGCAGATGCTCCGAGATGAAGTTCGACGTTGTTTTTGATCATTTCCTTCGCAACCAAAGTTGCAATTTCAGGATCAAGTGGGGCAAGAAGCTGAGGAGCAGCTTCAACTACTGTTGTCTTGATTCCTTTATGAATGAGATTTTCAGCAATTTCAACCCCGATAAAGCCTCCACCGATTACAACGGCGTTAGCTGGCTTTTGGGAGACTCGGTTGAAGATCTTTTCAACATCTTCAACAGTTCGAAGTGTCATAGCGCGTTCGATTCCGGGAATTGGCGGAACAACAGGAGATGCGCCAGGGCTCATAACCAACTTGTCGTAGCTGAGTTCGTAACTCTTGCTGTTGAGCTCATTCTTTACCAAGATGGTTTTTGCGGAGGGGTTAATGGATTCAACTTCAGATGCAATACGTATATCAAGTCTGAAGCGCGCATGCAGGCTTGCAGGTGTCTGAAGTAGAAGAGCATCTTCCTCTTCAATCACGCCACCTACGTAATAAGGCAGACCGCAGTTTGCATATGAAACATGGCCGCTCTTCTCGATGACAATGATCTCTGCATCAGCATCAAGTCTGCGCATACGTGTAGCTGCGGACATGCCACCAGCAACTCCTCCGATAATTACAATTCTCATTAGTTGGAAACCAGTGGCAATCCAGCTGAAACCCAGTCTTCAACGCCTGCATTCAAATTGAACAAGTTTGTGAAGCCGGCATCTTTCATACGGTCCACTGCAATCTGAGATCGGCGTCCACTGCGGCAATAGACCGCATATGTAGCGCTCTTATCTAGCTTTTCAATCTCAGAATCAAAGTTCATGGCTTCCACGTCAATATTGATGGCATTTTCTATATGCCCGCTCATGAATTCACCAGAAGTGCGGACATCTAAAGTGATGACTCCTGCCTCCTTCGCCTTGTCCTGAAAGTCTTGCGCCCCCAGATTTGTTGACTCAGTAGTTCCGCAGCCAGTAAGGAAGAGAATTGAAACGGCGACTATGGAAATAAGTTTTTTCATGATGCTCCTATGCAAGACTTAAAAAGAGTTTTTGTAGCTGAGCAGTAACTTGCTCCTGGTTGTTTTTGCCTTCAACGAGACATTCTTTGAGGCTTGCTGAAATGAGGGTGAAGGCGGCTGTATTAACAGCCTTTGAAACAGCCGACATCTGAATGACAATCTCGTCACAGTTGCGACCTTCTTCGAGCATACGAACAACTGCCCCAAGTTGACCCTGTGCGCGCTTAACTCTCTTTGCAATTGCTACGAGCTGTTCTTCATCTGAGAGAACGTGTGAAACCTTCTTTGCAACCACGATTAGCCGCACTTACAGATTTGATCTTGCGGAACGCCAGCTAGCGCTTCGTCCACATGCTGGCCGCAGCCTGACCATGTGTACTTCTTGCAGGTATTACAGATAACGCGTGAACACATAACTTTCTCCCTTGAATTCGTGCCGATGGGCAGAATCTAGCATACCCCCTAGGGTATACGTCAAGGAGGTTAGAAATACTTTTTCGCGGCCCTTCTCACTCTTTCCCATAGTCCGGCTACCTGCTGCGTCGGGGCAACCTTGATGACTTTATCTTTCGCGGGCTCATCCGGGGTGACTACATCTTTAAGGGCTGGTGAGTTGTGATCGAGTGAATCAGCGATAACTCCAATGTTGCCCACAATTGAGAGACCACGAACTATCTGTTCTTGGTCGACATCGACACCATCTTCAATCAGTGTCTCCGCAAGAACTGAACCGGCCTCGCGAGCATCATCTGTCGGAGATGAAGAAAAGTCATTGATGTCATCAGGAATTTCGATATGAGCTGAAATCGCATAGCTGGCTGCGGATAAAGCGACAGCAATCTGCTTTTTTGCTGAATCAGCAATTCCACCTTCAACAGCAGAATCAAAGAGAGTTCTGGCGATGCTACGAACCTGCACCAATGTATGTTCAGTTGCAATTCCTTCTATATACATCTCTTCGGCAATATCTTTTTCCGCGGTTGGAAACCAGCGGGCATGACTGCGCGCTTCGACAGACTGCGCTCGGATTGCAGGAATTTCTTCCACAAGCAATCGAGCTTTTGCTAACCAATTGCCTGCTTCTTTCTGTGTATACCCGGCTGCGACACCTTCGGACATTTGAGCCAGAAGTTCAGCAGCCTTTTCAGATACATTTCTAATTTGAATGCGTGCGCGATCAATAGGTGTATTGGGCACAGAGAAGTAAGAGAAGAAGATGGCAACAGCGGCGCCAATTAATGTAGAACCAAGGCGGTGTGCTGCGGTTGTTTGTGAGATTCCTGGACCAATAACAATCAACGCCGTAACGGGAACGTTGACCGAGGCGACTTCACCTAAATGGAGTGCGCGGGCAACCACGGCGCAGAGAACGATTGTTGATGCAATGGCTAAGAAGCCAAAGTTGAAGATAGATACCGCAAGTAGAGCTGTACCTGCACCGATTGCCGTACCGATAATCTGGCCGAAACCTTCACGGATAGATTTGTGAAGCGAGATGCGAATACTGAGCGTTGAAACAATGGCGGCTACGACTCCCCCACCTTCGACAACTGAGTCTCCGATAAACCACGCAACACCGCCAGATAATCCAGCAATGGCAATCTGACGGACCCATTGTTTACGGTCGGTGAATAATCTAATTAATCGCTTAAACATTAAGAGTGAGTTTACGCTCTACTTGTTCCAGGCGAGGACTCTCTTCTCGATTGTCGCAAGGATTAAATCTGATGTCTTGCCCAGTATTGCTAGAGCGAGAATTGAGAAGATGACAATGTCGGTACGTGCCGAAGCTTGGCTATCGACCAGTAAGAAGCCCAGACCCTTTGCGCTAGCAATCAGTTCTGCGGCTACCAAGAAGAGCCAGCTCTGAGCTAAACCGAGTCGAAGACCAGAGAAAATTTGTGGGGCTGCAGCAGGAAGATAGATTCCTTTAATAATTGCCCAACGCTTGAGTCCATAGGCACGTCCAACTTCTACAAGGTGGCGATCCACATTCTTAATTCCGGAAACAACTGTTGTGAAGACTGGGAAGAATGCGCCGATAGCAATCAACGTCAACTTTGAACCTTCGCCAATTCCAATCCAGATAATGAGCAGTGGCACCCAGGCGAGAGATGGCACTGCACGAATTGCCTGTAGTAAAGGTGTAACCAATCGATTAACAACTTTATTAAGTCCTGCAGCAGATCCAAGAATTAGTGCGATGAGGGTTCCGAAGAAATATCCGAGAGCTACGCGTTGAAGGCTTGCGCTGATATTGAGCCAGAGTTGATCGCGCTCGTCGAGCTCTGTGATTACTTTAAATACAGAAGATGGCTTGGGAAGCTCACTCTCGGCGAAAGAACCATTGCTGCTGAAGTAGATCCAAGCACCAAATAGCGCAATCGGGAGAATGAGTCCCAGAAGGAAGTTCCCGAGCCGTCTCTGCATCGTTAAACCCTTACTTCTTTAGCGCAGCGAATGCGAACGAAGTGTCGTAAAGAGTGCTCAGTGCTGTCGTTGCATCTGCTTGGGATCGAACCTGAGCTTCGTTTACCAAAATTGGCTGAATGGTTGCAAGTACACCTGACTGAAGCGCACCTGGAACTAATGGAACATTTACTTTGGTACGACCGTTCAGCACTGTCTTTGCAACATCGAGATCAATCTTCGCTGATGTGGCAAGGATTTGTGCAGCCTTGTCTGGGTTTGCCTGAATCCATGCGCGGGCCTTCTGGTAGTTCTTAAGAACGGCTACAGTGATATCTCTATTTGATTTCAAGAAATCTTCACGTGCGCTGATGATTCCCCAAGTATTGAGAGCCTTGTTCTCGTAGATAATCTTGCTTCCATCAACTTTTACAGACTGTGAAGTAATTGGATCAAGACCCGACCACACATCTACATCTCCACGTAAAAGTGCTGCTTTGCCATCAGCATGAGCCAAGTTCACGATAGTGACATCTTTAAATGGATCTAGTTTCTTCGCAGTAAGTACCTGTAGCAAGAAGAAGTAAGGATCTGTTCCCTTTTGCGCAGCAATTTTCTTCCCCTTCAACTGTGAAGGAGTGATCTTTGATCCCTTTGCGACAACGAGCGCTGCCCAGTTTGGCTGACTGAACACGGCGACAGATTTGATTGCAACGCCATTTGCGCGAGCAACGTAGGCAGCAACGCCTGCTGATGAACCAATCTGGATTGCGTTAGCGTTGAGGTTCTGAATTGCAGCAGCAGAACCTGCTGAGTAGACCCAGTTAACCTTTGTATCAAGTTTTTTAAGATCTGTTTCGAGCCAACCCTGGTCCTTAATAACAAGGCTAAGTGGGTTCCAGTTAGCGTAATCAAGATTGAGCGTGCGCTCAGCTGCCTGCGCAGGAGCTGCTGAAATACCGATTGCGACGAGCGCTCCGATAAGTGATGAAATTACAAGATTCTTCTTCATGGCTGTGGTGCCTTTCGATTAAATAAAAGTTTGGTTAAGCGTGGATTCCGAAGATGGAATAGAGCTCTGTGCGAACTGAGGCCACTGATGCATCTTTGCGATCTCGTGGGTGTGGAAGATTTAATTCAAATGTGCGCTTGATACCTTGGCCGCGTTCGCCTAGAACAACAATCCGGTCTGCGAGATAGAGAGCCTCATCAATATCGTGAGTAACAAGAACAATTGTTACTCCGGTTGTCGCAACGAGTTGTGACAAGAGGTCCTGCATCTGCAATCTGGTGAGTGCATCTAGTGCTGCTAGTGGCTCATCAAGCAGAAGTACTTGTGGCTCTGAGATCAAGGCCCGAGATAGAGCGGCACGTTGTGCCATTCCCCCAGAGACTTGTCGCGGCAAACATGCCGCAAACTCTCCCAAGCCAACTTCTGCAAGAAGTTGAAGCGCTTTTCCGTTGTCCTTACGCCCTCTTAGACCAAGTTCAACATTCTCGAGAATGGTGCGCCATGGAAGGAGCCGAGGCTCTTGAAATACGATCGAACATCGATCATCGAGGCCAACAATTTTTCTTTCGTCAATTGTTACCTCACCGCTTGTAGGTGTTTCAAGACCAGCAATTAATCGCAAGAGAGTTGATTTTCCGCAGCCGCTGGGACCGAGTAGAGCAACGATCTCTCCTGACTTAATATCAAGATCTACATCTTTGATAACAGAAAGTTCTTTGCCTTTGCGATTAAATGACTTTGAAAGATTTCTTAATGAAACGTTTGCAGCATCAGTCTTATGAATGACCGATTCTGCATATGCAGTACTCATATTTCCCCCTCATCGTTACTAGCATTAGCACCGTTTTGGTTATCGGTTGCTGCGACTTCACTGAGCTAGTTCTCTCAGTCGCTCTTGATGTGAGGCAAAAATTAGCGTTTAATACTCACAATTGCAAATTAACGAAACAACCTTGTTGCGAAATGATTGCAAAAACTAATGCACGGCATCAATCAATATTTTGAACGGGAGAAGTTCATATGTCAGAACGTCAATGGGGTTTTAAGACCCGATCACTGCACGCAGGCGCATCTCCCGATCCTCAGACTGGCGCTCGAGCCGTTCCTATTTATCAAACTTCGGCCTTTGTATTCGAGAGCACTGAAGATGCCGGCAACCTCTTTGCACTTCAAAAGTACGGCAATATCTATAGCCGTATTGGTAACCCAACAGTTGCTGCCTTCGAAGAGAAGATTGCAAGCCTTGAAGGTGGAATCGGTGCCGTTGCTACCGCGTCAGGAATGTCTGCACAGTTCCTCGTATTCGCGGCTCTTCTTGAAGCAGGCGATCATGTTGTCTCAACTTCCGCTCTCTACGGTGGAACGGTTACACAGCTTGATGTCACCTTGCGTCGCTTTGGAGTTAATACAGATTTTGTTGTCAGCGATAAGCCGGAAGATTTCGCTGCAAAGATTACGGATAAGACAAAATTCATTTATGCCGAGATGGTTTCAAACCCTGCATCCATGGTCGCCGATATCGAAGGCCTGGCAAAGGTTGCGCACGATGCTGGTATCCCACTTGTCATCGACTCAACATGTGCAACTCCATACCTAGCTCGCCCTATCGAATACGGCGCAGACATCGTTATCCACTCAGCTACGAAGTTCTTGGGTGGCCACGGAACGACTCTCGGTGGCGTGATTGTCGATGCAGGTAAGTTCAATTGGGGTAACGGGAAGTTCCCTTCAATGGTTGCTCCCGTTGCTTCTTATGGTGGCGTCTCATGGTGGGAGAACTTTGGTGAGTACGGATTCCTTACCAAGATTCGCTCTGAGCAACTTCGCGACATAGGTCCAGTTCTGGCCCCGCACTCAGCATTCCTTCTTATTCAGGGCGTCGAAACACTTTCACAACGCATGGCAGATCACGTTAAGAATGCGAAGGCAGTTGCCGAATACTTGGATGCTGATTCTCGCGTTGAGTGGGTCAAATATTCTGGCCTGAAGAGTCACCCACACTTTGCTCGTGCGCAGAAGTATTTGCCTGAAGGACCGGGCGCAGTGTTCTCATTTGGCGTGAAGGGCTCTGAAGGAAAATCTGGTCGCGAAGCCGGCGAGAAGTTCATTAACTCAGTAAAGCTTGCGAGCCACCTGGCCAATATCGGCGATGTCCGCACTCTGGTTATTCACCCAGCAAGTACAACACACCGCCAGTTAACAGATGAGCAACTCATTGAAGCGGGAGTTCCACAGGATTTGGTGCGCATCAGCGTTGGAATTGAAGATATCGAAGACATCTTGTGGGATCTTGATCAGGCACTCACAACTGCGACAGGACGTGGCCGCTAATGACATGGACCGAGCCATCTGCGCGTCAGCGCCTCGAGATGATGAAGAGTGCCAAAACTGTTGCGATTGTTGGAGCTTCAGATAACGCAGCACGTGCAAGTTACTTCGTTTCAACATATTTAATGTCGAGCTCTCACTTCAAGCTCTACTTTGTGAACCCGCGTCTTGAGACTCTCCTTGGGCAACCGGTTTACAAATCACTAGCAGATATTCCTGAACATATCGATATCGTCGATGTTTTCCGCAAGCCAGCAGATTGCATGGGCATTCTGGAAGAAGCAATTGCAATTAAGGCGACTACTCTGTGGCTACAACTTGGAATTACTGTTCCTGAAGTTGCTGAGGCCGGAGAAAAAGCTGGAATCAATGTGGTCATGAACCGTTGTTTGAAGATTGAACATGCTCGTTTCCACGGGGGCCTTCATTTGGCTGGCTTCAATACAGGCGTTATTTCTTCACAGCGAAATGCAAAAAAGGGCGAGAACTAATCTCGCCCTTTTTAGTAAAAGCTTTTATCCCTTTGTAGATCCTAGGGTTAGGCCTGCGATAAATTGCTTACGCAATATGAAGAACATAATCACAGTAGGTGCTGCAGCGATAATTGCACCTGCAGCCAACAAGTTGAAGTCTGTGACGTACTGACCCTGCAAACGACGTAGCGCTGAGGTAATCGGACGCTTTGAGTCGTCGGACATTAAGACAAGTGCCCAGAAGAATTCGTTATAGATCCATGTTGTCATGAGCACGCTGAGCGCAGCCAAAGCTGGGCGCAAGAGCGGCAAGATGACGTTGAAGTAGTGACGGAATACGTTCGCTCCATCGATGGTTGCTGATTCAGAAATTTCCTTTGGAATGGTCTTCATATAGGAAGAGAGTACGAAGGTGGCAAAACCAACCTGGAAACCGACGTGGACCAGAATCAAGCCCCCGTAGTTGTTGTACAAAAGATTGCGGTTACCGAATAGTTCGCCGACCCAGATAAACATCCAGAAGACTGGGATATAGGTAAGAACGATCGGAAGCATATTTCCGGCCGTGAAGAGCAGAAGCAGGGTCAAGTTAAATTTGTATTGGTAGCGAGTAACTACAAACGCGACAAGTGAACCAAAGAAAAGCGTCAAGATCACTGATGGAACAGTCACAATAAGTGAGTTAAGTAGATACTTACCAATTTCCATCTCACGAACGGCGTTGATGTAGTTATCAAAAGTAAGGCGACGTGGCCACGAGAAAATTCCGTAGGAAATGATGTCGTTATATGGACGTAGTGATGTCCAGACTGTCCAGAGAATTGGGAAAATCCAAACAAAGGCAAAGATTCCGATGAAGATCGAAATGATGGTGTCTTTGCGCTTCTGGCTATTGCGATACTGCTCGCTCTGAACTACACCGGTGCTCATTTGAGATCCTCTTTAAAGCTAATTCGAAGATAAGTAATGATTGGGACGATACAGAGCAGGAGAAGGATTACTGCGTACGCTGCGCCCTTCATCGAGATGCCTTGACCAGCAAAGTTCTGGAAAACCAAGAGGTTGAGCAATGGGAAGATTGTTGGGCTTCCGTAGATGATGTAAACCAAATCGAAGGCACGAAGAGACTCGATAAGGGTAATCACAACAATGATGATGTTTACCGGCTGCATCGTAGGCAAGATGATCTTGCGGAAGATTTGCCACTCAGTTGCGCCATCGATAGCAGCAGCTTCTTTGAGTGCAGGATCAACGGATTTAAGGCCAGATAAATAAAGAAGCATGATGTAGCCGATATGTCGCCACGAAGCGATTCCAAGGATTACCCAGGTGTTGATTTTAGGGTCACCATAAATAGAGATTGCATTACCAATGTCGCGACCCATAAGTCCCTGTACGAAACCACCTGGTTGCAACATGAAGTTCCAGATGATTCCGATTACTGCAAGTGAAAGAACGACTGGCAAGTAATAAATTGATTCGTAGAAAGCATGACCCTTAATGCCACGATCAATCTGATAAGCCAACATGATTCCAAGAGGCGTTGCAATTAAAACGAAGAATGCAAGCCAGATTCCGTTGTTCTTAAGTGCCTGATAAAAAAGAGGGTTATTCACAAAGATATTTTTGTAATTCTGGATGCCTGCCCACTGAATATCTTTGAGGCGAATACCGTTCCAATAAGTGAAAGACAAAATGATTGTGACGACAGCTGGAACCCAAAGAAGAATTATCTGTAGCAGTGTTGGGATTCCAACGAATGTCGCGAGTGTGAAGCGATCTGTTTTGGAAAGAGAGCGGCGGCTACGATTTTTCTTAATCGTAGCCGCCGTCTTCATGCCTTTAACTTACTAGCACTTTAACTATTTAACAACCGAAGTCATTAATTAGTTCTTTGGAAGTGCATCCCATTGTGCTTGTACGTTTTCGAGGATCTTGTTGATGTCAGAAGGCTTCTTGATGAAGCTCTGGATTGCTGGACCAACAACTGGACCAGCGAAGTCTCCACGAGCATCGCGATCCAAGAAGAACATGATGTTCTTAGCTGAACCGAGAACAGCAAGCTTCTGCTTGTTGAATGCATCGTATGAAGAAGTATCAAATGACTTCGATACGTAGATATTTGTATCTCCGGCCTTGATTGCTTCCTTGATACCTTCTGGTGAAGCCCAGAATTCAGCAAGTGCCTTACCGCCAGCTACGTTCTTACCGTTAGCAGCAACTGAAATACCATCAAGTGGAGCATCAATTGTGTCGATACCGAACTTAGGGTTGATTTCTGGGAATGGAACGACCCATAGATCGTCGTAATCTGCTTGTGACTTCGCCTTGAAGTCGTTAGCAAACCATGAACCCATCATCATTGCGCCAGTCTTCTTCTGGAGAAGAAGGTCGCGCATGCCGTCCCATGAAATGTCCATGACGTTTTCGTTCATGAATGGGATGAGCTGTGCGAAGTACTTGAATGTTTCCTTTGTGCGAGCATCAGTCCACTTTGCGCGACCGTTAAGAAGGTCGATGTGGTACTTGTAGCCGTTTACACGTGCGTTAAGAATGTCGAATGTACCCATTGCTTCCCAGCCGCCCTTAGCGCCGAGTGAGTATCCAACGAGACCCTTCTTCTGTGTAAGAGTCATCAACTTAACGAAGTCATCCCAGGTATCAATCTTTTCTGGGTTCATTCCAATTTCCTTAACCATTGACTTGCGGTAGTGCAAAGCCCATGGGTAGTAAGTTGTTGGAAGGATGTATGGCTTCTTTGTAACTGGGCTTGTTGCGCCCTTGATTGCAGCTGTTGGAAGTGATGTCTTCAAACGGTTGATTTCACGTGTGAGATCAGCAAGAAGACCCATTTCACCGAAGTGGTTTGAGCGGTATCCAGCCATCCAACCGAATGCATCATCAGGTGATCCCTGCATGATTTGTGCAAAGTTATTCTGGAAGTCATCTGAGTTGACTTGCTGAGCTACAACCTTTGCGCCGGTCTTCTTTGTGAAGGCATCGTTTACTGCCTTAGCAATCTTGTCTCCTGTTGCGCCACCGCCACGTGTTGTCCACTTGACTGTGCTGCCCTTCAATCGTGTCGCTGCGCTTGCAGACTCTGTTGTAAGTGCGCCACCGGCTGCAAGTGCTGCTCCACCGATTGCTGCGCCCTTGAGTACTGAGCGGCGAGAAACTACGTTCTTCTCTTCTGACATTTTCGTCCTTTTCTCTAAGGTTGAAATTTCAACAAGCCTCGATTTATGACGGAGCACAAATCTTCGACGTGCTGAATCTAGGGGTAGCAGGGGTATTGAGCCTAGGAAGTTCGGGTAACGAATTGGTAAAGATTATGCAGGGGTGAGAACTAGGCCGGCTTCTCTTCTAAGTACATAGCCACAGAATTGATACACCAGCGCTCATCCGTAGGGACGTCATAGCCCTCGCCGGAAAATACGTGGCCGAGGTGAGAATCGCAATTGGCACAGCGGACTTCGGTCCGGATTCGAGGGGCGAGGGAGCGATCTTCAATCAGTTTTACGGCATCGTCGGCCGTTGGGGCGTAGAAAGATGGCCACCCGCATCCAGAGTGAAACTTTGTTTCAGACTTGAACAGTTCATTGCCGCAAGCTTTGCAACGATAGCTTCCAACTTTATCTGTATCGGTGTATTCGCCAGTAAAGGGACGTTCGGTTGCACCTTCTCGAAGTACGGAATAAGAAAGTGGATCGAGGCGAGCCTTTAGCTCATCATCATTTACGGCGCTCATAGTGTGGCAATACTACCTCGGGATTCGAAGGCCTTGCATCCCGCCATCGACTGCAAGCGAAGTCGCAGTCGTAGACCCCTGCAAAGGACTTGCGAGATAACAGAGTGCGCGCGCAACTTCATCAGCGCTAACAAGTCGTCCTAGAGGTTGACGAGCTTCAAGTGCTTTGCGCTCTGCTTCTGGATCTAGGGCTTGTGCCAATAAACGTTGAACCCATGGGGTATCTGCAGTTCCTGGATTTACACAATTCACGCGAATTCCTTCGGCAACATAATCGTTAGCCATGGCCATCGTGAGTGAAAGAACTGCGCCCTTTGTCGAACTATAAAGCGCACGCTTTGGAATACCTGCAGTTGCAGCAACTGAACAGACGTTAACAATTGATGCACACTTGCTTTTGCGAAGAAGCGGAAGTGAATATCGCGCTGTGCGAACAATTCCAACAACGTTGATATTCATGACCTTGTTCCACTCATCAGATGGATTGGCCTCAACATTGCCTACAGCGCTAATTGCAGCGCTATTGATAAGTATGTCCAGTTGTGAAATCTTGGCAAAGGCAGCTTCGACAGATGCGTCATCGCTGACATCGCATTGGATCCATCGGCCGACGCCAGCAAGACCACCTTCTGCGATATCTAAACCGAAGACAGTTGCTCCGCCTTCAGCAAGCATCTTTGCAGTTGCCAGTCCGATGCCGGAACCAGCACCGGTAACAGCTGCAGTGAGACCTTTGAATTCAGACATTAAGCGTTTGCCCATTCTTTTCCATGTGGGAATGTGAAGTCAGCAATTGATTGTGCATACATCTCTCCACCGGTACCTGGCTCGATTGGCGGCATGTAGTAAGCATTCTGCACATTTGTAGGAACAACAAAATGTTCGTGTAAGTGATCAACGAATTCAACAACGCGCCCATCATGATGCCCTGTAACTGCAACAGCATCAAACATCGCAAGGTGTTGAACGAGTTCGCAGAGTCCGACACCACCTGCGTGAGGGCAAACAGGGACTCCGAATTTTGCAGCCATCAAAATGTTTGCAATGTTCTCGTTGACCCCAGCAACGCGGGTTGCATCAATTTGCATAAATGAGAATGACTTCGCTTGCAGCATCTGCTTAAAGAGAATGCGATTCATGCCGTGTTCTCCAGTTGCAACGCGCACGGGTGCAATCGCCTTTGCAATCGCTGCATGGCCAAGAACATCATCTGGGTTAGTTGGCTCTTCAACCCAGTGAAGGTTGACATCGCCGATTCCCTTAATCCATTCGATAGCTTGGTTTACATCCCATACCTGGTTTGCATCAATGGCAATCTTGATATCTGGGCCGACAGCTTCACGTGCAAGACGAAGACGACGCTTGTCATCTTCAAGAGATCCGCCGCACTTCAATTTAATAAGTGTGTAGCCATCTGCAACTGCTTCCTTTGCAAGGCGGACCATCTTCTCGTCGCTATATCCAAGCCAGCCTGGTGTAGTTGTGTAAGCAGGAAGTCCTTCGGAGCGAAGCTTTGCTTCATTTGCAGCACGCTGTGGTTCTGCCTTGCGAAGAATTTCAAGGGCTTCTTCTGGTGTTAGCGCATCGGTGATGTATCGGAAATCTACGAGTTCAACAATCTGCTCTGGAGTGAGATCTGAGAGGAATTTCCATAGTGGTTTTTTTGCATGCTTTGTTACAAGATCCCATGTGGCGTTAACAACTGCACCTGCAGCCATTTGAGTAACGCCCTTTTCTGGTCCGAGCCAGCGAATCTGCGAATCGCGCACCAAGCTACGTGCGAAGTCGCCCATGCTGGTAGCAAGGTCTGCAACATCGCGGCCAACTGCATATGGCGCAAGCTGTTCGATCATGTCGCACTGCAAGTCATTTCCGCGGCCGCATGTAAATACAAAGCCATGGCCTTGTAACGAAGGATCATCTGTTTCAAGGATAAGAAGAGCTGCCGAATAATCGGGTTCCTTATTCATTGCATCGGAACCGTCGAGACCACGTGACGTTGGGAATCGAACATCTACAGTTTTGAATCCAGTTACCTTAGGCATGACATCCCTTTGTTTGTTTGAAAAACTGACTCTTCGCTTGAACATCAAAATCATATATGATGAATTTATGGCGCGGTATAGCGAAAAAGTTAAATTAAAGCGTTCAAATCTTGAAGTAACTCGGATGGGGTTAGGCACTGCCCCCCTCGGTGGATTATTCAAATCTGTTACCGATGCTGATGGCGAAGATATGCTTCAAGCCGCACTTGATCTCGGAATTAATTACTTTGACACTGCACCTCAATATGGACATGGTGTAGCTGAAATTCGCGTAGGTAAGGCACTCCGCAGCGCTAAGACTCCATTTGTTATTGAAACCAAGGTCGGTCGCGTACTTCGCCATGTTGAAGGCGTCGAGCCAGAGCAATGGTTCCCTGATGCGCCACGAAATATCGTCCCCGTCTATGACTATTCCGCAGATGGCATAAAGCAAGCTTTTGAAGAGAGCCTTGAACGTTTAGGTCTTACACATATAGATATTGTCTTGATGCACGATGCCGAGGATTACATCAAAGAGGCAACAGAAAATGCATTTCCGGTTCTTGCTGAGCTTCGTTCGCAAGGTCTCATTAAAGCCATCGGCTTAGGCATGAACTACGTAGAGCCGGCACTTGAAATCATGAAGGGAACCGATCTCGATATTGCTCTTATTGCTGGTCGATTTACCTTGCTCGATCAAGTTGCACAGAACGAACTCTTTCCTTATGCCCTAAAAAATAACATCGATATATCTATGGGTGGAGTTCTAAATTCTGGCGTGCTTGCAAACCCAGTTCCCGGAGCCACCTATAACTACCTTCCAGCATCCGATGAAATTATTGCGAAGGCAAAAAATATTTGTGACTTCCTCAAAGAGCGAGATGTACCGCTTATGGCTGCAGCTCTTCAATTCCCACATCGCCATCCTGCGGTTACATCAGTGATTATTGGGCCTCGCAATCGCGAAGAACTAGAAGCCAATATCGAAAACTTTGAGCACAAGCTTCCAGATAATCTCTGGACTGAACTTGAAGATGCAGGTCTTGTTGCGAAGTTGGCGCTATGACAATCAAAAGAATCGGCCAAGTAATCGGAATTAAGCAAGAGGAAATTGCAGAGTACGAACGTATTCACGAGAACATCTGGCCAACCGTTGCAGCCACCTTGAAGCGTGCAAACATCCAGAATTACTCAATCTTCCGTTACGAAAATCTGCTCTTCGCATATATGGAATACACAGGCACGAATTACGAAGCAGATATGGCTCTCATTGCCGCAGATCCTGAAACACAGAATTGGTGGAAGATCACTGCCCCAATGCAGGTACAGGTTCCCGAAGCGCGCGATGGCGAGTGGTGGCATACCCTTCACCAGAACTTCCACCTCGACTAACTAAGGATTGCAATGAAATTCTCAGTACTTAAAACAAAAGACTCTCAATACCAATTTGCGGTCACCGTCGAGGGAGTGCACAAGTCAGTTGATGGACTTCCAACTCTTACTGAAGCCATGCATCTCACTCTTGAGGAACTCAAAGTTCGTACCGCGAAGACGGGTGCTGAGGTGTCCGGTGAACTAGCAGCACCCATCGCTTCTGAAATAGAGCTTTGGGGCGCAGGTGTTACCTACTTGCGTTCGCGTGATGCACGCAAAGAAGAGAGCGGTGTCCCTGACGTTTATCAACGCGTTTATGAAGCGGATCGCCCAGAACTCTTCTTCAAGTCAACTGCTGTCCGTGCGCGTGGAACTGCGGCACCAATAGGTATTCGCTATGACAGCGAAGCATCTGTGCCTGAACCAGAAGTAGCTATCTATATAAATAAGCATCGCGAAATTATTGGATACGCCATCTGTAACGATGTCACTGCTCGTTCAATTGAAGGCGAAAACCCGCTCTACCTTTCTCAGGCAAAGATTTACATTGGCTCAACTGCTATTGGTCCAGATATCACTCCTGCTTGGCTGGCTCCTGTTGCGAAAGAGATGAGCATCAAGGCGAAGATTCTTCGTGGTTCAACTCTGGTCTGGGAGGCAGAGACTTCTCTGGGTGCACTTAATCGCACACTTGAGGATCTTGTTGATTACGTATTCAGATGCCAAGACTTCCCACACGGACTCATTCTTTCGACTGGTACAGGAATCGTTCCACCGATGAATATTGCACTCGCTGCCGGAGATATCGTAGAAATCGATGTCGCTGGTGTTGGCGTGCTCTCAAACCAAGTAGTTGTTATCCCTGAAAGGTAAACGACTGTGGCAGAGATAAAGGTATGGACCCAGTGGGATGACCTCACTGCCCCTGCTGGAATCACTCTGCTCTCCCCCAAAAACTTTCCGCTAGATACATCAGATCTTTCACAGATTGATTTCTACGTGCCTCTCTATATGGGTGGCGCTAAAGCGCTTTCCTATGCAGCACAAATGCCTAATCTCAAAGTGCTTCAGATGCTCAACGCTGGATACGACGATGCACTTGCATACTTACGTCCAGGAATCACTCTCTGCAACGCACGCGGTGTTCACGATGCTTCCACTGCAGAACTTGCGGTCGGTTTAGCTATCTCTTCTCGCCGCGGATTTCCAGAATTTATGCGCGAGCAAATGGCGGGTAACTGGAGCCACCATCGAACTGCTGCACTTTCAGATAGCAAAATCGGAATTGTTGGATTCGGTTCTATCGGTAAGAAGATTGCCCAAAACCTTTCTGGCTTTGAAGTATCCATCACCGCTTTTACGCAATCGGGACGCGATGGTTCACTCACTATTGATCAGCTAGATAACCATTTGCCGAATTTAGATATCGTGATCTTGATTCTTCCTCTCTCAGATTCTTCACGCCATCTCTTCAACGCTGAGAGACTTTCGAAGATGAAGGACGGAGCGTTACTCATCAACGTTGCTCGCGGCCCGGTTGTAGATACCGACGCCCTCGTTAATGAACTCAACTCAGGACGCATCTTTGCCGCGCTAGACGTTACTGACCCAGAACCTCTTCCATTGGATCATCCGCTCTGGAGCGCAAAGAATGTACAGATAGTTCCTCACATTGGTGGAAATTCGGAAGCTTTTGAACCTCGCGGAAGAGCGCTGATTGAATCTCAGCTCAAGCTACTTGCCGCGGGTAAGCCTCTTGAACATGTTGTCGCGCAAGGTTAATTTTCAGCCATGAGAATCGATTCGCATCACCACCTCTGGGATTTATCTATTCGTCCTCAAGAGTGGATGGTCGGCGAGGGCATGGATCCTGTTCGTCGCAACTTTGATGCTGATGATCTACGAACTGCGATATCCGGAACCAAAATTGAAAAAACAATTCTTGTTCATGCAACAACTACCAACGATGAAACGTATGAACTCTTAGCTCTTGCAGATACCGACCCAAAAATTATTGGCGTGGTTGGCTGGCTGCAAATTGATTCACCAGATGCAATCGCAGATTGCGAAGAATACTTGCAAGCACCTGGCGCCAGCTATCTCAAAGGTATCCGCGACGTTGCACAGGATCTTCCAGATTCCAATTACTTAGCAAAGCCACAGTCAATTGCCACTGTGAAGCAGCTCGGCAAGATGGGGCTGACTTACGACATCCTTACCAAGACGCCAGAACTAAAAGCGGCGATTGAGTTAGTAAAAGCTTGCCCTGATGTGCAATTTGTTCTCGACCATATTTCAAAGCCGTACATTGCAAGAGAAGAAATGGAACCTTGGAAATCTTTGATTACGGAACTTGCTGCTTTCGAAAATGTTTCGTGCAAAATTTCTGGAATGGTGACGGAGGCAAAGTGGAACACTTGGCAGACCAGTGACTTCGCCCCTTACGTCGATCACATCATCGATAGCTTCACCCCACAGCGCCTGATGTTCGGTTCGGATTGGCCGGTCGCCCTATTGGCTGCCTCTAGTTATTCAGAGGTGGTTCACCTAGCCGAGAGCCTGACGGCAAAGTTTTCGGAAACGGAAAATGAACTTTTCTGGCTAGAAAATGCGATTTCTGCATACAAGATAACGAAGCTGTAACGATTCGCTTTACCGCTCGGTAATTACCCCATTTCTATTGAGTGCCACCCCTAGCCGACATAAGATTCCCACACAGCAATTCGGCTGCTTTTGAAGGAGATATAAATGAAGAAAGGTCTAATGACAGTTGCTGCAGTTGCAGCACTGGCGCTAGTAGCTGGAACAACAGGTCCAGTAACTGCAGCAGAAAAGACTCTCAAGATCGAATTGATCTCAAAGGGCGAAACACACCAGTTTTGGCAGGCAGTAAAGAAGGGTGCTGAAGATCAGGCTAAGAAGATGAATGCAGAAATTCACTTCGTTGGTCCAGCAGCAGAAACAATGATCGATAAGCAGCTTGAAATGCTTGATGCAGCAATTGCACTTAAGCCAGATGCAATCGGTTACGCAGCACTTGGTACAACACAGTCACTTCCAAAGCTCAAGGCAGCTAAGGCAGCAGGCATTCCTGTGTACATGTTCGATACAGCTGCAAGCT
Source organism: Actinomycetota bacterium (assembly GCA_046052045.1). Classification (GTDB taxonomy): domain Bacteria; phylum Actinomycetota; class Actinomycetes; order Nanopelagicales; family Nanopelagicaceae; genus Planktophila. The sequence continues at coordinate 9,496 of JBJONB010000011.1, read as the reverse complement.
GTGAAGGTGGAGTTCCTGCACTAGGACCAAACTCTGACTGCGCACTTGGCGTTGCATACACAAACTCAACAGCTGCTGGCGCACTCGCTGCAGACTGGATGGCTAAGTTGGTTGGTAACAAGGGTAAGGTTTTGGTTGTCGGTCACTCACAGACAAACCAGACAGGTATCGACCGTGCAAACGGATTTATCAACCGCATCAAGTCAAAGTACAAGGGCATCAAGCTCCTTACACCTCAGTACGCTGAAGGTGGAGATGCTCTCAAGGCACAGGAAATCGTTTCAGCATCACTCGTTGCTAACAAGGACCTCAAGGGTGTCTACGGAACTAACGAAGGTGTATCAATCGGCGCTGGACAGGCATTCAAGGCTGCAAAGCTTAAGAATGGCGCAGTTAAGTTGATCGGATTCGACTCAGGAAAGCAGCAGATGGCAAACATCAAGTCTGGTCTCCAGTCAGGTGCAATCACACAGAGCCCAATGGGTATCGGTGCAAAGACTGTCGAAGCTCTCGTTAACTACGTACGTAACAAGACAGTTCCAAAGAACCTTATCGATACAGGTTTCTACTACTACGATAAGAAGAACATCACCGATCCAAAGATCGCTGGTAACCTCTACGAATAAGTCGTTTTCGACTCATTGGTAAGGAATTGAGGCATGGTGGCCGGGAGCAATCTCGGCCACCATGCTTTATTCTTAAGTAAATAAGTTCATCGAACATCTAGATATAAGGTGAAAATAATGGCTTCAGCGCAACTCTTATCACTCTCGGGCGTAAGCAAAGAGTTCCCGGGTGTTAAGGCACTTAATAATGTGCAGTTCGATCTCAACGAGGGCGAAGTTCACGCAATCGTTGGCGAAAACGGGGCTGGTAAGTCAACACTCATGAAGATTCTTTCTGGAATTTACAAGAAGGACTCTGGAGAAATTACCTACAAGGGTCAATCGGTAACTATCCCCAATCCATTCGAAGCGCAGAAGCTCGGCATCAGCATCATTCACCAAGAACTTAACTTGATGCCTCACCTGACGGTTGCAGAAAATATCTTTATTGGGCGTGAAGATGTCCGCCCAGGAGGAGTATTCCTCAATGGTAAGAAGCAGGTAGAAGCGACAACAGCGCTCCTTGCTGAACTTGGTCTAGCACTTAATCCCAATGACATCGTCGGTGAGCTAACTATCGCTAAGCAGCAGATGGTCGAAATCGCGAAGGCTGTTTCATATCGCGGCTCTGTCATCATCATGGATGAACCAACTTCATCGCTCACCCCAGCAGAAACTGATGCGCTCTTTAAGATTATTCGCTCACTTCAGGCAGCCGGTAAGGGCGTCGTTTACATCTCGCACCGCCTTGAAGAACTCGAAGTAATTACAGATCGCATCACAGTTCTTCGCGATGGAGAGTATGTAAGTACGCTGAAGACCTCGGAAACAACTATTCCTGAAGTCATCTCTCTTATGGTTGGTCGCAAAGTTGCTCAAGATCAGCGCCCAGAGAACCGCAAGATTGGTAGCGAGATTGTTCTCAGCGTTAAGGGTCTTTCAGACCAGAACCTCCTTCGCGATATCTCCTTCGACCTTCGTAAGGGTGAAATTCTTGGCTTTGCAGGTTTGATGGGCGCTGGTCGCACAGAACTTGCACGCGCAATCATGGGCGCAGATCCAAAGACCGCCGGCACAATTACTTTGCATGGAAAAGAAGTTGCGATTAAGCAACCATCAGATGCCGTCGCAGCTGGAATCGGTTACCTCTCAGAAGACCGTAAGCGTTATGGCCTTCTGCTCAACCAAGACATTACTTTTAACGTGATCCTCTCCTCGATTCCGCGCTTCTCAAATAAGTTCGGCTTCCTCAAGGTTAAGTCTGCAGCCGGAATTGCCCGCGATTCAATCGCTCAGCTGCGTGTACGTACGCCATCAGAGCGCCAATTCCTCAAGAACCTTTCAGGTGGAAACCAACAGAAAGTTGTTATCGCGAAGTGGCTTACACGTGACTGTGATGTATTGATATTCGACGAACCAACTCGTGGAATCGATGTGGGTGCAAAGGATGAGATCTATCGCCTGCTCACCTCACTTGCCGAAGAAGGCAAATCAATCATCATGATCTCATCTGAACTTCCTGAAGTTCTTCGCCTTTCAGATCGCATCGCGGTCATGTGCGATGGTCGCCTGACCGGAGTCATCGACAATAAAGATGCCAACCAAAATGTAATCATCGAACTTGCCACCAAGTTCAGCGACAAATTCACGACAGTTAACTAGCAAGGGAAAAGAGAGAGATATGTCAGATGTAACTAACGCAGGCTCGCAGGCCGAAGGCGGAAATAAGGTCACAGCCTTTATTCGTCGAGAAATCGGACGAGTCACAGCTCTTGCCAGCCTTGTCGTCATCTTCACCTTCTTCGCAGTGATGCGCCCTGTCTTCGCTTCTTGGGCAAACGTCTCTGGCGGAATTTTGATGTCCACAACAGTGATTGGCCTGATGGCTATCGGCGTCACCTTCGTCATCATCACTGGTGGAATCGACCTTTCAGTCGGAACATCGATGGCTCTTGTCGGTGTCATTACCGGTAAGACAGTGATGGCGATGAATCTCAACGTCTGGAGCGGAATCCTTCTCGGAGTAGTTGTCGGAACCATCCTGGGCGCCATCAACGGACTCCTGATTACCGTTCTTAAGTTGCCTCCATTTATTGCAACCCTTGCAACGATGAAGGGGGCTCAAGGCCTTGCATTGATCACATCTGACTTGAAGCCAATTCTCTTTACTACTGACGTTCAGGGATGGGACTCAATCGCTCAAGGAAATATCATTCCTAACTTGCCTAACGCTGTTCTTATCCTTCTTGTCGCAGCAATCGTTGCTTCAATTATCTTGAATAAGACAGTTCTTGGTCGCTACACATTCGCAATCGGTTCTAACAGCGAAGCAACAAAGCTTTCAGGTGTAAAGGTCGATCGCTGGTTGGTCGCTATCTACGCTCTCTGCGGATTCTTCGTCGGCCTCTCAGCAGTTGTGATGACATCACGTCTTGGATCTGCTCAGCCAGATCTTGGTCTTGGCTACGAACTCGAAGCGATCGCAGCGGTCATCATCGGCGGAACTTCACTTCTAGGTGGAAAGGGAACAATCTCCGGAACCATCATCGGTGCTTTGATCATGGCTGTCTTGATTAACGGACTTCGTATCCTCGAACTCCAGCAAGAGTGGCAGTATGTGGTTGTAGGCGCAGTTATTCTCCTTGCGGTTTATGGAGATAACGTCCGTCGTCGTCGCGCAGGCGAGACGACGCATTAAGTAAGAAGTCATAAGAAAACCCCCTCAAGGAACTTCCTTGAGGGGGTTTTCTTTACTGCTTTTGGTGGCGGGTGAAGGATTTGAACCTTCGAAGGCAGAGCCGGGGGATTTACAGTCCCCTCCCATTGGCCGCTCGGGCAACCCGCCAGGGTCGAACAAGTGTTGCGGCGCTTTGGTAGTGCGAGCGGCAAACGATACCTTAGGCACTGGAACTTTAAAAATCACACGAGAGGGCCTTCAAAGACAATGGCTGATAGCAGTTTTGACGTAGTCTCAAAGATCGACCGCATGGAGCTTGATAACGCAATTAACCAGGCAATCCGCGAGATCGACACCCGTTTCGACTTTAAGAACACAGGGGCCAAGATAGAACTCTCCGGAGACAAGCTGGCTATCGAAGCCGATACCGAAGAGCGCGCAAAGGCAACTCTTGATGTTGTCAAAGATAAGTTGATTAAGCGCGGAGTTTCACTCAAGCACCTTGATGCTGGTGAGCCACAGCTTTCAGGAAAAATCTACAAGATTGCTTCAACAATGAAGGAAGGCATTACAACTGAGAATGCCAAGAAGATTGCAAAGTTCCTTCGCGATGAAGGTCCTAAATCAATCAAGACTCAGATTCAAGGCGATGAACTTCGCGTCACTTCAAAGAGCCGCGATGATCTGCAGGAAGCGATAGAGCAGATTAAGAATGGCAAATTTGAATTTGCTGTTCAATTCGTTAATTTCCGCTAAGTGGCAGGCAAGCGCAGCGAGTATTCGCTAGGACTTCTCTTTGGATTTAGCTCCTACATTATGTGGGGGCTCTTTCCTCTTTACTGGCCTCTTCTGGAACCAGCGAACCCACTTGAAATTGTTTCGCACCGCGCTGTTTGGACTCTTGTCTTCTGCCTCATTGTTCTAGCCTTAAGTAAGCAGGTTCTCACAACGCTTACAGTGATGAAGAATCCAAAGACCATGGCGGCCTTGCTGCTCAGCACAATCCTCGTATCCATCAACTGGATTACCTATATCTGGGCTGTTAACCACGGACATGTTGTTGAGGCAGCACTTGGGTATTACATCAATCCACTCATCATTATCGCTTTCGGCGTCCTGCTCCTTCGTGAAAAACTGCGACCTCTGCAATGGGTAGCAGTTGGTATTGCGGCTGTTGGAGTTCTCGTTCTTACAATCGATTACGGCAGACTCCCCTGGGTCGCAATTTCGCTCGCACTTTCATGGGGTAGCTACGGCCTAGTAAAGAAGAAACTCAACTTGGGCGCTCTTGAAGGCCTGGCTATTGAAACACTTATCTCTTTCATTCCTTACGTCGGCTATCTCATCTATCTCGGTCAGCAAGGAACGGGTCAGTTTGGCCACAAGCCACTGCTCACAATCCTTCTTATCAGTGCAGGTGCTGTGACAGCCATTCCGCTTCTCTTATTCAATGGCTCCACTACCCGCCTGCCCTACAGCACCATTGGTTTGCTTCAATACATCACGCCAACAATTCAATTCTCTATTGGGGTATGGCTTCGCCACGAAGATATGCCGACTGCTCGATGGATTGGTTTTATTGTGATCTGGTTTGCACTTGCCGCTTTAGCTACTGACCTAGTCAGATCAAGCAGAGCGGTCGATAATCGCATCGCATAGCGAGAAGAGCGCACCTGTTACATCATTAACAGGCAGTGGCCCTAAAGCAGTACGAGCATCACGAGCAATTTGTTGTAACTGTTCGCGCGATTGTTCTAGCGCCTGGTGCGTACGTAGTTGACTTAGCACCTGAGCAACAACAACTTCATCCTTGATTGGCGCCTTCAGAAGCTCAATAAGCTCTCTATCTGAGGCGTTGGTCGACTTCATGACATTGAGTGTCACCAAGGTTGGAACACCTTCACGTAGATCTGTCCCCGGAGTCTTACCTGATTGGTGTGACTCACTTGCAATATCAATAACGTCATCAGCTAACTGGAATGCAATACCAATTTTTTCGCCGAACACTGTAAGGGTCTCTTTTACTTCAGCTGGAGCTCCTGAAACCATTGCACCAAAGCGGGCGCTGGCGGCAATCAGTGAGCCTGTCTTATCAGCGACAACTCCGAGATAGTGCTCGAGTGGATCTTCACCGGCGCGTGGACCTTGAGTCTCCATGATCTGCCCGATAACAAGACGTTCAAAAGTTGATGCTTGAAGGCGAACTGCTTCAGGTCCAATATCTGCAAGGAGCGCAGAAACTTTTGCGAAGAGGTAATCGCCAGTAAGGATTGCAACAGTATTTCCCCAGCGGCTATTTGCACTTTCTACTCCGCGACGTAACTTCGCTTCATCCATCACATCATCGTGATAGAGAGTTGCTACGTGGGTAAGCTCGCAGACCACTGCAGATTCAATAACGCCGAACTTATTTTTATCGCCGTAATGTGATGCAAGAAGGGTTAATAACGGCCTGAGGCGCTTTCCGCCTGCTGAAACGAGGTGACGTGAAGTCTCTTCGACAAGTGGATAATCGCCTTGAATATGGCTTAATAAAAGACTCTCAACACGAGCCATTCCTTCTGTAAGTTCTGCCTCAAGTTCTGGCGCTATGCCAGGAATTCCTAGTTTCGACATTAGCGGATAAAGAATGCATAGGATTCAATGAAGTCAATCAGCGGCGCTGGGAAGACTCCAAGAATGAGCGTCACAGCTGATGTGACTGCAATAGTAATTGTGGTTAGCCCTGATGGAATCACAACGCTTGTTCCATCTTCAACAGGATCTTTGAAGAACATAAGGACGATAACGCGAATATAGAAGAAAGCTGCAATCGCAGACGAGAGCACACCTGAGATAAGGATTGCAGTGCTTCCGCTTTCGTATGCTGCTGAGAAGATTGAGAACTTTCCGATAAATCCTGATGTTAAAGGTATTCCGGCAAAGGCGAGCAAGAAGAGTGCAAATACCGATGCGATAAGCGGGGAGCGCTTTCCAAGACCGCTCCAGCGGTTGAGGTCAGTCACCTCTCCGGCTGAATCTCGAATAAGAGTGACTACAGCGAATGCACCCAAAGTCGCGATGCCATAAGCGAATAGGTAGAAGATTGTGGAGTTAAGGCCTGACTTGCTCAGTGCGATAACACCGGCGAGCAAGAAACCAGCATGTGCAATAGATGAGTAAGCAAGCATGCGCTTTACATCGCGCTGTGTAATTGCAACAACAGATCCGAAGACCATGGTGATGATTGCAATAACTACGAATACAGGCTTCCAAGACCATTCAGCGTTGGCAAATGAGACATAGAAGATGCGAAGGATTGCACCAAATGCTGCAACCTTTGTCGCAGCTGCCATAAAGCCTGTGATTGAAGTTGGTGCACCTTGATAAACATCGGGTGACCAAGCATGGAATGGGACTGCACCGACTTTAAAGAGAAGTCCGACAGAGATAAATGCGATTCCTAGAAGAAGGAATACATCGTTTCCTGAACCACCTACGACGCTTGCTTGAATGCCTGAGAAAGTAATCGAGCCTGAGTACCCATAGAGATAGGCAGCGCCAAAGAGGAAGAATGCAGATGAGAAAGCACCGAGAAGGAAGTACTTCAGCGCTGACTCTTGTGACATCAGACGGCGACGGCGTGAAAGACCGGCCATGAGATAGAGAGGAAGTGAGAGAACTTCCAGAGCCACAAAGAGTGTGATCAAATCTGTTGAGACCGGAAAGAGCATCATTCCCGCTACTGCGAAAAGTGTCAGTGGGAAAACTTCAGTGACGCGTAGGTCGAGTTGAAGCGATTGACGCTCTTCTTCAGATCCTGGAACTGCTGCTGGAAGAGCGGTGAAGTTCTCCTGATCAGCAATCAAAAATACTGAAAGCAGAGCGAGGATAAGAATTGAAGCCTGAAGCAGGACTCCTGCCCCATCGAAGGCTACGGATCCCATTGCTGCATCTACTGAAGATTGAGTACGTACTCGCATAAGAGCCGCGAATGATGCAACGAGTGAGCCGACTGTAATAAAGAGTTGAGCGTTGTGACGAGAAGCGCGTGGAGCAAAAGCTTCAATTAATACTCCGATAAGCGCACCTGCGAGCACGATCAGAATCGGTGCAAGCTGTGCGTAGTTAAGAACTGGAGCGATAAATTGCATTTACTTGCCTGCACTCTCTGATGGAACTGGATCAGTAAATCCTTGAGATTCAATGACATGTGCTGATGCGGGATTAATGGCGTTGAGCAGTGGTGCTGGATAGAAACCAAGTGCCACAATCACAGCAATCACAGGCGCGATAGCAACCTTCTCGCGGATGTTGAGATCAGGAAGATTCTCATTTCCTGGCGTTGTTGGCCCATGAAGCGCCTTCTGCACTGGAATCAAGATGTAGAGCGCAGCAAGAACGATTCCGAAGGTCGCGATAATCGCAGCTACTGGATAGCGAGTGTAAGTACCGACAAGAACAAGGAACTCGCTCACGAAGCTGGAAAGACCAGGGAGTGCGAGTGATGACATTCCAGCGATAAAGAAGGACCAAGCCATCACCGGAGTTACTCGTTGCAATCCACCAAAGTCAGCGATTGTTGAAGAACCGCGTCGAGAAATCATCCAGCCAGCTACGAGGAATAACGCAGCTGTCGAGAATCCGTGGTTAAACATGTAAAGAGTTGCACCGCTATGGCCCTGAGTGGTCATCGCGAAGATTCCCATTGTGATGAAACCGAAGTGAGAGATCGATGTATAAGCGATCAGACGTTTGATGTCGCGTGCACCAATGGCAAGGAATGCGCCGTAAAGAATTGAAATTACGGACAAGACCAGAATGATTGGCGTGAATGTCTTTGATGCATCAGGAAATAGTGCGAGACAGAATCGAATCATTCCGAATGTTCCGACCTTATCGAGCACGCCGAGAAGAAGGACAGATGTTCCAGGAGTTGCTGATGCTGCTGCATCTGGCAGCCATGTGTGTAGTGGCCACACCGGTGCCTTGATTGCAAAGGCAATAAAGAAACCAAGGAAGAGCAAGTTCTGAGTGGTAGAGCTCATGTAATTATGCATCTCAGAGAGCTTTGTAATGTCGAATGTATGTCCGCCATTTGCACCTGAGATGACATAGAGACCGATGATGGAGGCCAACATAAGAAGGCCACCAAAGAGGCTGTAGAGCAAGAACTTAACGGCTGCTGCTGCACGTTCTCCGCTGCCGTAACCGCCAATAAGGAAGTAGACAGGGATGAGCATCGCTTCGAAGAAGACGTAGAAGAGGAATACATCTGTTGCCGCAAAGACACCAATCATCATTGTTTCTAGAACGAGGATAAGAATGTAGAAGACCTTGGCAGACCAACGTCCACCTTCAGATTCATTCCATCCAGCAAGAACAACAATTGGAGCTAGAAGAACAGACATCAAAATCAGTACGAGAGAAAGTCCGTCGACTCCTACGGCATAGCTGATTCCAAATGAGGGAATCCATGGAGTTGATTGAACAAACTGGAAAGCAGTATTTGCTGGATCAAACTTAAACCATGCCAAGACAGCCGAGATAGCTACGAGCAAAGTTGTGCCTAGCGCTGCCTGCTTTACGCGAAGCACCTGATCACTTGGAATAACTGCAATAAGAAGGGAGCCAAGAAGAGGTAGCAACATCATGCTTGTTATTGCGTTCATTGTGTCACCACCCAAATTCCAGCGATTAAGGCAATCGCGCCGATGAGAATCAAAGCTGCGTAGCTTCGTGCAAAACCAGTCTGGGTCTGACGAAGTGCAGCGCCAGTTCCGAGAGCTGCGCGACCAACGCCACGAACAGTGCCATCGACAACGCTTTCATCAGCCTTTACGAGCAGGCTAGTAAGCGCCTGTCCTGGACGCATAAATACAGCTTCGTTAAATGAATCCTGCATGAGGTCCTTGCGGGCAATGCGGGTAAAGATTGAAACGTTCTGCGGTGCAACAGCATCGACCTTGTTGAATTGATACTTTGCGAGTGCGATTGCAACACCGATTGCAACAGCAGTAAGAGCCATTGCAGAAACGACAATTGGCTCAAAGAGATGCTCTTCAGCATGTCCTTCACCATGTTCGCCAAATACAGGGTTGAGCCAGTTTGCGAGAGCGTCGCCGCGAGTAAAGAGAATTCCAGATGTGACTGATCCAATCGCGAGAACAGCCATTGGAAGCCACATCAAAACTGGAGATTCGTGTGGGTGCTGATTATCTTCCCAGCGCTCTTT
>JBJONB010000010.1:0-30677 GCA_046052045.1 Actinomycetota bacterium | reverse complement strand
TAAAGGCAGCTGCACCAAAGCGCCGTAAGAAGGCAGCTGCTAAGAAGGCAGCTCCAAAGCGCAAGAAGAAGTCAGCTGCTAAGCCAGCTGCAAAGAAGGCAGCTCCAAAGCGTCGCAAGAAGGCAGCAGCTAAGAAGGCTGCTCCAAAGCGCCGTAAGAAGGCAGCTGCAAAGCCAGCTGCTAAGAAGGCTGCTCCAAAGCGTCGCAAGAAGAAGGCAGCTGCAGCAGCACCAGCAGCTCCAAAGAAGCGTCGCAAGAAGGCTGCTAAGCCAGCTGCTAAGAAGGCTGCAAAGCCAGCAGCAAAGAAGGCAGCTCCAAAGCGCCGTAAGAAGGCTGCTAAGAAGGCTAAGTAATTTAACCTCTTATAAAAAACCCCGCCAGGTAACTGGCGGGGTTTTTTATTGCAAGAAATAAATAGAAATTAATCTTCTAGTGGATTCTCTTTCAATGAATCAGTAACTCGTTCAAAAATTTCAGCAAGCACTCGTTGATCTTCTTTTGTGAGGTGATCTAAGAATCGAGTACGCACGCTATCGACGTGGTCAGGGGCTGCGGCCACAATCGCCTTCCATCCCTTAGCTGTCATCACAGCAAAGAAGCCGCGCTTATCGTCGGGGCAGGCCTCGCGCTTTACCCAGCCGGCCTTCTCCATCACCTTAATTCTGTGAGAAAGACGTGACCTCGAGAGCATGGCGACCTCGGCCAATTCGCTCATACGCATCTTCCGCTCTGGGGCATCACTGAGTTGAGCCAAAACTTCGTAATCTGCCATCGAAAGTTCGTGGTGATCGAGGTCGTAATCCAAGGCCTCAAGTAAGCGGCGGCTAGCGATGATGTAGCGACGCCAAGCCTTCATTTCGGCAGGGTTTAACCAACGAGGTGTTGTAGCGTTTTGCCCTGCCATGCATAGAAGTGTACGGCAGAAGTAGAATATGTTGAACTTTCAACTACTTTCCACGCAACCGAATTGGATGACATGAGCCTCACATCAGGAATCGATACCGCTTCGCTCGACCCGCTGGTCCGCCCGCAAGATGACCTCTTCCGCCACTACAACGGCAAGTGGGTCCGCGAGTACGAGATGCCGGCAGACCGCTCAAGCGATGGAATCTTCCGCAAACTTCATGATGAAGCTGAAGAGCAAGTTCGCCAGATCATCGAAACATCATCAGGAGCTGGCGAAGCTCAGAAGATCGGTGATCTCTACAAATCATTTATGGATACCGACGCCATCAAAGCTCGTGGGATTACACCGATAGTTGATGACCTAGCTGCCATTGATGGCATCACCAATCTTCAAGAATTTATCACCGTCATGGCCCGCCTTGAAATGCGCGGCATCGGCGGAATCTTCGGGGCAGCTATCTATCCCGATGCGATGGATTCCAATACCAATATCTTGTACATCGGCCAGGGTGGACTATCGCTTCCCGATGAGTCCTACTATCGCGAAGAACAATTCGCATCGATTCGCACAGCTTTCATCGATCACGTCACCAAGATGTGTGCGTTGGTCGGTATCGCAGATGGCGCAGATTTAGCGAAAAAGATTTTGGCTCTTGAGACCGAGATTGCCACCCACCACTGGGATCAGGTAAAAGACCGCGATGCAACGCTGACCTACAACAAGTACAGCCGTGCAGAGCTTGAAACCCTTGCTCCGCACTTCTTATTCGATACCTGGGCTACCAATGCCAAGGTGCCAGCCAAGGCATTTGAGACTTTGGTTGTCTGCGAACCATCTTTCTTTGAATCAGTTTCTGCGATGCTCGCCAACTTCGATGCCAACCGCGATTCATGGATAGCTTGGCTCAAGCTGAACCTCGTCTCTGCGAGCGCTGCATTTTTGACCGATGACATCGTCCAACAGAACTTCGAGTTCTACGCCAAGACCCTTTCTGGCACTCCTCAAATCCGTGATCGCTGGAAGCGCGGAGTCTCTGTTACTCAAGGCGCACTCGGTGAAGCAATCGGCAAGGTCTATGTTGAAAAGCACTTCCCGGCACGTGCCAAGGAAGAGATGAAGGTCTTGGTCGATTACCTCCTTGAGGCATATCGCTTAAGCATTCTCGAACTTCCATGGATGTCTGATCTCACCAAGGAGAAAGCTCTTGAGAAGTTAAAGAAGTTCACTCCGAAGATTGGCTACCCAGATAAGTGGCGTGACTATTCAACTCTCGAAATTTCTGCAGATGACTTGATCGGCAACCTCTGGCGTATCGCTGAGTTCGATCATGCCTATGCCATCGCAAAGATCGGCGCACCTGTCGATCGCGACGAATGGCATATGACCCCTCAGACCGTCAACGCCTATTACAACCCGCTCGCCAATGAGATTGTCTTCCCAGCCGCAATCTTGCAGCCACCATTCTTCGACCTCGACGCCGAAATGGCTGCCAATTACGGTGGAATCGGTGCGACTATCGGCCACGAAATCGGCCACGGCTTTGATGATCAAGGTTCTAAGTACGACGGTGATGGCAACATGGTCGATTGGTGGACAGATGAAGATCGCGCCAAGTTTGAAGAACTCACCAGCGTTCTTGTAAAGCAATTCGATGCGCTCTCACCTGAAAGCACACCTGATATCCACGTGAACGGCGCCTTCACACTCGGTGAGAACATCGGAGACCTTGGTGGCCTTGCAATCGCCTATAAGGCATACAAATTGGCCCTCAAGGGCGCCGAAAGCCCTGTGATTGATGGGTTTACAGGTGATCAACGCTTCTTCCTCTCTTACGCGCATTCATGGCGCAATAAGAACCGTCCTGAAGAAGTTCGCCGTCGCATCGCAATCGACCCACACTCCCCCGATGAGTTCCGCTGCAACCAGATTGTGCGCAACGTCCAGGAGTTCTATGACGCATTCGCGGTCACTGAAAAAGATGAGCTCTGGCTAGCGCCTAAAGAGCGCGTACGGATTTGGTAAAGGTAGAATCGCGGCTATGAAAAAACTTTCTCGTAAGCAGTGGATCATCATCGCTGTCGTCGTCCTTGTCGGCGGAGCAATCCTTCGCTCGGCGACCAATAGCGGCCCTGAACTCCCTGCAGATACCTCGACCCTCGTCCAAGAAGAAGCCCCAACAGCAACAATCGGCTTCGACTCACCGCTCGATCTTGGTGGAGGCGTCTTCGTAACTGTCTCAGCTCCAACTCGATTCACACCAACAACCTTCATGACAAATATTGATCAGAAGCCAAAGACTTCGAATTCATTCGATGTCATCATCAAGAATGGTGGTTCAACCCCACTTGATTTCACCACAGTCTCACTTGAGGCTGTTTCAGGTGCCAATGTCTGCTTCGACGTCCTAGGTGATCTCGATATCAACGGAGCTCCAACAGAAGCTCTTAAGGCAGGCGGTGAAATCAGCTACAAGTACGGCGTTGGTTGCCAAGCTGCAGCAGGTGAACCACTTACTTTGACAGTGCGCATCGGCGAATCAACTGTTCAGGTAGATGGAAAGATCGCTTAATCCTCTTCTTCAATAAGAAAGCCCCGGCCAATTGGTCGGGGCTTTCTTATTTCCTTTCTTAATCTTCTGGGTAGTGACATGCAATGCGGTGATTGGTGCCAATCTGCATCAACTGTGGAACTTCTGTGCGGCACTTATCTTGCGCCTTCCAGCAGCGAGTATTAAATACACAACCTGCTGGCGGATTAACAGGGCTTGGAAGATCGCCCTGCAAAATAATGCGTTCGCGCTTACGTCCCTTGATTGGATCTGCAACAGGTACAGCAGATAGCAACGCCTTTGTATATGGATGGCGTGGGTGGGTAAAGAGATCGACCTTATCTGCCTCTTCCATCACCTTGCCGAGATACATAACAATCACGCGATCTGAGATGTGCTGAACAACTGAAAGATCGTGGGCCACGAAGATGTAAGCCATATTAAATTCATCTTGCAGATCTTCAAGAAGGTTTACGACCTGCGCCTGGATAGAAACATCGAGAGCCGAAACAGGTTCGTCAGCCACGATAAGTTTTGGCTTTAGTGCAATCGCGCGAGCTACACCAATTCGTTGGCGCTGTCCGCCTGAGAATTCATGTGGATAGCGGTTGATATGTTCTGGGTTAAGTCCCACGCGAGCCATGAGGCGCTGTACTTCAGCTTCAATTCCGCCCTCAGGAGTGATCTTCTGAATTTCAAATGCGGCGCCGATAAGGCTTCCAACAGTCTGGCGAGGATTCAGGGATGCGAATGGATCTTGGAAGATCATCTGCATCTGTGAACGAAGTGGCTTCATCTGCTTCGGGGTCAGATTCGTGATGTCCTGACCATCGAAAGTTATTTTGCCGCCGGTTGGTTCGTATAACTTCAAGATGGTGCGACCAGCTGTGGTCTTACCGCAACCTGATTCACCGACGAGGCCGATTGTCTGACCGGCATAGATTTCAAGGTCAATGCCATCGACTGCCTTAACAGTTCCCTTTACCTTCGAGAATGCCCCACCCGTTGTTGTTGGGAAGTGCTTCTGAAGTCCTTCGACCTTAAGGATTGGATGAGTCATTAGTTGCCACCGATTTCTTTACGGGCCTTGACGAGCTCAGCCTCTGAGAGGTGGCAACGTGAGAAGTGATCAGTTGTCTTTTGATCAAGAGTTGGCGCTGTTGTTGCACAGAGATTGCCAGGAACGCGATCTGAGAATGAGCAGCGTGCTCGGAAAGAACAACCCTGAGGAAGATTGATTAGTGATGGTGGCTGTCCAGGAATCGCAACGAGACGCTTTGATTCGAGTTCACCAATCTTTGGAATCGAGTTAAGAAGACCAATTGCATAAGGATGATCTGGGCGGTAGTAGATATCTTCAGCTCCGCCGCTTTCAACAATCTTTCCGGCATACATCACGTTGACGCGGTCAGCGACTTCGGCAACAACGCCAAGATCGTGAGTGATCAAGATCAGAGCCATATTGAACTCTTTCTGCATATCTCGAATGAGCTGCAGAATCTGTGACTGAACTGTTACATCGAGAGCTGTAGTTGGTTCGTCAGCGATAAGAAGTGATGGATTGTTGATCAACGCCATCGCAATCATGACGCGCTGACGCATTCCGCCTGAGAATTGGTGTGGGAATTCATCCACGCGTTTTGATGCTGCAGGAATTCCTACGAGATCTAACATCTCGATAGCGCGCTTCTTGCCGGCAGCCTTATCGCCCTCGTTGTAAAGAGACCACGCTTCGATGAGCTGGTTGCCGATTGAGTAATAAGGGTGCAGAGCCGACATCGGGTCCTGGAAGATCATCGACATCGCCTTGCCGCGAAGCTTACGAACTACCTCTTCATCGGCTGAAATAACGTCGACTGGTCCAGATTCAAGGTTGAGAAAAGCTTGGCCAGAGATTTTGGTGCGCTTGCGATCGTGTAGACCCATGACAGCCAACGAAGTCACTGACTTTCCTGAACCAGATTCGCCTACGACCGCAAGGGTTTCACCGCGCGCCACGGAAAATGAGATGTCATTAGATGCCTGAACGAGGCCATCTTCGGTAGGAAATGCGACGTTGAGGTTCTTAACCTCAAGGAATGGCTTCTGGGTCATGATGCAACTCGCACTCGTGGATCGATATAGGCATACAAGATATCCACCAACAAGTTGGCAACAACAACGAATGTTGCAGCCAAGATGGTCGTGGCAAGAATTGTTGGAAGGTCGTAATCATTGAGCACAGCGCGAATTGATAGACGTCCGAGCCCAGGTAAGTTGAAGATACTTTCAGTAATGATTGCGCCTCCGAGCAAGCCAGCAAAATCTAGACCGGCCATTGTGACAATTGGAGCAAGTGCTGCGCGAAGTGTGTGCTTGCGCAAGATTTCACTTTCAGGCAAACCTTTTGCACGAGCTGTACGAATGTAATCTTCAGAAGAAGTCTCGATGACATTCGAACGAGTAAAGCGTGTGTAGTTAGCTGCAAAGAGAAGTGCCAAAGTGATGCATGGGAAGATGAATGTCTTAAACCAACCCACCGGATCTTCATATGGTGAGACCCAGCGGCCCATCTCGATGGGGTTAATAAAATTGAATTTGAGTGCGACGAAGAGAAGAATCAGAATTCCTGAGATGAATGTTGGAAGAGATGTTCCGACGAGTACGAAGGCCGTTGCCGCTCGATCCTGCCATTGGTTCTTTCTTCGCGCCGCCAAAATTCCAAGGCTGACACCGACTGAAATCCAGAGAACAAAGGCGCCTAGGGCCATTGAAAGTGTTACAGGGAATGCTTCCTTGATAAGAGTTGTCACGCACTCGTGACGGTTAAATGAATAACCAAAAGCTGGCGCTGGGCATTCAATCTTCGCTGCGCCATCGCCGTATTCGCGTCCTGCTACTAAACCTTTAACAAATCTTCCATATTGCACATGCACTGGGACATCGAGTCCGAGACGATGGCGGTTAGCTTCAATTACCGAAGGCGAACATGCCTTGCCGCAGGTAAGAGCTGCCGGATCCATCGGAAGTACTGCAAAGATGCCAAATACAGACATGCTGACGAGAGTCAGGACCAGAAAGGTCGCACTCAATCGTCGAGCTAAGTACTTCAACATCTTTATATCTCCTAAAAATAAACGATTAAAAACTCTTGATTTCGTGGAGTTGCGGGCGGCTCATTACTGAACCGCCCGCAACCAGCTACGAATAGCTAATTAACTTTAGATTTCTCTAGAGGTTAATTAGTTCTTTACGTACATCTGTCCGAAGCCGAAGTTACCTTGTGGCTCCCAGTAGTACACGCCGCCGACCTTAGATCCCCAAACTTCTTGGGTCTTTGAGAAGACAGGACGGATGATCCAGTACTGATCCATAACGTACTGTGAAAGTTCCTTCCACATCGCTGCCTGCTTGGTGCGGTTTGTTTCTACCTTTGCTGCATCTGACTTCTTCTTGAATGCTGCATAAGCTGCGTCATCCCAGTTCTGAGTCAAGTTAAATCCACCCTCTTTTGTGAAGAGTTCAGGAATAACTGTTGATGCGTTTGCCCAGTCAGCTCCCCAACCAGCAGATGAAATGTCATTCTGCTTGTCGTTGTTGAGAACTGTTGAGTAGTACTGACCTGATGGAATGAAGTTGAACTTCACAACAATGCCAGCTTCCTTAGCAGCATTCTGAATCAAGACAGATGCCTTTTCGTTGGTTGCAGACTGTGCAATATCCCAAACGATTCCCTTGTCAGCAGATGTCGCGCGAGCGTAAGCATCTGGGCATGAGGTCTTTGCCTTTGCCATCAATGAAGCTGCATATGTTGCATTTCCAGTGATCTTCCAGTTTGGATCGTGAATGTTGCCCTTTGTCTTTGCATAGTCAAGACCAAGGACTGGCTTAACAGGGTTATCTCCTGGGTCGCCGTAGAACTCACGTCCACCTGAAAGGTCGATGAGAGCCTGTGTGTTGATCGCGAAGAAGAGTGCCTTACGTACGTCGAGGCAATCCATCTTGCCCTTCTTAACGTTCATTGCTGAATAGCGAACGTATGGGTCGTACACGTTAAAGCGCTGGTTCTTCTTTGTTGGATCTGCGAAGAATGCACGTGTGTTTGCTGGCTGTAGTGAATCAAGTGAAGCTGTGTTTGGGATCTGATCTTCGAGCATGATCTGATCGCGAACATCTTCAGCTAGACCGAAGCGAACAACGATGTTATCTGGGTATGGAGTACGAACTGGGTCAGAAGACTTCTTCCAAGCTGCGTTACGTACGAGTTCCATCTGATCGCCGATCTTGTATGAAGCAATCTTGTATGGACCGTTAGCGAATGGCTTGAGGTCGTACTTATCTCCAGTGTCCTTTGAAGCCTTCACTGGTGCACCTGCTGGGTAAGTAAGTGCGTAGTTGAAGTCTGCGAATGAACGGTTGAGCTTGAAGGTAATTGTGTTACCTGAGCATGAAACTGCCTTATCGAATGCAGCCTGTCCGGTCTTCTTGTAAGGACCCTTGTATACAGATGCACCATCTTTATCCTTAGGGATATCGAGTGCCTGTACGAGGTACTGAGGACCATCTGTGATTACATCGCCAGCGAATGGACGTGATACACCGTACTTGACGTCAGCACAGGTAACAGCTGAGCCGTCTTCCCATGTGATGCCTGAACGAAGTGTGAACTTCCATGTCTTAGCAGCGTTTGATGGAACACCAGTGTTTGTTGCAAGGTCAGCAACGAGTGATGAACCTGCTGATCCTGGGACCGGCTTGTATGAAACCAAGTTGCGGTAGATGTATGAGTTGAAGAACGCGATATCGCGGCCTGTGTAAACACGGGCTGGATCTACGTGGTCAAACTGCTCTTGATGTGTAATGAAGTACAAAGTGCCGCCAGTAACTGGCTTTTCTGCAGCGTTTGCACTTGAGCCTGCAGCAACTGTTACGCCAACAGCAAGTGCGATTGCAGCTGTTGAAGCAAGGATGCGACGGCTAGTTTTCAAACCGGACATGTGTCCTCCTTGTAGAAGCGGTTCTGGTCCACGGGTCGTGAATCAGAGTTGAAACTTCATTAAGAGAAACTCGCGAGATATCTCTTCACTGAAGCTTTTTCCCCATATTGCTATGGGAAATCTAGGGTCTTTCTATCGTCCTGCTTTTGGATCGAGTGCGTCGCGAATCGCATCACCCAAGAGGTTGAGCGAAAGCACGATGGCAATCAGGATTACTGATGGAATAAGAAGGTATGCGGGGTCGTTACGCCAGTAACCAACGGCATCAGATAACACAAGTCCGAATGTTGAGGCCGGTGGTCGTACGCCAACGCCTAAGAAAGAGAATGTTGCTTCTGCTGCGATATATGCAGGAAGCGAGAGCGAGGTAAAGACGATTGCTGTTGGCCAAAGATTAGGAAGAATTTCCTTCACAATTATGCGCCAGCTTGAAGCACCCATCGCTTGTGCTGCCATAACAAAGTCACGTTCGCGTAATGACATAGCTTGCGAACGGATAAGTCGGTAAAAACCTGTCCAGCCAAAGAAGACCAAGAAGATAACCAAAACCAAGATACGCGCAGCATTTTCATGTGCGATTCCAGTTGCTTCAACGCGCTGCACCAATGGAAGTGAGAGCGCGATGATCATGAAGGTGCCTGGGAATGAGAGAAGGAAATCTGCAAAACGTCCGACGATTGAATCAACGCGACCCTTGAAGTAACCGGTTGCAATTCCGATCAGCATTCCGATTCCGATTGATGCTGTTGTAGCAATGACAGCTACTAAAAATGAAAGTTGTGAACCGTAGAGAAGGAGTGCGAAGACGTCGCGACCAACGCCTGGTTCAACTCCAAGTGGGTGATCCCAAGAAACGCCGCCCCATTTACCGATTGGCATTGCGAATTCGTCGAGAACACCGTCATAGATCGTTGTGTTATCTACTCCGAATGCGCGTGTAATAAGAGGTGCAAGAATTGAACAGAGCAAGAAGAACAAGGTCGCGCATCCGGCGTAAACGCCAACTTTATTGCGCTTAAAACGCGCCCAAGCGATCTGTTTTGGGGTGCGCTGAACAATCTCTTGTGACTCTTCCTTGAGTACAGACTCAGCCAATTGCAACGCTCCCTCAGCTTTGACGCAGGGCGTATCTACCCGCGAGTACTGCAAGGTAGTCGCATTTTGGCGAAAACGAAACCCCAAATGTCCTAATTCACCCCATTTGCTACATCACCGTTATCGACTTGTTATCCCAGGGTCGTGGCAAGGGCCTTCATCTTGAGGAAGAGAGGGATGGAGAGGAAACAGCCTAAGAACATCACGATTACCCAAGCTGTAGCCAGATCGGCCCCCAGCATTAGCCCAGTGATGGCCGGCCCTAGAACACCAGAGACGGACCACTGCAAACTCATCAGCGCATTGGTGCGGCCACGGATATTTTCGGGAGAAAGCTCATTGGCAAGGACCGGGATCGTTGGCGCTTGCACCATTTCACCAAATGCGAAGACAAGCTGGCTCATGCAGAGCGCAATTCCCGATGCTAGGACCGGAAGATATGGAGATGCGCCGACAAAGACCCACGAAAGCGCCCAGATGATTCCAATAGAAATCAACGCTGTGTACTTCGAATACTTTTCGAGAATGCGCATAACAAGTGGTTGAAAGAGAACGATAGAGATTGTATTTACTCCAAAGATAATTCCTAACCACTTAGGAGATAGCTCTAGGAATTGCGTAGCAAAGACGGGAATACCTGCTTGGATTGTTCCGTAACCAAATGTGAAGAGAATGATTCCGGCAAATCCTAAATACATGAGCGGTTTAATCTGCATCAAGTCGCGATAAGAACCTTGTTCGGGTTCATGCTCTTTCGGAATGTATTTGTTGACATGTTCGCCACGCAATGAAAAGACAATCAGCAGATAAATCAAGAAAGTTGCTGCATCAACCCAGTACATGATCTGGAATGAACGCAAGTCTCCCTTTTGAATTATCAGAGATGAAAGTAAGCCACCCATTCCAAGACCAAGGTTGAGCAACATAAAGTTAAAGCCAAAGATTTTAGGCCGATCCACTTCTGGTGTTAAGCGGGTCAAGATAACGCTCTGACTTGGCCAGACTGCTTGTGCTGCAATATTGATAAATGTCAGCGCAAGAATTGCGTGAAAGTGAGTCTCTATCAATGAGAGCGAAAAGGCTGCAGCAGAGTTACAGATAAGGCCAGCAATCATTACCTTCTTGGGGCCAATGCGATCGACCAGAGCTCCCATTGGCGTACTTGCAACGATGCTCACGATTGCGCCATATGAAAGCAATAGGCCACCGAATGTATTGGTGAAGCCGCGCATGTCATGGAGATAGACAAGTAAAAGCGAGAGTGTCATGCCTCCGCCAATAGCGCTGAGGCACATGCCAATCACTAGCTTCCGTGACTGCGGATTGAGCAGAACGGTAAATTCTTTAAAGAGCATTTACTTCAATAAATCCTGCGCCTGCGCCAATATTTCAGTTCGATATTTAACACCTAGAGATATGTGGCCCTCGCCTGGTTTAAATGAAAGCGTTGCAGTTGGAATGTGCTTTTCCAGCCAATATGAGTGCGCATGAGGAACCATAAAGTCGTCATCGCCTTGCCATAGGAAGACAGGCTTAGTGACGTCAGCTAATTCAAATCCCCATTGCTTCACAAAGACCAAATCGTCATCAATCCATCCGTCAAAGCTGACTGCTAAACCGCTGCGCATTGTTGCTGCCATCTGATCTGCCGCATCGCCTTCAAGAACTGCTTTATCGGCATCGCCAATTAATCCACCAAATGCTTCGCGGATATCGTTTCCGGTCACAGATTTCATGGGACCTGCATTGTCATTCATCCACTGATCAATAACTGCTTCGCCCTTAAGCGCTGCACCAAATTCATCATGATTTTCTGGACCCATACCTTCGAGAAAATCTAAATCATCGACACCGAAAGCTCCGACGCCAGCGAGCGAAATTGCGCCCACGTTGCGTGGCTCAAATGTGTTGGCGATGCAGTGCGGTCCCCCACCTGACCAACCGATAGAAACAAACTTGGTGATGTTCTTGGCATCAAGTAGCTGAGCAATATCGTTATTGATACTAATGACGCTTCGACCAGGGTTTCGATCGCTGGTTCCGTATCCTGCGCGGCTATAGGAAAGAGCACGAACACCTGCAGATGCTGCCGCCTCTAACCAATCAGACCATGCACTGGCATGTCCCGGGGTTCCATGATGGAAAATGATTGCGTTTTCAGAGTTGATTCCATTATCGAGAATCTCGAGTTCGCGACCATCTTTGAGTTTAAATTGAGGCATTTGGTCAGTCTATTACTCTGACACAATATGCAACATGGATTCAGCTACATCAAATAAGGGCTTCTCATATGAGATTACCCATGCCGCTGAATCCGGTTTAGCTCGCGCCGGGGTCATCACAACTCCCCACGGAAAAATTCAAACTCCTGCATTTATTCCTGTAGGCACCAAAGCCAATGTAAAGACAGTTCTTCCTGAAGCGATGGAAGAACTTGGCGCACAGGCTTTACTGGCTAATGCGTATCACCTCTATCTCCAGCCTGGTCCTAGCGTTCTTGATGAAGCAGGTGGGCTCGGCAAATTCATGAACTGGGATAAGCCGACATTTACCGATAGCGGTGGATTCCAAGTTCTCTCACTTGGCGTTGGCTTTAAGAAAGTCCTCGCTATGGATGCGCAGACTTTCCGCTCTGATCAAGTGATTGCAAAGAATAAAGAGCGTCTGGCTCACGTTGATGACGAGGGCGTTACTTTTAAGAGCCACCTTGATGGTTCGATGCATCGCTTTACCGCTGAAGTTTCTATGCAGATTCAACATCAACTTGGCGCAGACATCATGTTCGCCTTCGATGAATGCACAACTCTTCACAACACTCGCCCTTATCAAGAGCTAGCGATGTCACGTACTTACGATTGGGCAATCCGTTGCCTTGATGAACATAAGCGTCTTACAGAATCCCGCGCCGAAAAGCCGTACCAAGCTCTATTCGGAGTCATTCAAGGCGCTCAGTATGAAGATCTTCGCAAGAAGGCGGCATCTGACCTTGGCTCCATGAGTTCATCAGGAATCGAATTCGATGGTTTTGGAATTGGTGGAGCGCTCGATAAAGATTCACTTGGCACGATTGTTGGTTGGGTCAATTCAACACTTCCCGAAAATAAGCCAAAGCACTTGCTCGGTATTGGTGCTCCAGAAGATTTATTTGTTGGTGTAGAAAATGGCGTCGATACCTTCGATTGCGTACTTGCTTCTCGAATTGCTCGCACTAGCTCGGTCTACACAATGACCGGTCGATTCAACGTTTCCAATGCACCTTTTGTGCGTGACTTTAATCCGATTGATGATGAATGCGATTGCTACACCTGTAAGAACTACACCCGCGCTTACTTATGTCATTTATTTCGCGGAAAAGAGATGCTCGCAGGAACACTTGCGACAATTCACAATGAGCGATTTATCGTGCGCCTCGTAGATCAGATGCGCCAAGCGCTCGTTGATGGCAGCTTCCAGGAAATGAAGACAGAATTTATGGGACGCTACAAACATAAATCGGGACAAGCCCGCGATTAATTACTGATGTAGATCTTTTAAAGAATCCGCTTCAGAACCAACAGGTGCCCAACCGCCAGGAATTAACTCCTGTGCTTCAGCTGGTCCCCATGTACCGCCTTCATATTGAATGACGGGATTTGGATTCTTCAACAAATCTTCAAGAATCTGCCAAGAGTGCAGCACTGAGTCGATACGTGTGAAGCGAAAGTGGTCACCCAACATCGCAGCGCGAAGAAGTCGCTCGTAAGGTCCTTGGCGATCTCCGAATTCGGCGACGAATTCAACAGAGAGATCGACAGTCTCGGTAACAAGTTTTGTTCCAGGCTTCTTCGCCTGAAGTGAGATATCTACGCCATCTTTAGCTCCAAGACGGAATCGCACTTGGTTTGATTGGCCCTTACCGAAAAGTGCACGTGGAGGTTGCTTAAATTCAACGATAACTTCAAGGACAGTCTCAGGCATCTTTTTACCTGTGCGAAGGTAGATAGGCACTCCAGCCCAGCGCCAGTTATCAATAAATAACTTCATAGCGACAAAAGTTTCTGTATCTGAATTTTGCGCTACGCCATCTTCATCGAGGAATCCTTCGAATTGGCCTCGTACAACATCGGTCTTATTGATATCGCGAATTGCAGAGAGAACCTTCATCTTCTCGTTCTGCATCGCATCAGAACCCATATCAATTGGAGGCTCCATCGTAAGCATGGTGAGTACCTGCAAGATGTGGTTCTGCAATACATCGCGGGTTGCTCCCACTCCGTCATAGAACTTTCCACGTCCATCGATACCAAAACTTTCCGCCATGGTGATCTGGATATTGGATACGTAATTTCGGTTCCACACTGGCTCAAAGAGAGTGTTGGCAAAGCGGAAGACCAGAAGATCTTCTACTGCTTCTTTACCGAGATAGTGATCGATTCGGTAGATCTGCTCTTCAGGAAGTAGCTTCTTGAGTTCAAGATCGAGTGCCTTGGCGCTCTCTAAGTCGCGCCCAAATGGCTTCTCTACAACCACACGCGCACGGCGAGTAATTCCAACCATCGCTAGAGCTTCAGTAATGCGAGCAAAGTATTCAGGAGCGATTGCTAAGTAAATTACCGGAAGTTTAAAGTCCTTGATTGCTTCAGCGAGGGCTACAAATGTCTGCGGGTCTTCATAATCGCCCACAATAAGCTGCATCTCATTGAGCAACTTGCCCAGCGCTGCCTCATCTACATCAGGCTTACGAGCACGAACTGCTTGTTCTACATTCTCTTTAAATACTTCTTGCGTCCACTTGGATGATGCAACACCAAAGATTTGAACATCGAGTTCGCCAAGGTCTTCAAGGTCATAGAGAGCAGGGAATAACTTCTTCTTTGCAAGATCTCCGGTCGCGCCAAATAGAACTAATGCATCCGCCTTCATTAATTTGCCTTTGGCTTCTCGTTATGGCCACCGAACTTGTATCGCATCGCACTCAAGACTCGGTTAGCGAACTCGTCGTTGTTACGTGATGCAAAGCGCGCATAGAGTGAAGCGCTCAAAACGTGCGCAGGAATTCCTGCTTCGATTGCAGCTTGCACTGTCCAGCGACCTTCACCGCTATCGCTTACCTGTGTTGAATACTCAGTGAGTTCTTCTGACTCAACGAGAGCTTGTGCGGTTAGATCGAGAAGCCAAGAAGCTACGACACTTCCACGGCGCCAAACTTCAGTAATTGCTGGGATATCAAGGTCATATGCAGGAGTCATCTCATCTGCTGCTTCAAAGATTGCAAGACCTTCGGCAAAGGCTGCCATCATTCCGTATTCGATTCCGTTGTGAATCATCTTGACGAAGTGGCCAGAACCAACGGGACCGCAATGCAAATATCCATATTCTGCTTGCTGCGGTTCACCGGTACGACCTGGTGTGCGTTCTGCGGATTCGACACCTGGGCAGAGCGCCTTAAAGATTGGATCGAGTGATTTAACGACCGCATCATCGCCGCCGATCATGAGCGAGTAACCGCGCTCTAGACCGTAGACGCCACCTGATGTTCCGACGTCAACGAAGTTAATTCCCTTTGCCTTCAAGAGTTCGGCGTTCTTAAGGTCATTCTTGTAATAGCTATTTCCACCATCGATGATGGTGTCGCCAACTGAAAGATGTTCAGCCATTGCAGCGATCGTTGAATCAGTTACAGATGCCGGAACCATGATCCAAATAGTGCGTGGTGTTGAAAGTTGTGAGGCTAAGTGAGCCATATCGGTTGCACCGAGTGCGCCTTCAGCAGCGAGAGCCTTAACAGCATCAGGGCTGACGTCATAGACGGCAGATGTGATGTTGTGACGTGCCAGGCGACGGACGATATTTGCGCCCATGCGGCCAAGGCCGACCATTCCGAAATTGGTAGTTGTCATGAATATGCCTATTCGCTGTAGATACGCTCAACGTTGAGGTGAGAAGTCTATCGGAAATGGTCTGCAACTTTCGAATCGCACCGCTTTTCCCTATTTATTCGGAGAAAAAGGCCTCTGTATCAACGATGAGACGAGTGTGTAAATTTCCACGAACATAACTCGCCGGTATCGAGAGATCTCCTTCAATAATCTTTGTGACCGCATCAGCCTTACTTTCGCCAGCTGCAACTATCCATACTTCTGCCGCGCTATTGATTAATGACATAGTGAATGAAACTCGCACAGCAGGAGGTTTTGGTGAATCAGTGATTGCAAATACTTTTCTATGGTCATCGATATCTGCAATGACCGGAAAGAGTGAAGCTACATGCCCGTCAGGGCCTAGGCCAAGAACATTGAGATCGATATCAACATTTTCAAGGGCTAAGTCGTAATCGCTCACCGCTTCATCGATGCTCTTTGCGACATCTGATGCAAGGGCTTCGTGAACAACAATCTTTGTATTGGTCACAGTTTTGTGGAATGGAAAAGCATTTCTTTCAACACTATCTGCTGGAACAAAACGTTCATCACTCCACCAAATATGAAGTCCTGCAAAACCATCTGAATCTGCATTAAATTCATTGACCAAAGCTTCTGAGATTTGCACTCCCAAGGTTCCCCCAGTGAGCACTAAGTGAAATTGGCTCTTTAATTTAAGTCCTTTTTCAATCGCAGCCAGAATCTGAACAGTTACCTCTTCGGCAAGTTCAGCAGCATCTGCATAGAGCGTGAGGTCGAGTTCATCACCGATATCCCCAACGATTGCATCGAAGTCATCGCTCATTGCTGCCCCATTTACTCATGAATTCTGAAGTGCTCATCTCATAGATATTTTCTGGGCCATCCTCTTCATCAATCTGCTGACCCTTGTACTCGAAACCAAAGTAGTTAATCACAGCGATGGATGGCAGATTGTCTGGGCTCACGGTGTATCTCAAGGTTTTTACCTCCGGAAGGGTGCTGACCCAGCTCCACATTCCTTTAAGAGCTTCCTTTGCATAACCATTGCCTTGAAAAGGTTCTTCAATCCCAAGGCCAATCTCCATCATTCCTGCTGCATCAGGTACGCCGTGGAAACTGGTGCTTCCAATAATTTCCTTGGTCTCTTTCAAGACAATAAATCTGACAAACCACTTATTAGTTGAAGGATTGGCCTTCACCTGTGGAACACGCCAACCAAGTGGGCCGCTCTCTTTAACAAGATTTTTATGAGGGTTTGTGATGTCTCTACCCGCTATTGCTGTGACATCACTCTTCTTCTCATATAACTCGATGATGCCTTGTGCGGATATATGGTGAAGCTCTAAACGCGGAGTATCAATTACCTTCTCGTACACATGCGAAGTATCGCATGTACCTAAAGAATAAAGTGAGCCTTGGCTTTCTCTACAGCGGAAACTCGTCCATCTACTTCCATCTTTCGGTACAAATTCTTGAGGTGAGTCTTCATCGTATTCAGGGAGATGTGAAGGGATGCCGCAATCGCGCTAATTGGGCGGTCTGTTGATAGATGTCTCAAAACTTCGAGTTCGCGCTTTGTCAGCGATGAGGCAAATTCTGATGGTCGATTGGCATCAGCCTTAATGCGTTCGGCAACGCTAGAAGCTAAATCTTCAAGATAGACAGTTGGATTCTCTCCGGCGATTTTCAAGATGAGGTTCCCCATTTCTGATGATTGTCGAAGGAAAGTTTCTTTTGCGCCCACTGTTGCTCCAATTTCAAGAGCCTTCTTCATCTCCTTAAGCGCCAAATTCTCTTGATCAATTACTTCGTGAGCATCGGCCAGGTGCTTCCAGATCTTTTCGCGAGGAGTTCGC
This sequence comes from Actinomycetota bacterium, assembly GCA_046052045.1. Lineage (GTDB taxonomy): Bacteria > Actinomycetota > Actinomycetes > Nanopelagicales > Nanopelagicaceae > Planktophila. The sequence goes on along the minus strand of JBJONB010000010.1, from coordinate 13,413 downwards.
GCAGGAAGGTTCTTTACATCTTCTCTTACAGATTTCTTACCCATGCGCTCGTCGTAGGCAAGCTTTATCTGCTGAACAAAACGAAGTTTTGGCGCACGTTCTAAGAGCACCCCTAGACGTTCATTATCTTTGACGGTGAATCGAATAAAGAGTTCACTCAAATCGATAATTGATACTAGGCCTTCGGAAAATTCAATTCTGTTCGCTCGTTCTCTTGCTCTCTTAATATTGTCGAGCGCTTCGGTCACCATGCCACGCATCACCAGATCGCGAGCAAAATATCCGTCGGCAAAGAAGTGCCATGCCCATTGCTGCCACTGCTCTCCTAGATTTCGAATTTGACCGAAGACCTCAAAAGCTTCGCGAGGTCTGGCAAATTCAAGATGGCAACGCGCAATGATGAACATCGAATCCAGGGGACCATAAATTCCGACGTAGCCTCGTTTTGTGAATTGAGAATATGTCACTGACGCGGCTTCAAATGCCCTGCGATAGTCACCACGCTGAAAAAGCGCCATGGCATTCATTGAAGAGAGTAATAAGTGGTTATTGGGAAGTTTAGATTTATTGGCTAGAGCTCTCGCTTCTTCATATAAAGCCTCCACCGATTCAGTCTCATCCAGAATGAAGCTCTTCATTGCGGCAAGGCGCAATACCCCTATCTGCTCTTCGATTCCAAAGGTGATTGGACCTTCGCTATTCGACATCGCAATCGTGTAGCTCTGATCGAAATCTTCAAAACGCCCTAACGCCATTTCGATATGTGCTTTGGAGCCATAAGTGAGTTGTTTGATAAATCCCTCAAGCACTGTGCCCTGAGCCTCAAAATTCATCTGATCAATCATGCTGAAAACAGCGTCATATTCTTGATTCGCTAAACGTCCTGCCAATTCAACTGTTGCACGCTTGAGTAAACCTAACTCTGAATTGTCGCCAGCAAAGATTGACCAACGAATCAGTTCGCGCCCGCGACCTGTTGCCTGCAAAATGCGAGCGGCGTCAGGAAAAATATCTGCGACTTTCTCGAAATCGCCAGCAAGATAGGCATGCTCTAGGGCGAGATTGGGTTCGTTGCGATTCTCGTGAAAGGCAAGCAGCGCCGAGTGAATTCTCATTTTCTTGTACTTATCTTTTCGAAGCTCGGTCAAAAGCACTTCTCGGACAAGAATCGAGAATTCAAAGCTTTGCTCAGGGGAGCCTGTTTGCGTGAAGTAATTACCTTCAAGCGCTATCTGATTAACAAAGTCATATGAATATTCATCGCCGAGGATTACTTCTGCCATTTCATGCGTGAATTCCTGTTCAACAGCTAGTGATGTAATCAAAGATCGCGTCTTTGCATCCAATGAGTTAATGACCGATGATGCCAATGCTCGTAGAGGGTCTGACTGAGAAGAAACTAACTTTTCGAAATCTACCGGCTTTTTATTCTTTGATACTTGATAGACGAGCATTGAGACAGCTGCCGGCCAACCATGTGCCCCTTCGAGAGACTGTCGAATTTCGCAATCTTCATAATCTAATTTGTGCATTGCTGCCAGGGTTGCAATCTCATTGTCGGAGAATTGAAGATCGTTTGCAGTGACGACTGAGAGCGCACCGCGTGAAGCGAATGTTGCATAAACGGTTTCTAAAGAATCTCGGCGGATTGTTACGAATTGAATGTTCTTTGGAAATTGCTCAACAAGGCGCGAAGCAATATCGACGTCGCGACTGGTATGTTCACGAAGATTGTCGATAACAAAAATGTAATCTCTATTTGTTGCAAGAAGTTCATTGCCCCAACGTCTCACTACTTCCACTGGACGAACGCTTGCTTCCCCTTCAAACCACGGCGCAAAGCCTGGAAGAATATTTCTCGTCGCTTGAATAAAGAGCGCCGCCATATCTACAAGGGAATCACTTTCGGTAATGGTTAACCAGATAACGCGATCACGCTGTGCGAACGCCCATTCCGCAACCAGGGATGTCTTTCCGTAGCCGGCAGGTGCAATTACGACTGTGGTACTGGGAGATGAATTCTCAAGAAGAGGGAATAAGTGCTTTCGGGATAAATAATTGGGCGGCAAGGTTGGAATAAGAGTGCGCGAAAGGGTGACCCCAGGAGCTACCTCGAACTCCGATGTCTCACCCTCTGCCGCTGCCATGGTGTTAGGGTGATGGAAAAGCCGAGTTATGTGAAGCCAAAATCACCCCATTAGGGGTGAGATAACGCGGTGATTCTTACGCGCGGATTAGAGCGTTGCGAAGCCTTCTGCAAGAATGCCCAGGGCATCCTTCAGAAGTTCATCAGTAATAACTAGTGGTGGCAAGAAGCGAATCACGTTGCCGTAAGTTCCCGCAGTAAGGATGAGTACACCCTTGCTCTGGCAGTACTTGATGACCTTAGCCATCGCTTCAGGATTTGGATCCTTAGTGCCAGCATGAACGAGCTCGATTGCAACCATTGCACCGCGACCACGAACATCGCCAATGATTGGGTACTTGGCCTTAAGTGCGTTGAGTGAGTCGACAAGGATTGTGCCGATGTGAGCAGCGCGATCTACGAGCTTTTCTTCTTCAATGGTTTCAATAACTGCAAGAGCTGCTGCGCAGACAACAGGGTTTCCGCCGTATGTTCCACCGAGGCCACCGACGTGAGATGAATCCATGATTTCGGCACGAGCAGTCACTGCTGCAAGTGGCATTCCACCAGCGATTCCCTTTGCAGAGATAATCATGTCTGGCTCCATATTTTCGTGCTCAACAGCGAACATCTTTCCTGTGCGAGCAAAGCCTGACTGAACTTCATCAGCGATAAAGACAATCTTGTTCTCTGTTGCAAACTTCTGTAGGCCTGGCATAAAGCCAACTGGTGGCACGATAAATCCACCTTCGCCTACAACAGGTTCGATCAAGATTGCTGCAACGTTATGAGCGCCAATCTCTTTCTCAATTTTTGAAATAACCGCTGCGAGTGAATCTTCAGCAATAGTTGCTGGATTTCCGGTGTAGCGATATGCGTATGGCATCGGCATGCGATAGATCTCGTTAGCAAACGGTCCGAAACCATCCTTGTAAGGAATGTTCTTTGCAGTTAGCGCCATAGTGAGGTTGGTGCGACCGTGATACGCATGTTCGAAAACAACGATGGCTGCACGCTTTGTGTAGTGACGAGCAATCTTGATTGCATTCTCAACAGCTTCTGCACCTGAGTTCTGCAAGATTGACTTCTTCTTAAACTTTCCTGGAGTCAGGCGATTAAGTGCTTCGCATACTTCGATGTATCCCATGTATGGAACAGTGGTGAAGTTGGTATGCGTAAAGTTTGCAACAGCATCTTGTACTGCCTTTACAACGCGAGGTGCAGAGTTTCCAACGTTAACTACGCCGATACCTGAACCCATATCGATGATTCGGTTGCCATCGATATCTTCAATAATTGCATCATGTGCACGGCTGACAATCACCGGCATCGCAGTTCCTAGTCCCCCAGATACTGCCTCTTTACGTCGCTGCATTGCTGCAGTTGATAGTGGCCCTGGAATTTCAGTGGCCAAGTGGCGTGATTGTGGGAGGGGGTCCTTTGATGTCATGGTGAAAGTCTAAGCCCATGATTTTCTGATGCGAGCCCAAGTACCGCTCGGTACAAGTTAGGCTTGCCACATGAGCAACCTTCGAGATAGCGCACCTCTTCTTGATGCCTACCTCTCTTACTTCGAGAGCGCTCGAACCCCATTTACGATTCCTGGCCACAAGCAGAAGACCAGTGCTCTAGACGCTGGATTAGGAGCTGTCGTTGATTCCGATACGCCTCTCTATGGTGGTCTCGATGAAATCAAATTAACCAACCAAACGCTTAAGAAAGCCGAATCATTGGCTGCGAAGTTATGGGGCGCTGATTATGCGCGCTTCTCAACCGGTGGATCTACCCATGCCAACCAAGCAATTATCTTCGCGCTCGGAAAACCTGGAGACAAGGTTGCAGTTTCCCGCACTGCTCATCGCTCGATATTGAGCGCGCTCGTTCTTGCAGGGCTCGAACCAATCTGGATGTCACCAGATATCGATGAAGCAACTGGTGTGCCAATCGGAATCGGTATTGCCGAGTTAAAGCGCGCCTTAACTGAAAAACCAATTGCGGTTTTGCTCACTGAACCTGGTTACCTCGGAACTATCTCTGACCTTCCAGTCTTAATTGAAGCGGCACACGCAGTAAAAGTCCCTGTGATTCTCGATGCAGCATGGGGCGGACACTTTGGTTTCCATCCAGATCTACCTCGTCATGCATTTCAAGTTGGTGCTGATGCACTTATTACCAGCACGCATAAGGCACTTCCTGGTTACAGCGCCTCTGCGTTGTTGCTCGCACGCACAACGCTCCTGAGCGCAGAAAGACTCGAACAGAGTTTTGAGACAACGCATACAACATCACCTGCAGGAGCACCTCTTGCATCTATCGATGGTGTTCGCGCACTTCTTGAAACTCGAGGCGATGAGCTGATTGGCAACCTACTCAACAACATTCACCGATTTAAAGAGATGGTGCAGGCTGAATTCGCTCTACCGATTTTTCTCTATCCATCAGATTTTCCAGCAGGTCGCTTTGATCCATCAAAGATCGTCCTGCGCGTTCAGCAACTTGGCGCATCAGGAGTTGAGATTGAACAAGATCTGCAAGCCAAGGGAATTCGCGTTGAAATGGCAGATCGCGACACCATCGTCTTCCTTGCAACAATCGCTGATTCTCAAGCAGATTTTGATTCATTAGCGGATGCTCTAATTCCTATTTTAAAGAAGCGCCAAGAACAACGTCGTGAAAGTGCAACAGCACTCAGCTGGTCAGTTGTTCCACAGCGAGCTGCTTCCATGCGCGATGCTTACTTTGCCGAAACAGAGATGGTCTCTACTGAAGGCGCTGTCGGCCGAATCTCAGCAGATTTAATTGCCCCTTACCCACCAGGCGTTGCCGTTGTTGCACCGGGTGAGTTGCTTACTCAACAAATAGTTGAAGGGCTAAGCGCTTCTCGCGCTGCAGGTGTTCGCATCGCATACGCGACAGATTCAACGCTCAATAGTTACAGAGTGGTTAAGCAAACTTCGTAATTGCAAAAGAGTAGAAATCATGTGGCACTTCATCTTCCACAAATAAAGCCTTGAGAATTCCCTCAAATTTCCATCCAGCCTTTTCAAAAGCTCTGCGCATTGCGAAATTTGATTCATCTGTTGATCCTTCGACTCTATGGGCGCCGTTACTAAATGCATACTCAGCAACGAGTTCGAGAGCACGAGTTCCAAGACCCTTTCCGTGTAGCTCAGGAGTTATCTCAATTCCCATTTCCCAAGCACCATGTGGACGCGTGAAATCACATTTTCTCAACTGCACATCGCCAACTAATCCACCATCAAGGTCAATTGCTAAATGTTGGTAGTGATCACTCCAAGAACCTGAGGCCGAAAATCCCTTATGGAAGCGTTCTCTGCTGCCCTCGCTAATGAGATTTCTTATTTCACAAGCACGCTCAAACTCTTCCGCTCTATACGGTCTTAAGGAGAGATTTTCAGTCATGGGTAAAAATTCTTGAGCTCGCAGAGATAATGATGGCAAGAATTGCCGGAACTAACATCGCCCAGCGCAAAGTAATTGCATCGGCGAGGAAACCCATCAATGGCGGACCGACGATAAAGCCAAAGTAAGAAATTCCAGAGATCATGGCAACTGCTTCAGCAGGTGAAATTGCACCAGCAAATCTCTTATTTGCCATGGAACCTGCTGCGCTAAAGAGCAGAGGAATAACTGCAGAAAGGGCTGCGCCAAATAAGAACCAACCGAAGATAACTCCGCCGGTGCCGCCAACTAAGAGTCCTGCTGCAAGTCCTGTGCCACCAATCAGTCCGCCTACTTTGAGAATGCGATTGGGACCGAACTTTGTTGCTAGCTGATCTCCAAAGAATCGACCGACAACCATTGTGAATGAGAAGGCAATAAATGGAATGGTGCTAACAAAAGCTGATGCACCAAATGTTTCTCGGGCAAGAACTCCACCCCAGTCTCCGGCTGAACCTTCACCGACGGATGCAGCCATTCCCAATAGACCCATGATGAAAATAAGCGCTGGTTTCTTCTTTTTAGTTGCCAGGTTTTCTTCTGAGTACACATGCTTATCTGCATCTGGGGCTAGCAACAAAGGTGAGCCATAAATCGTGATTGCAGCAATTACGATGGAAATCACTGCGAAGTGTAGGAATACTCCAATTTCTGCCTGCGCAAATAATCCACCTGCGATGCTTCCAAATAATCCTCCGACAGACCAGAAGGCATGGAAGCGACTCATGTAGCGATTTCCAGATTTCTGCTCAAGGGTGACGCCGTGCGTATTCATCGACACATCTTGTGAAGCGACCGTCATTCCAAAGAAGAAGAGGGCGATGGAAAGCGTGAGGGCCGAGTTAGCAAGACCCACAGTAGGAGCAACGATCATAAGCGCAGTAGTTGCGATAACAAGAGTGCGCGAACTTCCATACTTGGCAGCTGACTTTCCAACTGGACCGAGAGCTACCAAAACACCCAACGACATCATCAGAAGACATAAACCCAATAATGAGTTAGAAAGTTCAAGCTTGCTCTTTAAATCTGGGATACGAGCTACGAAGTTTCCAGCACTTAAGCCCAAGCAGAGAAATGAAAGGGTGACGCCCAAATGTGCGCGCTTGATTTCCGCTTCAGTGATTGTCATGGCTCTTCTCTTTCTAGCGGATTGGCTTGCGATACACCTTGTGTGAAACAGCTTGTGCCAACGGCTTGATCATCATTGAATCTACATTGAAGTGATCTGGCAACATGACTACCCAGCGAATAGCTTCGGCGACATCATCGGCAACTAGTGGCTTTTCAATACCTTCATAAATCTTCGCTGCCGCATCGACATTGCCCTTATAGCGAATCTTCGCGAATTCTTCTGTCTTCACAATGCCGGGAGCAATCTCGGTAATTCGAATTGGCTCGCCATTGAGTTCAAGGCGCAGGGTGTCTACGAGTGATGCTTCACCAAACTTAGCTGCTGCATAGCTTCCACCATTTTCGTAGGTGCGGTGTGCTGCAGTAGATGTAATGAGAACAATGTGGCCCTTGCGGTGTTCGCGGAAGAGTGGCGTTATGGCTTTGACCATACGAACTGCGCCAACAACGTTTATATCAAAAGTCTTCTGCCAAAGCTCTGGATCTGAATCCATTACTGAATCAGCATCGAATGCTCCACCTGCGCTATGTACCAATACTGAAACTGGTGCATTTCCTAAATGCGCTACAAGTGCATCAATACTCGATTGGTCTGTCACATCAAGTTCTACAGCCTCAATGTGTGGTGATTCAGATGCAAGAGCGGTTAATTTGTCGACTCGTCTCGCAGCAGCGATTACGTGATAGCCATTCGCCGCTAGTGCTCGTGCAGTTGCTGCACCGATTCCACTACTTGCTCCAGTAATAACTGCATATTCGCGTGATGTCATTGAGAAAGGGTATACGCGAGGGCTAGGATTGGTACATGGCTAATCAAATTGAAACAATCATCAATGTCCAACTCGAAAATCGCGATAAGAAGACTGTTTTCTGGCGCGGAATTCTCGTAGTCCCCGCCTTCATCTTCCTTTCAGCATTCACAGAAATGATGCATTGGGGATGGACTTCTGGGATCGTGGTCGTTCCAACTGTTCTAGCCCTTGTCGTCCGTGGCGTTTATCCAAGCTATGTACTCTCTTTCAACCACGCCCTACTTGAATTGCAGAACCGCATTGCCGCATACATCTTCTTCCTTACCGATGACTACCCTTCCATTGAGCGCAATCCCAATGTTGCAATTCTTCTGCCTGACGTTGACGGTGGCCGCAAGCTCAATCGTTGGCTTCCCATCGTCAAGTGGATTGCTGCAATTCCACTGGTAATCGTTGGATTGGTTTATGTAGCCGTCGCGCTCCTCGTTTCCGTAGCAGCATGGGTCTCTACTTGGTCAACAGGTACATACCCAAAGTGGGCGCTCAATATTGTTTTGGGAACAATCCAATTCTGGAACCGTGTTTATGGTTACGCGGTTCTCCTTGTCACGGATGAATATCCTTCATTCTCTCTCTAAATGACTATTGCAATTCGACCAATCGCGCAAGGCGATAAAGAGCGGTGGCTCGTTCTCTGGCAGGGATATCTCGACTTCTACAAGACAGCTGTCCCTGCTGAACAAACAGAGCGCACATGGACTCGCATCATGGATCCTGAATTTAATATGAAGTGTGCCGTTGCTGAACTTGATGGAAAGGTTGTTGGTTTCACTACCTACAACCTTCAGAACTCAACATGGTCTCCCAACGGGCACTGCTACCTTGAAGATTTATTTGTAGATCCAGAAGTTCGCGGATCCGGTGCGGGCAGAGCTCTTATCGATTACGTCAAAGCCTTTGCTCTTGAAATGAAGTGTTCACGCCTTTATTGGAACACCGATGCTGATAACGAAGTAGCGCGCGGGCTTTATGACACGTACGTTCTTGAATCTGGCAAACGTCAGTACCGAGTACAGCTTTCTTAACTAGTTAGGCGTCTTTCTAATCATTCGCTGGTAATACATTCCAGGCTTGCGCGTGCTTTCTTGCTTCTCGCCCATCATCGCAAAACCTATTTTTTCGTAGGCTTTAATCGCAATTTCGTTATCAACCCAGACGCCAAGCCCTTGAATTAGCCAATCTCTCTGGGCCGCATCCTTATCCAGATGCTCAAAGAGTGCGCGTAGAGCTCCGAACTTTCTAAACTCTGAATTCACCCAGCAACTTCCAACCCAGCATGTGGCTCCAAAATCTCCGCTGAGATTTTCAACCGTCATCATGCCGATATCAGCGCCGTCAATTACTGCCACTAAGGCGATGTATTGCCTCGCCTTTGATCGCCATTCCTCTTCGGTGAAAGCTTTTTCGGATGTTAAGTTTCCACCGAATGCATGGCCATCGTTTTCAAGTGCAGCAAGTCGGATATCTCTGTAACGATCCCACTGATCTTCATGTAACTCTTCAACAGTGAGAGCTTGTTGCATAACCCGAACTACTTCTTAAATAGCTTCTTAGGGTTGAGCTTCGAGCCTTGAGCCTTCACTTGTTCAAGAGTTCTTTGCGCCCATGCGAATTCGAGACCAAGGACAAAGAGCCCAAGAATTATCAATGGCAAAGTAAATGGACCTGGAAGCACGACGAGAAGGGAGCCGACAATAATGAGAGTTGATCCCACGACCAACACAATTGTCTTACGTACTGGACCCGGAAGAGCTTTCCATGCCTTAGCTATCTTGGCCTTCATCGTCCTTGCTTCCTGTTACACGACCGGCATGTGCCTTTGCAGTCGGATCAGACTTGGTCTTAATCAAACTTGCAACTGTCGAGACAACAAGAATAGTACCAATTACAGCCAAGCCAACAGGTGTAGAAATCTTCGGGATAGAAGCGAATTCTTCATGAAGATAAGTCATGATCAACTTAACTCCGATGAACATCAGGATTATCGAGAGGCCCAAAGAGAGATAAATAAGGCGGTCTAGCAATCCCTTTACGAGGAAGTAGAGAGCCCGTAAGCCCAAGAGCGCAAAAGCGTTGGCTGAGAAGACCAAGAAAGTCTCAGAAGTCACACCGAATGTTGCAGGAATTGAGTCCAAAGCGAAGAGTAAATCTGTGGAACCAATAGCGATCATCACCAAGAACATCGGTGTAGCGATGCGCTTTCCATTCTGGCGGATAAAAAGTTTAGTTCCGTGGAATTCATCCACCATCGTGATGCGCTTACGGATGCGCTTAACGATTGCGTTATCGCCTGGTTCAGGATCTTCATCCCAGTGCTTAAAGAGGCCAACACCGGTCCAGATCAGGATTGCGCCGAAGATAACAAATGTGAATGCGAATGCTTGAAGTGCTGCAGCGCCGACAGCGATAAAGATGGCGCGAAGCACGAGCGCCAAAATAACTCCGATAAGAAGAACGCGCTGATGGTAAGCACTTGGTACTGCAAATTGCGCGAGAATGATGACAAAGACAAAGAGGTTATCGACGGAGAGAGATTTCTCGACGAGATAGGCTGCAAAGAATTCGGTTCCCATCTGGCTTCCATATTGCTGCCAGACCCAGATGCCAAATCCAATTGCGATACCGATGTAGAAAATTGACCAGCCTGCAGCTTCTTTAAACTTTACTTCGTGGGGCTTTGCACTGACAGTTAACAGATCAACGATGACGAGCAGAAGGATTGCTCCGACCGTAACTGACCAAACCAGTAGTGATACATCCATGATTTATTCTCCTTGACGCGCGTAAGTAGTAACGTGGTCAAGGTCTCCCTAACCGCACTGCGGCCAGCGCCCCGGGTTTTTACACCGTATTGACGAGGTAGCTGTATCTAGGTACTCCCCTTAATTGCGAGAATTCTAGATGTGACTTTCAGGTACGGCAACTTCTCCCCTAGTATCGCAGTCTGGCTTCGAGGAGGATTAAATGAGTACTTTCGTTAACCACTGGATCAATGGCGCAGAATTCGTCAGCACATCAGGAAGAACTTCACCGGTCTATGACCCCGCTCTCGGAACCGAAACAAAGCGCGTTGCACTCGCAAACCAGACCGAAATTGACGCTGCAATCAAAGCAGCCAAGGATGCGTTTCCGGCATGGAGTAATGAATCACTAGCAAAGCGCCAGCAGATCATCTTCGCTTTCCGCGAACTTCTTAACTCACGTAAGGGTGAACTCGCAGAAATCATCACAAGCGAGCATGGAAAAGTCCTCTCAGATGCGCTCGGTGAAATTACCCGTGGTCAAGAAGTTGTTGAATTTGCCACAGGAATCCCTCACCTGCTTAAAGGTTTCTATACCGAGAATGCATCCACTGGTGTCGATGTCTACTCAACTCGTCAGCCACTAGGCGTTGTCGGAATCATTAGTCCATTCAACTTCCCGGCCATGGTTCCAATGTGGTTCTTCCCGATTGCAATCGCAGCAGGAAACACCGTAGTCATTAAGCCATCTGAAAAAGATCCAAGTGCATCAATGTGGATTGCAAAGCTTTGGAAAGAAGCTGGACTCCCTGACGGTGTATTTAACGTACTCAACGGCGATAAGGAATCAGTAGACGGACTTCTTAATAGCCCAGATGTAGAGTCAATCTCCTTCGTTGGTTCAACTCCGATTGCACAATATATTTATGAAAACGCATCTCGCTCAGGTAAGCGCGTACAAGCACTAGGAGGCGCCAAGAACCACATGCTCGTTCTTCCTGATGCAGATCTAGAACTCGTTGCAGACTCTGCAATCAACGCAGGATTCGGAAGCGCAGGCGAACGTTGCATGGCGATCTCTGTTGTCGTTGCCGTCGAACCAGTTGCAGATAAGTTGATTCCAAAGATTGTCGAACGTATGGGCAAGCTTCGCACTGGTGATGGCCGCCGTGGCTGCGATATGGGCCCACTCGTTACTCGCGAACACCGCGACAAAGTCGCTTCATATATCGATATCGCTGAAAAAGATGGCGCAACAGTTGTTGTGGATGGCCGTAACCCACAAGTTGATGGCGATGCAAATGGTTTCTGGCTTGCACCAACTTTGGTCGACAAGGTCCCTACAACATCAAAGGTTTACACCGAAGAAATCTTCGGACCAGTACTTTCTGTCGTGCGCGTAAAGAGCTACGACGAAGGTGTGGCGCTCATTAATAGCGGTGCTTTCGGAAACGGAACAGCAATCTTTACCAACGATGGTGGCGCAGCTCGTCGCTTCCAGAATGAAATTCAAGTGGGTATGGTCGGAATCAACGTTCCTATTCCTGTGCCTGTTGCTTACTACTCCTTCGGTGGATGGAAGCAATCACTCTTCGGTGATACCAAAGCACACGGCGTTGAAGGAGTTCACTTCTTCACACGTGGAAAGGCAATTACCTCACGTTGGCTTGATCCAAGCCACGGTGGAATTAACCTCGGTTTCCCACAGAATTAATCCAGACAGAACTAATTGATGAGATGACCTCTGCAGGCAAGTGGTATTTCAAGAAAGCTGAGCTAGCTCAGGGCGCTTGGGATATTCGCGTTGATCCGCAAAACCCACCTGTCACGGGCTGGAAATACACAGGCCTTCGCGTTGGAACACTTTCACAAGGCATGGTTCTTTCGCTTCCAAGTGATTCCAATGAACGCATCATCTTCGCATTAGAAGGCGAAGAATTTCTTATTGAGTACGCACACAATGGGGCAAATTCAAGCCAAGTATTACGTGGTCGCAAATCTGTATTTCACGGACCATCTGATTTCATTTATCTTCCTATCAATACTTCAGCAACTATCACAGGCGATGGTCGTATTGCAGTTGGTGAAACTCCTGCAAAGATTGCCAAAACTGTTCGCTTCACTCCTAAAGAAGAAGTATCAGTAACGCTTCGCGGTGCAGGGCGCGAAACTCGTCAGGTGCATAACTTAGGAATGCCCGAGACACTTGATGCAGATCGCATGATTGTCTGCGAAGTTATTGTTCCTGCTGGCAACTGGTCAGGTTCTCCTTCACATAAGCACGATTCCTATATCGCTGGTAAAGAATCTAACCTAGAAGAGATTTACTACTTCGAAAGCGCAGTTACTCGAGGGGCAACAACACCAGCAACATCTTCACCTTTCGGCTATTTCCGTGGAACTTCTGCAGACGCTCGCCCTTATGACATCAATGAAGAGATTCATTCAGGCGATGTTGCTCTTGTTCCTTATGGATGGCATGGACCCGCTGCAGCAGGTCCTGGATATGACCTTTACTTCTTCAATGTGATGGCCGGACCAGATCCAGAACGTGCATGGAATGCAACGGATCATCCCGATCAAGCCTGGATTCGAGAGACTTGGCAATCACAGCAAACAGACCCAAGATTGCCCTACGGAGCTTAGGAAGGAATTGATATGGCCACTCGCAGAATGACAGTTAGCCAAGCGATTATTGAATTCCTTTCACACCAATACACCGTCGATGGCGATCATCGCGAACGCACAATTCAAGGCGTTTTCGGAATCTTTGGCCATGGAAATGTGGCAGGTATCGGTCAGGCACTGAAGCAACTCTCTGTTGAAGACCCTTCACTCATGCCATATTTTCAAGCGCGCAACGAGCAAGCAATGGTTCATGAATCAACTGCCTTTGCTCGAATGAAGCGACGCCGTGCAACATTTGCATGCACCGCATCTGTTGGACCTGGCGCCACAAATATGCTGACAGGTGCTGCAGTTGCTACAACTAATCGCTTACCTGTACTTCTTCTACCTTCAGATACCTTTGCAAATCGTTCATCAGATCCAGTTCTTCAACAGCTCGAGATGCCACATGATGCAACGTTGTCTGTTAACGATGCATTTAAGCCACTCTCTCGTTTCTTCGATCGAGTACAGC
>JBJONB010000009.1:0-35284 GCA_046052045.1 Actinomycetota bacterium | reverse complement strand
TTTGCAATGCCGTCAGCTACTTCGTAAGTGATATCTGTAAATGATTCACCACCGCGACCTGTCACCCATGCTGGGATAGAACGGTCACCAAAATCACGCTTAATAGGCTTGCTCACGATTCCTCCATCTGGTCTACGAGCGATAGCCTACGCGGGCAATGGAGCAGAACGCACAACGAGAACTTCGCTCGGCCAATCCCGAATGGACAGTCAGCGAATCGATGGCTCGTATCGCCAAGGCCTTGGTATCTGATGGGCCGGCTCTCGCTTTTGGTCACACCGATCTCACCCAAGTCCCAGCGCGCATCAGCGCTGTTGTCTCGACAACCGGAAGCTCTGGCTCATCGAAAGAAGTAGGACTGACTGCATCTGCGCTTCTCTCATCAGCCCGCGCATCCAATAAAGCACTCGGTGCCGAATTTGGAAATTCATGGTCGCTATTGCTTCCACTTACTCATATTGCAGGAATTAATGTTCTGGTTCGCGCTCTTGAATTAGGAACAGAACCGATTGATCTACGTAACCACCAAGGTGACTATCCACGCGCAGATTTCACTGCGATTGTTCCAACGCAATTATTTAAAGCGCTGAATGGCGACGCTCAACTTCTCAAGCATCTGGTTGAGGCCAAGTCAGTACTTGTTGGTGGCGCTGCACTTACTACCGAACTTCATCTGCAAGCAGAGAACGCCGGAATCAACGTTGTTGTCACTTACGGAATGACAGAAACTTCAGGTGGATGTGTATATAACGGAATCCCACTCGATGGTGTCGAGATTTCAATTACCTCTGAAAAACGAATAGCTATTAAGGGAACTGTCCTTGCGCATACCTATCTGGGTGCTGAAGCACTATGGGATACGCAGTTCAAAGATGGATGGTTTCATTCGTCTGACCTTGGTCGAATTGAAAATGAGAAATTAATAGTTGAAGGCCGTAGCGATGATGTCATCATCTCTGGAGGAGAAAACATTTCACTTAGCGCCATCGAGTCTTCTCTCCATGCGCATTTTCCTCATAAGACTTTTGCGGCCTTCGCTGTGAAAGATTCAAAATGGGGCCAGGCACTTCACCTTGCTATCGCAGGCGATGGTTTTCCATCAGAGGATGAAGTGGCTCAATATCTCGGCGAGAAATTCGGTGAATTCAGTAAGCCAAAGGGGTACCTGCATCTTCCCGAGCTTCCACTCATTGGAATTGGTAAAGTAGATCGCAAGAAGTTAACTGATCTTTACATGGAGGCGCCAAATTAATATTTGGATTCAAGGAGCACGTCCACGCACACTTCCGGCAGCTGTGGCTCCTGTCGTTGTCGCCACCGTACTTGTAGGAAGAGAGTGGAAACCACTTCAGGCGCTGCTCGCTCTTATTGTCAGCCTCGCACTTCAAATCGCAGTCAATTATTCAAATGATTACTCCGATGGAATCCGCGGAACAGATGACAATCGCGTTGGTCCAACCCGCTTAACTGCATCAGGATTGGCATCAGCTGCCTCTGTAAAACGTGCAGCACAACTTTCATTTCTCGTAGCGTGCATTGCTGGCTTAGCTCTCGCATCACTTTCATCGTGGTGGATCATCCTCGTAGGGCTTGCATCTGTACTTGCAGCATGGGGCTACACAGGTGGACATACGCCTTACGGCTATCGAGGTTTCGGCGAACTCTCTGTATTTATTTTCTTTGGAGTAGTCGCAACAGTTGGTACTTACTATGTTCAAACGCTGGATATAACTCTGGCTGCTTTCGCTGCCTCTATTCCAATGGGATCACTCTCTTGTGCACTGCTAGCAATCAATAACATCCGCGATATTCCGGGCGATCAAGAAGTTGGCAAGAAGACTCTGGCTGTAAAGCTTGGAGATAAGAACTCTCGTAAGTTCTTTGTTCTACTTCTTATCTCTGCCTATATCTTCCCTGTTTTCACTGGCCATCCTTTAGCTTTACTGACGCTAACCACAGCGCCACAGGCTTATGCGATTGCAAAAGAAGTCCTCGCCGGAGCGAAGGGCGCAGATCTCATCCCTCTTTTAGGTAGAACCGGCCAACTACAGCTGCACTTCGGCCTTACATTCGCTCTCGCGCTTTCATTTTAAGGAAGTAGAATTCGACCATGATTAAAGTTCAAGGGTTTCTCGTACTTCTCTCACTTGCTTTAACTCTCTACACATTTGTCGATTGCGCAATGCGCGATGAGACTCAGATTAAGAAGCTACCTAAGTGGGGCTGGCTCTTAGCCATTCTCTTCACAGGAATTTTCGGACCGATTGCATACTTAACAATTGGAAGAATCCGCGGACCTAAAGGTCCAAAGCCGGGCAAGAAGCGCATTTTGCCGCCCGATGACGACCCTGATTTCTTACGCGGCCTTTAACCCTCTTCGTCGTTTTCCAATTGATTCCAGGATGATGATTGAAATCATTGAGGAAAAGGAAATTACTGTGCTCACGATGATGAGAGTGTCGCTCACCATAATTGCGTAAACGAACCATAAGAAAATACTGAACGAGCTCACACTGAGAGCAGTGATTGAAACTGCCGAATCTTTGCCAGCAGAAATATTTTTATAGGACTTCATAATCTGTGGGCTCTGAGCAAAGACTAATGAAATTAAGAGCGCGGATACTAAGAAGCTCGGTAGAAGCAGAACGAGTGAGGTGAGCACAGATGCATAGACCACGAGAGTTGAAATCGACTTCAGATTATTTCTCATGATTGCCATGATTACGCTTGCATTGATAAGACCAGCTCCCACGTTAGTTAAGAGCACGGATGGCGACTTAATATCTAACCCATAGGCAGCCCACGATGTTGCAACTCCGAACTGGAGCATCCACGAAATCAGACTTACGCCTCGCCCATGCCCTAATCTGCGAACACGAAGCGCTTGTGGAAGTCCGAAGAACATCCCGAGAGTTCCGGCGATGAATCCAACTAACTCAGCAGAGAGCAATTGATTGCTTACTTCTTAGAGACCGGAGTAAGTGTGCTTGCCGGTGCCCCAGACATTTACATATACATAGTTAAAGAGGAATGTTGATCCAGCAAAGATGCAGAGCCATGCTGCTCGACGACCGCGCCAGCCAACAGTTACTCGCGCATGAAGATATGCAGCGTATGCAACCCATGTAATAAATGCCCACGTCTCTTTTGGATCCCAGCCCCAATAACGACCCCAGGCGCTTTCTGCCCAAATGGCGCCAGCGATTACCGAGAAGGTCCATAGCGGGAAGACGAATGCAACGAGGCGATATGAGAGTTGATCAAGAACTTCAATAGATGGGACTCGGCGAAGCCAAACAGGGCGTTCACTAAGTCGCTCAGCACGCTCGAGATAGAGATATGCGCCAGCTACAACGTTGGCAAGTAAGAAAACTCCGCCAGAAATGATTGCTGCAACAACGTGTATAACCAGCCATGTTGATTTAAGAGCAGGAACAAGTGGCGCGCTATTGCGATAGAGCAAAGTTATGGCAGTTCCAAGAGTGAGAAGAACGCCTAGTGAAACAAAGAGTCCCAACCAACGCAGATCGTATTTACGAAGAGCGCCTAGATACGTTCCTGTGAATGCAAGCGCACCTGTAATGGAGAATTCATACATATTTCCCCAAGGAACATGCTTTGCAGAAATTCCTCGAGCAATCACACCGGCGAGAAGTAGAACGAATCCAAGGATCATCATCGCTGTTGCGATTCTGGCGGCACGTTCAGTGCGCTTGTAATCCAAAGTCTTGGTGATGAGATTTCCCGAAGTTGAATCAGCAACTTCAGGAGCGCGTACTGCAAATGCAGTTTCGAAGGCATGGGCTACAAATGAAATGGCAAAGACTGCCATCGCTGAATACACAAAGTTATTTGAGATGTACGCCCATGTGGTCTGCATCGCTAATCTCTCCTTAATGCGTTAACAAATCTTTCAATCTCATCTTCGAGACCTGGTGCACTGTTCTTTGCCAATCCTGCTACTTCTGCTCCTTGTGACGTAATGCGAATCCAGATTCGGCGACGACGTCCATAAAGTGAAGAGAGTAGTCCTAGGACAGCAACAATACCTCCGATGAGCGCATAACTCTTGCCGGGATCTTTCACCACTTGAAGGTTGATCCATGGAACAACTGTTTCAAGTGTGATTGAACCCTCTGCATAGTTAAACGTTTCACCAGGCTTCACAGAACCTAAGCCAATCTGTTGCAAATCGCTTGTATCTATCTTGTAAACAGATTGTGGAACTCCTGAGTCGAGCCCTAAATCACCCTTCCAAATTGAGAAGAGCAACTTTGGGTCAAGCAATTCTGGAAATATCGATACTGCGCCTTGGTCTGTCGTGCGGGCGTTTGTCGGAACGAAAGAGCCTACAAATCCGATTTGAGGTTCGGCATCAGGAACTTTGATCGCTCCGATAGATCGCAAATTTCCATCTTGTGGCAAGAATGGAACGGGTCCTTGAAATGCAACAAAGCCCTGTGAATCTCTGACGGTAACAACGGGGCTGTAACCATTTGCTTGTAGGTAGACACGAGTATTTGCAAAGGTAAGCGGCTTATTTACCTTAATGATTTTCTTCTCTGTCTTACCTTGATATGTAACGGTAAGCCAGGCGGTGTAATCCTCAGGTGCATTGGTCTTTGGATTGTATTGAGCTACGAATTTATCAACTTTAATTTCAAATGGTTCAAGTGATGAATCTCCCGCAAGCTTTCCAAATGAGAGAGTGTCATAGGAAGTGGGAACGCTGATAAAGCGTTCGCCAACGTTAACAATTGCCTCACCTCTCATGCCAAAGAGCGAACCAAAACTGACACCCACCAAGATAAGAATTAATGAGAGATGGAAGAGCAGGTTTCCGGTTTCACGCAAGAAACCTTTTTCTGCGGATATTGAATTCTCTTCGATGCGAACTCTAAAACGATTCTTCTTAAACCATTGCTGTGCGGTTTGAAGTGTCTGGCTATCGGCTGCAGTTTCTTGATAATGCTCAAGACGTGACAGGTTCTTGGGAGTTACAGGTGGTTGAGCACGCATTGCTCTGTAATGCTCAAAGCTGCGCGGCAATACGCATCCGATAAGAGAGATGAACAAGAGAATGTAGATGGCGCTAAACCAAGGTGACCCATAGACATCAAAGAGAGAGAATCTGTCATACCACTTGGCAAGTTCTGGGTTGGATTGATAGAGATCTCGAACAGCGATTGCGTTAGTGATTCTTTGTGGAATCAATGAACCTGGAATCGCTGCAACCCCCAGCAACATAAGAAGAATAAGTGCTGTGCGCATGCTGGTGAGCTGACGCCATGCATAGCGAAGGAGCGCTACAAAACCAAGCTCCGGAACTTCAATATCTTTACTCATCAGATCACCGGCGCAAATTCAGAGATAAGTGAACGCATCTCGATCATGAGGTCAGTCCAGAGACCGGTAAGTTGAAGTATTCCAATGATGATGAGTAGTACTCCACCAATAGTTGAAAACTTTCCACCGCTCTTAACTAAAACCTTTCGCAATTTTTCAGACTTATCGAGGAAGAGACCTGATGCAATAAACGGGAGCCCTAATCCAATGCAATATCCGAGTGAGAGAACAGCACCACGAACTGCGCTAGATTCTTGAAAAGCTAACGCTTGAACACTTGCAAGTGCTGGCCCGATACATGGTGTCCAGCCAACACCAAAGAGGAACCCGAGCAGTGGTGCGCCGATGAGCCCACCTTGCGTTGAAATTTTTGGCTTCACTGTTGGCATAAGCGGGAAAGCTCCCAAGAAAATTACACCCATCACAATGGTGAGTAAGCCAAGTACGCGAGTAATGACTTCTTCGTTACTTGATATCTGTGCACCAAGTTGGCCAAAGAGTGCGCCATACGAGATAAAGAGGATGCTAAATCCGACTACAAAGAGCAGTGAACCTAAGAAAATGCGTCCACGCGATTTAGAGAATCCGGCAGCAAATGCAACATACCCAGGAACAAGCGGAAGCACGCACGGGGAGACAAATGAGATCAGTCCTGCAAGTATTGCGATCGGAAATGCAGATATAAGAAATCCATCCATCAAGGTATTGACTACGAAATCTGTCATTCCGCCAACGCCTCTTCAATAAGTTGGCTTAAAGATGCAACGGTGACTACACCAGAAATTCGTGAAGCAACATTTCCGTCTCGATCAATAACCACTGTTGTGGGAATCGCATTAGCCGGTAGAGATTTTCTAAATCCGCTCAGAATTGAGTCATCGATTAGCGTTGGGTACGGAGTGCCTCGTTTACGGTTAAAAGCCTCAGCATTTACTGGGTTATCTCGAGTCAAGATTCCAATGAATTGAACATCTGAGTATTTCTGCGAAAGAGCAGAGAGAGTTGGCTCTTCAGCGCGGCACGGTGAACACCATGACGCCCAGACATTGACGACAGCGACTCTGCCCTTAGTAAATGTGAAGTTCTTACCGCTCAATGTCATTCCAGACATTGCTGGAGCTGCGATTCGATTTCCTATCTTTATCTTTGTCACTGCGCCGCTTCCAGCAATAAAGCTCTCTTCTGCTTTCGAAGCTCCGCCATTACTGCACCCTGTGAGTAATAACAGTGATGCGAGTACGAGCGCGATTTTCTTCATATTATTTTTGTGGAAGCAAGTGCTTGGCAGGTTCGGTGTAAGAAGTTCCTGAAATCATTCCTTCGTCATCGAAGTGAACACTTGTAACAGATGCAAGTGTGCACTCGCGTTTACGCGGATCGTGCAGCATTGAGCGACCTTCAATCGCGCTACGTAGAATCCAAATGGGAAGTTGGTGCGAGACAACGATTGCATCTTTGCCTTGTGCTGCCTTATTTGCTTCGAAGATTGCTGCGAGCATGCGAGAGATTTGCTCTTCATACGGTTCGCCCCATGATGGCTTCCATGGGTTATAAAGATGGCGCCATGAAGATGGATGCTTAAGGACTCCACTACCTAATTCAAATGATTTACCTTCAAAGATATTTGCTGCTTCAATCAATCGATTGTCAGTCTTAATTTCTAATCCATGTGCGCGAGCAATAGGCGCTGCTGTTTCTTGCGCTCTCTGTAATGGTGAAACGTGGAGCGCGCCGAGATTTACACCCTTTGACCATTCACCAATAACTTCAGCCATCTCTTGTCCACGCTTGGAAAGTCTCCAACCAGGCTGACGTCCATAAAGAATCTTGTTGGGATTCTCAACTTCTCCGTGACGGATGACGTGGACTGTAGAACTCATGGCGTAAGCATAAAGCGTCGTAAAACCAGCCTTATCGCTAGGGTAGTGACATGGCACTCACCTCAACGCGGGCAGCCTTCTTCGATGTAGATAACACCCTCGTTCGAGGTTCGACTCTCTACTTCCTTGGAAGAGGGATGTATCAGCGTGGTTTTTTTACCAAGGCCGATATTTCGAGATTTGTAGTCGCCAACATTCGATTCAGAATGACGGGCACTGAAAAGAAAGAAGTCATCGAGAAATTTCAAAATGCTGCAACCGATTTCATTGGTGGCCATGCAGTTGATGACATTAAGAAAATTGGCGAAGAGATCTACGACGAGTTTGTTTCACCCAAGCTTTGGCAGGGAACTTTCGATATTGCTAAATCTCATCTAGATAAAGGTGAAGAAGTTTGGCTCGTTACTGCAGCTCCACAAGATATGGCAAACATTATTGCTCAGCGCCTTGGATTAACTGGAGCTCTTGGCAGTAAAGCACATATTGAAAATGGAATCTACACCGGAACTCTTGATGGAAAGTTGCTGCATGGCACAGAAAAGGCGATTGCAATCCAAGATCTTGCGCGCGTGCATGGTTATGACTTAGAGAATTGCTATTCATATTCAGATAGCCATAATGACATTCCATTGTTGCAAGCCGTTGGACACCCGTGTGCGATTAACCCTGATGCTGTATTACGTATCCGTGCACTTGCTGAAGGTTGGCCAATCCATGATTTCCGCAGAGCGCGTTTTCTCAATCGCTTATTGGGGCCTGCAGTAAGTCGACTCGCAGCTCTGGCTACCCTGCTTACTCCGCGCAAGCGTTAATTCACCTCGGCGCGAAACTCAATTAGCGCGCCAACCTCACATACGGCTATCGTTGGCAGGTTATGGAAATTCGCTCTTACGCCGACTATCTACGCGGGCTCGATGATGCCGCGTTAATTTCCATGTTCAACTTTCGCCCTGATCTTGTAACTCCAGTTCCTCCCGATATGGCCAGCCTGGCAGTGCGTGCCTCATCGGCGCCAAGCCTTGCTCGAGCTGTAGATGCGCTTAACAAATGGCAGCTTCAAGTTCTCGAAGTCTGCGCCGTTCTTGCTGAGCCTTTTTCAGAGAAGGAAGTAGCTGCACTTACCGATAAATCAGCGCTATTTGTTATCCCAGGGCTCATTGATCGAGGACTTATCTATCAGGATAAGGACGGACTACGAACTCCAACTACCCTTAAAGAAGTTCTTGGAAATGAAATAGCTGGTCTTGGCCCTGCATCTATGGCTAAGTTGAAGTTAAAGAAACTCGATGAAGTACCGGCAGCTTCTAAGAAAGTTCTCGATGCGATGGTCTGGGGACCTCCGCGTGGTTCTATTGCAGATATTAAGAAACCTAGTGCAGGAGTTGCTTGGTTGCTCGAAGAAGGTTTCTTGATTCCATTTAATCAACAGACTGTTGTTCTTCCGCGTGAAGTAGCAATCTACTTACGGGGAAATAAAGTCCACCGTGAAATTGAGAATACGCAACCGTTGGTTTTGGGAAGCAAGCGCGACAAGCGCAATGTGCAAATTGCTGCAATCGCGAATATCACCACTTTCTTACGTTGGACTGAGGAAGTTCTTAACTTCTGGGCGCAAGAGCCAGCGACAGCGCTTCGATCTGGTGGTCTTGGCGTTCGTGATCTCAAGGAGTTATCTCTTCACTTAGGTGTCGATGAGTCGTGTACTGCATTCGTTGCCGAAATTGCTTATCTCGCTGGTCTACTAACAATTGATCCTGACGACAAGATTCTTCCTACACATCAATTTGATATTTGGTTAACACAGAACGCATCAGCTAAATGGCAGTTCCTTACATCCGCTTGGCTCACCACTTCCCGTCTTTCAGGACTTGTTGGAAAAGAAGGAAGCAAGAATGTTGCTCCGCTTGGACCAGAGCTCGATCGATCTTCGGCTGCAACTACTCGTCGCTTAGTCCTCACTCTCCTGCAAGAAAATTCTGAAGTTGCTGTCGATGTTGAATCGCTCTTCGCTGCAGCTCAGTGGTTGGCACCGGCTAAGCGCGCAGGTGGCCTTCAGAAAGATTACGTTCTCTGGACTCTGCGCGAAGCAGAATGGCTTGGCGTCACTGGGCAGGGCGTTTTATCTTCATATGGCGCTGATTTCCTCGAAGGCGGCGATAGCGCAACTATTGATACCGACCTGCCTAAGGCCGTTGATCACATCCTGATTCAGAGCGATAACACTGCGATTGCACCTGGTCCCCTCGAGCATGAAGTCGCACAGGAGCTTGCCTTGATTGCCGATGTTGAATCTCGCGGTGGCGCAACAGTCTTTAGATTCTCTGAAGGATCAATTCGCCGAGGATTAGATCACGGTCGTACAGGTGAAGAGATTTCTAAATTTCTCGCCAAGACTTCAAAGACACCGATGCCACAACCGCTGGAATATCTGATTGCAGATGTTGCGAAGAAGCATGGCAAGTTACGTGTTGGAAACACCGCATCCTTTATTCGTTGCGAAGATGCAACGTTGATTACTCAGATTCTTGGAGATAAACGACTAGATATTCTTGGACTACGCAAGATTGCTCCTGAAGTTCTTATCTGCGGTCATGACGCAGCTGAAGCGATGAACATATTACGTAGTTGTGGTTATCTACCGGCTGCTGAAGATTCACGCGGTCTTCTGCTCAGTGGACCACGTATTCAACGTGCGCAAACGAAAGCACGTCCACCGCGCATCATCGGTGAAATTGATAAACCAGATGAGATTCAAATTGAAGGAGCGCTTCGTGCACTTCGCGCCGGTGAAAAATCTAGCCGCAAGCAGAGCACCATGCGCAACATTGCAACGGAAGCACTTGGTTCACTCCCGCGCACGACGGCAAATGAAACTCTCGAATTGTTAAGTGACTATTTGCAGAACCAACCTGCAAAATCACTCTCGATTGGTTATGCAGATAACAATGGTCTGGTTTCACACAGAATTATTGATCCTTTAAAACTATCTGCCGGTTCACTCATTGCGCGCGACCACGCCACCGGTGAAGTACAGACCTTCCGAATCGCGCGTATTACGGGGGTTGCAGCGTTATGACGAGCGAGAAAGCACCTGAATACGGCAGACTTGAGCCTATGTTGGCAGCCCTAGAAGCACTCGTTCGGTGTGAATCCCCCACTGAAGATTTAGAGGCATGCCGCTCAGTAGTTCGCCTCGCCAGCGATATCGCAACGAGAGTGCTTGGCGTTCCTGCGCAGATTAAAGAGATTGAAGGACGTCCTGTCTTCTGGTGGGGCGAAGAGCAACCAGATGTATTAGTTCTTGCGCACCTCGACACTGTGTGGCCACTTGGTTCATACCAACCGCTCTGGGAAGTTAAGGATGATGTGCTTCGCGGTCCCGGAACCTTCGACATGAAGGCGGGATTTATTCAGGCACTCTATGCACTTAAAGGAATTGAAGGATCTGTCGCTCTTGTTGCAACAACAGATGAAGAGACCGGAAGCCACGCATCTAAGGAGCTCATCAAGGATTTATCTGCAAAGGCAAAGGCTGTTCTCGTTCTTGAAGCTTCTCTTGATGGCAAGGTGAAGACCGGCCGTAAGGGAACAGCGATGTATCAAATCAAGGTTCATGGTCTTGCAGCTCATGCAGGTCTCGAACCTGAAAAGGGAGTTAACACCACCACAGAAATTGCTCACGCGATTTTGGCACTTGCTTCACTAGAAAGTGCAGATCACGGAACAACGGTTGTGCCAACTCTTCTCCACTCTGGAAACACAACAAACACTGTTCCAGATTTAGCGATACTCGATATTGATGCACGCTCATTTTCGCAGGCAGAACTTGAAAGAGTAGATGCGGCAATCAAGAACTTTAAGCCAGTCAATCCGAAAGCTCGTCTTGAAATTACTGGTGGACTTAATCGCCCACCGTTGCAACCAACTTCTACCAAGGCTCTCTACGAGCGCGCTGAAAAAGTTGCTGCAGCTATTGGAATGGCGCCACTAGGTTGCGCTGAAGTGGGCGGTGCCAGCGATGGAAACTTCGCTGCAGCAGCTGGTGCACAAGTACTTGATGGCCTCGGCGCTGTCGGCGGCGGCGCACATGCTCCAAGCGAATGGGTCAAGATTTCTACTATGCAAGAACGTAGCGATTTCCTGCATGCGTTTATTAAGGATTTGCTCTCATGACCGATGGACCACTGATTGTCCAGAGCGATAAGACACTCCTTCTCGATGTAGATCACGTTCTATCAACTGAATGCCGCCGCGCAATCGCGCCCTTTGCAGAACTCGAACGTTCACCAGAACATATACATACCTATCGCTTAACAAACCTTGGCCTTTGGAATGCTCGTGCTGCTGGCCACGATGCCGAGCTCGTTATCGACACACTTATTAAGTATTCACGTTACGCAGTTCCACATTCTTTGCTCGTTGACGTTGCCGAGACCATGTCTCGCTACGGACGCCTTCGCCTTGAAGCAGATCCAGTGCATGGACTCATTCTCGTAACTACGGATACCGGTGTACTTGAAGAAGTAATCCGCGCAAAGAAGATTGCACCTCTTCTAGGTGTTCGCATCGATAAAGAGACCATTGCTGTTCATCCAAGCCAGCGTGGCCAAATTAAGCAATCACTACTTCGCCTCGGTTGGCCAGCTGAAGACTTTGCAGGTTATGTTGATGGCCAAGCACATGACATTGCACTTAAAGAAGATGGCTGGAAGATTCGTCAATATCAGGAGCATGCGGCTGAAGGCTTTTGGCACGGTGGCTCTGGCGTAGTAGTTCTTCCTTGTGGCGCCGGAAAGACCATTGTTGGCGCAGCTGCAATGGCTCATGCAAAAGCAACAACGCTCATCCTTGTAACTAATACCGTTGCTGCTCGTCAGTGGCGCGATGAACTTTTAAAGCGCACAACTCTCAATGAAGATGAAATCGGCGAATATTCAGGAGCAAAGAAAGAGATTCGCCCCGTAACTATTGCCACATACCAAGTTATGACTAAGAAGAAGAATGGTGTTTACGCCCACCTCGATCTCTTCGATACACATGACTGGGGACTAATCATTTACGACGAAGTACACCTACTTCCTGCACCAATCTTCCGCTTCACCGCTGATATCCAATCTCGTCGTCGTCTCGGACTTACTGCAACGCTGGTTCGCGAAGATGGAATGGAAGGCGAAGTCTTCTCACTCATCGGACCAAAGCGATTTGATGTCCCTTGGAAAGAGATCGAAGCACAGGGATATATCGCACCTGCTGAATGTATTGAAGTTCGCGTCAACCTCACTGAGGCAGAGCGTCTTTCCTACGCAACTGCCGAACCTGAAGAGCGTTACCGTTTCTGTGCGACTACTCGCACAAAGCGCAATGTTGTTGAAGAACTAGTAGCGCACCATGCAAATGAACAGGTGCTCGTGATCGGTCAATACATCGACCAACTCGATGATCTCTCTGAAACTTTAGGTGTCCCACTCATTAAGGGCGATACACCGCAGAAGGAACGCGAACGACTATTTGCTGCATTCCGTACGGGCGAAGTTACCTGTCTTGTAGTTTCAAAGGTTGCTAACTTCTCTGTCGATCTTCCTGAGGCAACTATCGCTATTCAAGTATCAGGTGCATTTGGATCTCGCCAGGAAGAGGCGCAACGCCTTGGACGTATCTTGCGACCAAAGGCAGATGGTCGTGGAGCTAAGTTCTACTCAGTTGTTTCACGCGACACTATCGATCAAGATTTCGCGCAAAACCGTCAGCGCTTCCTTGCCGAGCAAGGTTATTCATATCGAATTATTGATGCCGACGATGTTTTTCAAGGGAAGATCTAAAGCGTTCTGGATCTACTTTGTAGAAGTCGTGGTGTTCTCCATTGATATGAATGACCGGAACTTCATTTCCATACAGCTTCTCGAGTTCTGCATCTCCATCGATATAGATAATCTCAATCTCAAATGCGAGTTCCTCGCGCAAGCTCTCTAAGGTTTTCACAGCATCTTCACAAAGGTGACAGCCGTGGCGAGAGTAAACGGTAACCATGACTGCATTCTCGCACCCTGATAGCGTTACCCGCTATGAGAGGCCAATTGAGAAAGAGCAGCACATTTGCCCTTGTTCTCGGCCTACTCGCCTCACTTCTTCTCCCAACCCAATCTGTTGCGCTCTCAAATTTTAAAGTTGCACCATCAACTGTCTGGGGTCATACCTATGCAGGTAAGGCAACCGGAGTCGCCGAAACTCGGCCACCGAAAGTTGCGCACCTTGAACAGAAATCTAAATTTGTCGTTAACTATAAGAATTTTCCTGAATGGGCGAAGAGAGATTTTCAAGCTGCAGTAGATATCTGGTCGGCAAACTTTGCATCAACGCCACAGATCACAATTGATGCTTCATGGGGGCGTTCTGCTTCTTACGGAGTTCTTGGAAGTGCACGACCTGGTAATTACTACTCAGGTTTCGATGGCGCGCCAGATCAGAGCCTTTGGTATCCATCAGCACTTGCCAATGCTCTTGCCGGAAAAGATCTTGAACCAGAAAATCCTGAAATGGTTATTCAGGTGAATTCCTTAGCGTCGTGGAACACTCGCGGCGATGGTTCGCCAAAACTTAATGAATACGATCTTCAATCTGTCTTCTTGCACGAGATGGGACACGGACTCGGATTTCTCTCAACCGATTCATATGATCAATTCTTCGGCTACGGAACTATCGAGCAACCAACTCCATACGATGCCTACGCACAACTTCCAGATGGCCGACGTTTATCTGACCTGCCTTCGCCATCTATCGAACTAGGTAAAGCGCTTACCTCCACACTTGTCTGGGCTGGGCCTTTGGGTATGGCCGCTAACGGTGGAGTGAAACCAATCTTGTATACACCTGCGCGTTATGAAGAAGGTTCTTCAGTGAGCCATCTCGATGAAGCGACGTATGCGAATCTTGGTGCCAACTCAATCATGACCCCGAATCTTGATGCAGGAGAAATATTTAGAGAGCCCGGCACTCTGCTGCTTGCAATGATGGAAGACCTGCGTCGTAAGCCACCTGTAGGCGTTGCAGTAGGTATCCCGCAGACAGTTCGCAATGCAACCGCACTTATCGCCGATAGCTCAGCAATAGTCACCTTTGATCCACCCGCTAATTCACGTACAGCGCAGATAACTAGCTACTCAGTGCGCAATCTCAAGACAGACCAAGTTAAGAGCTCCACCGAATCGCCCATCACATTTACCGGTCTTAAGAACGGCACCAGCTACAGCTTTAGCATCGTTGCAAGCAATACAAATGGAACTTCCGATGCGGTGATCACTGCTCCTATTACTCCGCAAGCTGGTTGGAAGCGATTTGTGATTGATGACAAAGCTGATGCACGCCATGTCACAAGTACTACTTTTAACGGTAAACCTCTTATTGCATATACAGATAGCAAGAGTGGAATTCTGAAAATTGCCGCTTGGGATGGAAAGTCTTGGAAGCGCACAACGGTCGATGGTGCAGGCGGAACATCAGGTAAGACTAAATCTAAGATCACCAGCACGATCTCACTGTGCGTCAATGGATCTGGAACCAAGCAACTGCTCCATATCTTCTACTCAGAAAGCGATGACCGAGACCTTCGCTATGCAACATACGATGGCAAGAAATTTGTCTACGAAATTGTCGATGGCAATGGCGTTCAGGTAAATGACTATAAGGACCCTGTTCGCGTCCGAACTGGAAGCGATGTCAGCGTTTCTAACGCATGTGTGGCAACTGCCGGCGGGATTCAAGTCTTCTATCGTGACGAGAGCCAAGGAATTCTCTTAGGTGCGACAAAAGTTAAGGGTGCGACAAAATGGAGTTACGAACTAGTTGATGGTGATCGCAAGACAGATGGTCGCAGTACTGGCGATGTTGCATTCCACCTCAAGGCTCTCTTTGATGGCAAGAAGACCTACGTTGTGTACGACTCTGTTTTAACGATCAATCAGAAGAAGCAAGCAACTTCTGGTGAAGTGCGAGTCGCTTCTCGAAATACTCTTTCCGGTGAAGCCTGGAGTTATTACAACCTTGATTCTTCTGGCAGCGCTACGCCAATGACTGGCTTTGATATCTCTATTGCAAAGACTCTCAATGGCTTACAGGCAACATGGTTGATCTCTTCGCCAGCAACAGCTCCAAACCCAAATCGAATTCGTTGGAGCGTTATCCAGAGCAATCCAACCCAAAGCGTTGCCACCAGCGAGAGCTATGGGGTTCCAGGTAAATATCTCAATACTGATGGCACCTTCATCGCTTACAACTGCCAGCAGAGACTCTGTGTTCTCGATAGTGCAAGGGCCGTACCTGTCATTAAATTAGTTTCATCTGAGCAACGTCCTGAAGGAATTGATTCGGCGTGGGTTGTTGTCGATCGCGTTCGCTATTTGGTCGCAGGCTTCAAAGGCCAGCTTTCAATGTTTCGTCCTTAAGCGATTGTAAATATCGCGACCGATTGAGCACTTGTTCTAGCTAAACCAACCAGTCCGAGATCTTTTGAATACGCGAGTGAGAGTGCTTCAGTTAAGTCTGTAGACCCAGATGCACCAGTCATCACTCCCTTTGCATCGAATGAGAGCATCAATAAAGCCGGTGAAGTCGGTCTCCAGCCAGTAACCCCTGAAACCGCTGAGTTTGATTGAATCACTCCGTACGTTGTATTTCCTGCGCTAAGCACTAGTGAATTTCCTGTTGATGGAAGGCGAAGTGTCCATGTTGGTGCGAAAGCTGTCGTGAACTTCGTAAATGCCGATTCAATAACCTTGCCTGACTTAACGTATCCAGTAAGTGCAAGCGTTGAATCTGCAGAGAGCCATGAGCGATTTGCTTTAGGCGCTGAGCTTCTAACTACCGAAGCGATAGCGCCAGTCTTAGAGACTTTAATGAGTACGCCGTCTCGGACCCCTGCTAACTTCTTTCCGCTAAGAGTTTCAGCGCTACTTCCAAATACAGAGATAGAACCATCTCCATGTCGAACAACTGAATTGAGTTCTGTCTTTGAGGTACCAATTGAAAGCAACTTCCCAAAAGTTCCTGCGCTATTTGCGCTCAGCAGGAAGGACTTATCTTGCAACTGTCCAACGACGGAGACTCCGGATGAATTTACAGATATTGCATTGATTAATGGTGGTGATTGTTGCGCCGATGAATACGTAGCAATAACTTCACCGAGTGGTGAAACTTTCCAGAGAGTCAGAATGTTTAAGTCTCCGCGAAGTTTTGAGGTGGGTTCTGCCACGACGCCATCGGGGTTCTCGGCTTGAATGACTGCAGTCGCTGATTCAGGTGCAGCGATACTAGATGCCGCCCCTGCAACCCAGATATTCCCAAGCGGATCTACGGCAGTGGCGAGTGCAACTTCATCAACTCCTGAATCAATGGTCTTCTGCCAGAGCTGTGCACCTTTGATATCCATGCCTGTAACGAGAATATTTGTATTGGGACCATCACTATTGCCGACAGTGACAATAGTTTTTCCAGATACAACTAGTTTTTCAGCGCTAGGAACCGTGGCGACGATGGTTAATTTCTTGAGAGCAACCGACTTAGGTGCTGCAACTGCTGGTGTTATTCCGACCAACAAGAGAGCCAGGAATATTGCAATACGTCTCATTATTGGGCGAGTTCTCCAGCGCGACGAGCAGATGCTGCCATTGCATCTGCAACTATCTTAGAAATTCCAGCCTGATCAAATACTGCAAGCGCCTCAGCGGTTGCGCCCTTGAGGCTGGTCACCTTTTCCCGAAGTCGAGTTGGCGTATCTCCTGACTCATCGAGAAGAGCTGCCGCTCCGACAATCGTTTGAATTGTCAGCGTTGTCGCATCTTCATGAGACAGACCCATTGCGACTGCACCATCAACCATCGCTTCAACAAATCTAAAGAAATATGCAGGTCCAGATCCACTTGTTCCGGTGAGCGCATTCTGTAAATCTTCTGGAATCTCGATTGCTTTACCTGTTGCAGCAAGAAGAGAATCGACAAATTTCTTCTGCTCATCAGTAACACCAGCACTGAGTGAATATCCAGCCATGCCCTTACCAATCAGTGTTGGAGTATTTGGCATAACGCGAGCAATCGAACCGTGGTTATTGAGACCAGCTGAAATACCCGCAATTGTCTTGCCAGCAAGCAGCGAGATAACCAGTGCATCGCTTTGGAGGTGCGGGGCAATCTCAGGCATGAGATCTGCAAGCCCTTGCGGTTTGATGCCAAGCATTACTACATCACTTATCTGCAGAGCTTCATCGAGGGGCTTGATTGTTATTCCATACTTTGCGACGAGTTCATCGCCTCTTTCAGATCGGCGTACGACAGCAGTAATTGAAGGCGCAGGAACACCTGAACGAATGAGGGCAGCAATAAATGCTTCGCCCATTACACCTGCACCAACTACTGCTATCTGATTAGCCATGGCGAAAGAGTACGCGTAGGCTCTGCGACTATGTCAGAGATAAAGCCAGGTTTCGCTCGCGACTGGGTCGAATTCACAGACCCAAATGATGAAGAAGAAATCTTTAAGTGTGATCTGACCTGGTTGACCTCATTCTGGACCTGCATCTATGGCGACGGTTGCCAAGGTGTATTTAAGGATCGCCCCAACGACGGATGTTGCACAGAAGGTGCGATGTACTCAGATGAGGCAGATGAAGAGCGCACTCGCAAGGCGGCAGAATACTTAACGCCAGATATGTGGCAGTTCTATGAAGAAGCTCGCCCAAAGAAGCCAGGCGGACAACTTCGCATTACAGATTTAGATGAGGACAAAGAACGTAAGACTCGTACCGTTAACGATGCCTGCATCTTCCTCAACCGCAAAGGTTATGAAGCGCCAGGATTTACCGGTTCATTTGGTTGCGTGCTTCACCACCTTGCACAGAAGCGCAACATTCACTTTGTAGATACAAAGCCAGATGTTTGTTGGCAACTTCCACTACGTCGTAGCTATGAAACTCGCGAAGTCGGCGAGCGCGAGTATTCAATAACAGTTATCGGTGAATACGAGCGCCTCGGTTGGGGCGATGGCGGAGATGATTTCGATTGGTATTGCACCAGCAATACAGATGCACACGTCGGCAGCGAACCTGTCTACATCTCCAATAAGGCTGAACTTTCACAGTTGATGGGTAAGGATGCTTATGCAATCCTGGCTGAGCACTGTGACCGCCGTATCCAAGGTATCCGCGATGCGCAGGCGCGCTCATTACCGCTCTTCGTTATTCAACACCCAGCAACTATCGCCGCCGGCAAGTAGTCAGCGTCTTCCTCTAACCTACGACTATGGCCAAGGTTGAGAAGGATCCATTCCGCTGTACCGAATGTGGTTGGACATCCCAGAAATGGGTAGGCCGCTGCGGTGAATGCCAAGCATGGGGTTCTGTTGAAGAGCTAGCTGCTCCTAAGAAACTCTCACTCGTTGCAGGTTCTGTTACCTCTAAAGCAACTCCTATCGGCGATGTCGATCTCTCATCTGCTCGTGCACGTGCAACCGGCGTCTCTGAACTCGATCGCGTTCTTGGTGGCGGCTTAGTTCCGGGTGCTGCAATCTTGCTCGCTGGCGAACCTGGCGTCGGTAAATCAACGCTTCTCTTATCAGTTGCGGCACAGACTGCTGCAAAAGGAATTCCTGCGCTCTATATTTCTGGCGAAGAATCTGCCTCACAAGTTCGTTTACGCGCAGAACGTATCAACGCAGTAGATCCTCAGTTATTCCTCGCATCTGAAACTGATTTAGGTGCAGTCATTGCACATATCGATGCAGTGAAACCTGAACTTTTGATTATCGACTCTGTTCAGACAATCGGATCATCGACTGCTGATGGTTCACCTGGTGGAGTAACTCAGGTCCGTGAAGTTGCTGGCGCACTTATTCGCATCTGTAAAGACCGCGATATCACTCTCTTGTTAGTTGGACACGTCACCA
This sequence comes from Actinomycetota bacterium, assembly GCA_046052045.1. Lineage (GTDB taxonomy): Bacteria > Actinomycetota > Actinomycetes > Nanopelagicales > Nanopelagicaceae > Planktophila. The sequence continues at coordinate 16,130 of JBJONB010000009.1, read as the reverse complement.
AAGATGGATCTATTGCAGGTCCTCGTCTTCTCGAACATATCGTCGACGTTGTTCTCCAATTCGAAGGCGAACGTCATTCTCGTCTTCGCTTAATTCGCGCAATCAAGAACCGTTTTGGTGCCAGCGATGAAGTTGGATGCTTTGATCTCAGCGATACTGGCATCGAAAGTGTTCTAGACCCAACTGGTTTATTTACATCCCGTCACGCCGAACCTGTGCCAGGCACATGCGTCACGGTCACTCTCGAAGGTCGCCGTCCGCTCCTTGCCGAAATTCAAGCGCTCGTCAGCGCAGGCCGTGAGAATGATTTCGGAAATGCTCGTCGCGTCACTAGCGGCCTTGATTCAGCCCGTACGTCAATGACTTTAGCTGTCCTCGAACTACGCGCACACATTCGCGTCGGTGGTCGCGATGTCTATGCAGCAACTGTCGGCGGAATGAAGATGTCTGAACCTGCGGCAGATTTAGCTCTGGCACTCGCTGTTGCATCTGCTGCAAAAGGTTTAGCTCTTCCTGCAGATCTCGTAGCAATCGGTGAAGTAGGTCTAGCTGGTGAAATTCGCAAGGTAAGCGGTGTTTCCCGCCGCCTTGCTGAGGCCTATCGCCTTGGCTTCAAGCGCGCGCTTGTTCCAACCGGTTCTGATGTAAAGATCGACGGAATGGAAATCGTTGAAGTTTCTAGACTTGATCAAGCGCTACAGCGAGTAAAAATCACTGGCGAATAATGCTCGAGAAAGAGATCATTTCTTGGTTTAAGAAGAATAAACGCGATCTCCCCTGGCGTAAGACAGATACATGGGGCGTTTTAGTATCCGAATTCATGTTGCAACAAACTCCAGTAAATCGGGTTCTTCCTGTCTACACCGAGTGGATGAAACGTTGGCCAACGCCTGCAAAGCTCGCAAAAGCTACTCCTGCCGAAGTCATCACAGCTTGGGGCCGCCTTGGATATCCACGTCGCGCGCTGCGTTTACACGAATGCGCAAAGGTAATTACATCCGAATATAAAGGCGTTATTCCTCGTGAAGAGTCTGAGCTGCGCAAACTTCCAGGAATCGGTGAATATACGGCTGCTGCAATGGTTGCCTTCGCATTCGAAGGTCGTTCACTTGTTCTCGATATCAATATCCGTCGCCTCTTTGCGCGCATTATTGATGGAGTAGAAACCCCAAAGCTGTCGGCAACAAAGGATGAGAAATCACGTTACGAAGCGTTGATTCCCAAGAAGGATCCGCATTTGTGGGCTGCAGCAACAATGGAACTCGGTGCACTGGTCTGTACTTCGCAATCTCCTAAGTGCGGAATATGCCCGGTCGCCAACGATTGCACATGGCGCAGCCTCGATTATCCAAAGTCAGATGTCGTTAAGCGCACTCAAAGTTGGCATGGAACTGATCGTCAATGTCGCGGAACAGTTGTTCAAGCACTTCGTGAAAATGATGTTCTAACTAAAGCGCAGATTGCTCAGTTATGGGATGTTCCATCTCAGCTCGAGAATGCTTTAATAACTCTGCTTGATGATGGACTTATTGAACTTCGCGGCAAAGAAAAATTCTCTCTGCCGCGAAGCTAGCAATAATTACGCTGTTGGTGCTTCAGCGAGATCTTCAGGGCTGTCTGGTGTTGAAACCTTTGGTGATCCCTTGAAGGTGAACTTCGCATCTGCGTCGACACCTTCGACATCTACAACAATGATTTCGCCAGCCTTGAGCTCGCTAAACAAGATTCGCTCTGAGAGTGAATCTTCGATCTCGCGCTGAATTACGCGACGCAATGGACGCGCGCCAAGAAGTGGGTCATAACCACGAGCAGCGAGAAGATCCTTAGCAGCCTGTGTGAGTTCGATTCCCATGTCCTTAGCCTTAAGGCGCTCATCGAGACCAGCAATCATGAGATCAACGATCTGAATGATCTGATCCTTTGTGAGCTGGTGGAAGACGATGACGTCATCGATACGGTTAAGGAATTCTGGGCGGAAGTGGTTCTTGAGTTCGTCTTGAACCTTGCCCTTCATGCGATCGTAATTTGTGAGGTCATCATCGGCGTTAGCAAAGCCAAGCCCGAGTGACTTAGAGATGTCGCGGGTACCGAGGTTTGTAGTCATGATGATGACGGTGTTCTTAAAGTCAACGGTGCGTCCTTGAGAATCTGTAAGGCGACCATCTTCAAGAACCTGAAGAAGTGAGTTGAAGATATCTGGGTGTGCCTTCTCGATTTCATCGAAGAGAACCACTGAGAATGGACGGCGACGCACCTTCTCTGTGAGCTGTCCGCCCTCGTCGTATCCGACATACCCTGGAGGTGCACCGAACAAACGTGATGCTGTGTGGCGCTCTGAGTACTCAGACATATCGAGTTGGATCAACGCAGTTTCATCACCGAATAGGAATGATGCAAGTGTGCGTGAAAGTTCTGTCTTACCAACGCCAGAAGGACCAGCAAAGATAAATGAACCACCAGGACGCTTTGGATCTTTAAGACCTGCGCGTGTACGGCGGATTGCTTGTGACAACGCCTTGATCGCTTGATCTTGTCCGATAACGCGACGGTGAAGTTCATCTTCCATCCGAAGAAGTCGTGCAGTCTCTTCTTCAGTCAACTTAAATACAGGAATACCAGTTGAAGCTGAAAGTACCTGAGCGATGAGTTCTTCATCTACTTCGGTGACCTTATCGAGATCAGTTGCCTTCCAATTCTTTTCAGCTTCTTGCTTCTCTTGGATAAGGGTCTTCTCCTTATCGCGAAGAGCTGCAGCGCCTTCGAAATCTTGTCCATCGATTGCAGATTCTTTAGCCTTGCGAGCTTCGGCAATCTTGTCATCGAATTCGCGGAGTTCGGCAGGTGCTGTCATGCGCTTAATGCGAAGACGTGAACCTGCTTCATCAATAAGGTCGATTGCCTTATCTGGAAGGAAGCGATCTGAGATGTAGCGATCTGCCATATTTGCTGCGGCAGAGAGTGCGCCATCTGTAATTGAAACGCGGTGGTGGGTTTCGTAACGATCACGAAGGCCCTTAAGAATTTCGATGGTGTGAGCAACTGATGGCTCTTTCACCTGAATTGGCTGGAAACGACGCTCAAGAGCTGCATCTTTTTCAATGTGTTTGCGGTACTCATCGAGAGTTGTTGCACCGATTGTCTGGAGCTCACCGCGTGCAAGCATTGGCTTAAGGATGCTCGCTGCATCGATTGCACCTTCTGCAGCACCTGCTCCAACGAGTGTGTGAATTTCATCGATGAAGATAATGATGTCGCCGCGAGTCTTAATCTCTTTAAGAACCTTCTTGAGGCGCTCTTCGAAATCTCCGCGGTAGCGTGAACCTGCAACAAGTGCACCCAGATCGAGTGAGTAGAGCTGCTTATCCTTCAAAGTTTCTGGGACATCGTTCTTTGCAATTGCTTGTGCAAGACCTTCGACAACCGCTGTCTTACCGACACCTGGTTCGCCGATTAGTACTGGGTTGTTCTTTGTACGGCGAGAAAGAATCTGCATAACGCGCTCGACTTCGAGTTCGCGTCCGATAACTGGATCAAGCTTTCCTTCACGTGCTGCCTGTGTGAGGTTGCGACCGAATTGATCGAGTACCAATGAAGTAGATGGTGTTCCTTCAGCAGGTCCGCCTTGTGAAACAGCTTCCTTACCTTGGTAGCCAGAGAGAAGTTGAATTACTTGCTGGCGAACGCGATTGAGATCTGCCCCGAGCTTTACGAGTACCTGTGCTGCAACGCCTTCGCCTTCGCGAATAAGTCCGAGCAAAATATGTTCTGTGCCAATGTAGTTGTGGCCAAGCTGTAGCGCTTCACGCAATGAGAGTTCGAGAACTTTCTTTGCACGTGGAGTAAATGGAATGTGGCCGCTTGGTGCCTGCTGACCTTGTCCGATAATTTCTTCAACCTGTGCGCGAACGCCTTCAAGTGAAATTCCGAGTGATTCAAGACCCTTGGCAGCGACGCCTTCACCTTCGTGGATGAGGCCAAGAAGGATGTGTTCGGTGCCGATGTAGTTGTGGTTGAGCATGCGTGCTTCTTCTTGAGCCAGGACAACAACGCGTCGAGCTCGATCGGTAAAGCGCTCAAACATGGGCGGAACTCCTTCTATTGATGTGAATCTGCCTTAAGCCTATAACCCAGCCTAGGGAAGGCGCGAGGTGGATGGCTCTGTAGGGATTAGAACCCCATATATGGGCTCGATATTCCCGCCAGATAACTAGATATTGGCGCTAGAGGTTGTCTCTAGAGGTTGAGAAGCATGCGGGTATTGCCGAGGGTATTTGGCTTCACCGACTCGAGATCAAGGAACTCGGCTACACCGGCGTCATAGGAGCGCAGGAGCTGCTGATAGACCTCTTGATCAACTGGTGTGCCATGAATTTCAACAAAGCCATGGCGACCAAAAAACTCTGTTTGAAAGGTAAGGCAGAAAATTCTTTCAACGCCTACTTCGCGCGCACGTTCGATGATGCGCTCCATGATTTTGTGGCCAATTCCTTGCTTATGCAAATCTTTTTGAACTGCCACTGTACGAACTTCAGCTAGATCTTCCCAGAGAGTGTGCAGTGCACCGCAACCAACAACTTTGCCATCGAGTTCTGCAACGGTAAATTCTTGAACGCCTTCGTAAAGCGTCACTGTCTCTTTGGCAAGCATCTGACCGGGCGCTGCATAGGAATCTACGAGTTCGCGGATTGCCTTTACATCTGAAGTCTTAGCTGGGCGAATTACCAACATTGTTAATCAATTTCTGGCTTAACAAGTGGGAACAAAATTGTTTCTCGGATTCCAAGACCAGTAAGTGCCATGAGAAGACGATCAACGCCCATTCCCATTCCGCCCATTGGTGGCATTCCAAATTCCATCGCGCGTAAGAAATCTTCATCAACTTGCATCGCTTCGAGATCGCCCTTAGCCCCAAGCTGTGCTTGTTCAACTAAACGATCGCGTTGAATAACTGGGTCGATAAGTTCTGAGTAACCAGTTGCAAGTTCGAAACCGTCGACATAGAGATCCCACTTTTCTACGACTCCTGGAATCTCGCGGTGCGCGCGAACAAGTGGTGACGTATCGACGGGATAACCCATAACGAAAGTTGGCTCAATGAGCTTGTCTTGTGCAACATGCTCGAAGATCTCTTCAGCGAGCTTGCCTGTTACCCACTTTGGGTCGATCTTCATACCGAGTTTTGTTGCATACTTCTTGAGCTCATCAATCGAGGTAAGCGCAGTTACCTGCTCGCCAACGCCTTCTGAGATGGCATCGTAAAGTGAAATTTCTTTCCATGTTCCGCCGAGGTCAGCTTGGCGACCATCGTGGTGTGTAACAACGTGCGAACCAGCAACAGCCATCGCTGCGTTCTGAATAAGAGAGCGAGTGACATCAGCGATTGAACGCCAATCTCCGTAGGCCATATATGACTCGACCATTGCGAACTCTGGTGAGTGTGAAGAGTCTGCGCCTTCATTACGGAAGTTACGGTTGATTTCGAAGACGCGCTCGATTCCACCGACTACGCAACGCTTTAAGAAGAGTTCAGGTGCAATACGCATAAAGAGATCCATGTCGTATGCATTACTGAAAGTCTTAAATGGACGAGCTGCTGCTCCGCCGTGCATAACTTGAAGCATAGGAGTTTCTACTTCAATAAAACTTTCGTTGTTAAAGGTATCGCGAAGTGAACGCATTACTGCTGGTCGCATACGCGCTGCTGTGCGAGCTTCAGGACGAACAATTAAATCTACATAACGCATGCGCACGCGAGTCTCTTCAGACATTGGCTTGTGATCATTAGGGAGCGGACGAAGTGACTTTGAAGCCAGAGTCCATGAATTTGCCAGGATAGAAAGTTCGCCGCGCTTTGAGGTAATGATTTCGCCGGTAACAGAGACCATGTCACCTAAATCGATATCTGATTTCCAAGCATCGAGTTGATCTTGACCAACTTTGTCGAGCGACAACATCGCTTGAAGTTCTGTTCCATCACCTTCGCGAAGCGTTGCAAAACAGAGCTTTCCAGTATCGCGCTTAAAGATAATGCGGCCAGTAAGGCTTTCAATATCTCCAGTTGCTACATCGATTTCAAGACCGGTGTACTTCTCGCGGACCTCTTTAAGAGATTTAGTGCGGGCGACTGCGACTGGGTATGGCTCGATTCCACGCTCAATAAGGCTGGCGCGCTTCTCACGACGGATCCGAAGTTGCTCGGGTAGGTCGTCTTCTGTCGCAGGCGTGTTATCGATTGTCATAGGGCGTTGAGTCTACCTTTTATCGCTACTGATTCTTCTCATGGATAAGGCGCAGGCCGATAAGAGTCAGATCTGGTTCATGCTCATCGATTGTGTCAGAGACTCCGATAATAAGTGGGGCTAGGCCACCTGTCGCAATAACTGTTGGAGCTTCGTCGTAATCCTTTGCTAGTTCTGCAGTAATACGATCAACAAGGCCATCAACTTGTCCAGCAAATCCGAAGATAGTTCCTGACTGAAGGGCTTCGACTGTATTTTTTCCAATAACGTTCTTTGGTCGAATCAATTCGACTTTACGGAGTTGTGCTGCACGAGCCGCCAGTGCATCGACTGAAATTTCAATTCCTGGAGCAAGTGCCCCACCGAGAAATTCACCCTTTGGAGAAACAACATCGAGGTTTGTCGAAGTTCCGAAGTCAACGACAATTGCTGGTCCGCCATACAAGGTATGCGCAGCAAGTGTGTTGACGATGCGATCGGCACCGATTTCCTTTGGATTATCAACGAGTAACTGAACGCCAGTCTTAGTTCCTGGTTCAACAATCGTTGTTTGAATATCAGCGAAGTATGTTGCAATCATGGTGCGAAGTTCGCGCAGCGTTGCAGGGACTGTAGAACAGATTGATAAACCTGTGAGTGGATATCCACTAATGAGTGCGCTGTATTGAAGCCATAGTTCGTCTGCCGTAGTACGTGGGTCAGTCTTCACGCGCCATGATTTAACGAGATCTTCCTTATCGAAGATTCCAAGAACTGTATTTGTGTTTCCTACATCTACTGTTAATAACATCGCTACTCCGCTCTCAGATCTAAACCGATATCAAAAACTGGTGCGCTGTGTGTCAGTGCGCCAATCGCTAGGTAATCAACTCCGGTATCTGCATATGCCTTTGCGTTCTCGAGCGAGATGCCACCTGACGCTTCGAGTTTGGTCGCGCCCGCAACGATAGAAACAGCCTCTTCGCACTGTGCTGGGCTCATATTGTCGAGAAGAACAAGATCAGGCTTCAGTGGCAAGACTTCACGTAATTGATCGAGAGTATCTACTTCAATTTCAATCTCTGAAGTTGGGAACTTAGCGCGCACCTTTGAGAATGCTTCTGCAACCCCACCAGCTGCAGCAATGTGATTATCTTTAATCAGCGCTGCATCGCTTAGTGACATTCGATGATTAGTTCCGCCACCCATACGGACTGCGTACTTTTCAAGTAAACGCATTCCCGGAGTGGTCTTACGAGTATCGCGAATTTGGCAGTGTGTACCTGCAATTGCATCAACCCAGACTCGAGTCAGGGTTGCAATACCGCTGAGGTGGCCTAAGAAGTTAAGTGCTGTGCGCTCTGCAAGAAGAATTGCACGAGTATCGCCACGAACCGTCATTAATACTTCTCCGGCTTTGACAGATGTTCCATCTTGAATGTGTACTGAAATATCAGTGAGTCCAACTTCTTCAAGAACTGCGCGCGCCATATCTATTCCAGCTACAACGCCTGGCTTGCGAGAGACAAAGTCGGCAACAACTTTCTCATCGCCTGAAACCGTTGCAACTGATGTGATGTCTTCTCCGCCTTGCAAATCTTCAGCAAGTGCCCGTTTGATTAGGTCGCGATCAATCATTTGCTTCCAACCTCCTGATAACCGCTGGTCCAATAACCCTTTTGATCAAGTTGTTGCACAATGCGCTTCTTCCATTGATTGCTTGTCTCAGGAAAATCTTCGCGCCAGTGAGACCCGCGAGTCTCTTGGCGAATGAGCGCCGCCTTGAGAATTGCTTGAGCAAGCTGGAATAAGTTGGTGGTCTCCCATGCTTCAACACATGGTTCTGTGCTCTTCTTATCTTCAATACGTGTTAAATCAGAGCTCGTCTTCAATAGTGAATCTGATGAGCGAAGGACTCCCGCGCCACGGCTCATACTTACTTGAATCTCATGACGGACTTTTGGATCAAGCAATATTGCTTGAGATGCATTTTCAACTGGATCACTCTTCTCGGGGAGATGTTCAGCGATATCGGCGGCGATTCGCGCACTGAAAACGAGACCCTCAAGGAGAGAGTTTGATGCCAGACGGTTAGCACCATGAACGCCTGAACAGGCTGTTTCACCGCATGCATAGAGGCCATTGACGCTGGTGCGACCGTTGAGATCTACACGAACTCCCCCAGATGCATAGTGCGAAGCAGGGGCTACCGGAATCAAATCTTTCAGCGGATCAATGCCGTGTGAAATACATGATGCATAAATCGTTGGGAAACGTTCTTTAAATCCCTCAAGGTGGCGGACATCAAGCCAGACGTGATGCGCGCCTGCCTTATTCATGACGCGCATAATTGAAATTGCAACAACATCGCGAGGAGCAAGTTCAGCGAGCGGATGAATATCTTGCATAAATCTATTTCCCTGGTCATCGAGAAGATATGCACCTTCACCACGAACAGCCTCGCTAATCAGTGGCTGCTGTCCTTCAGAGTTATCACCAAGCCATAAAACGGTTGGATGGAATTGAATGAATTCAACATCAGCAACTTTTGCGCCTGCTCGCAGTGCAAGTGCAACGCCATCACCTGTTGAAACAGATGGATTAGTTGTCTGTGCAAATACTTGACCAAGTCCACCTGTTGCAAGAACTACAGCGCGTGCGAGTCCACGGCCGACTCCATCACGGCTACCAGCACCGATTACGTGAAGAGTTACTCCACAGACTTCACCGATATCGTTCTTGAGCGCATCAAGAACGAGCGCGTGTTCTACAACTTCAATTTCAGGATCGTTCTGCACTGCAGCTAGAAGTGCTCGTGAAACTTCAGCACCTGTTGCATCTCCTCCTGCGTGCAGAATGCGATTCCGTAAATGTCCACCTTCACGTGTGAGAGCGATTTCGCCGCTATCTTCCTTGTCGAAGATTGCGCCACGTTCAATTAATTTACGGACTGCTTCAGGACCTTCGGTGACAAGTACTCGGACGGCTTCAACATCACAAAGATCTGCGCCTGCAACGAGCGTGTCCTTTTCATGAGCTTCTGGTGAATCGCCATCGCCAAGTGCAGCTGCGATACCGCCTTGAGCCCACTTTGTGGAGCCTTCATCAACGCGTGCTTTAGTGACAAGCAGAACCGATAACCCGTATGTTCGACATTGCAGTGCAGTAGTAAGACCTGCAATACCTGATCCCACGACAATCACGTCGGCAGAAGCGGTCCAGCCAGGTGCTGGAGCTAGAAGCTTCATGCGCGAATTCCCATAGGCATATTGTCAATCAAACGCACACCATTTATCCACCCGGCGACAATTGCACGGACATCACGTGAGGTTGGTTGAGCGTGCGTGAATGTCTTCTCATCAATGAAATCTGCATAATCCACGGTAAATGCAGACTCAGTCGCCAATATCGCTCTTAACTCTTCTTCCGAAGTTGATTGAGAAAGCGCCCTATGAATCACTGCCGCAGCCAGTCGACCTTCCGGAGTTAATCGAATATTGCGAGAAGAAAGAGCAAGGCCATCGCTTTCGCGAATCGTTGGAGCAGTAATAATTTCAACATCTCCCGCAATTGTCTTAATCAACTGCAATTGTTGAAAATCTTTCTCACCAAAGATGGCAACTTTAGGATTCACTAAATCAAAGAGGCGACGAACTACGGTTAGAACTCCATCAAAATGACCAAGTCGCGACTTACCTTCGTAGATATCGCCAATAGGGCCAGCTGTTTGTTTTGCGTATCCAGCTGGATAAATCTCTGACTGATTTGGTAGCCACAAATGTGTAACTCCTGCAGCCGCTGCGATTTCAATATCAATATCTGGAGTACGTGGGTACTTTGCTAAATCTTCTTCGCTCTCAAATTGCAGTGGATTAACGAAAATACTTGCAACGACGTTCTCGCTGTATTTCTTTGCAAGGTTGAAGAGAGATGCATGGCCAGCATGAAGGGCTCCCATTGTTGGGATAAAAGCGCAGGCAGAAGGGAGCTCGCGGGCATTTGTTACTACTTTCATGGCTCCAGTCCTTTCAGGTACCGGGCAGGCAGTACATAAATTCTAAGGCGTTAGGACAGTTGCGCCAAAAGCTCTGAGATTTTGCCATGTGTAAGCAAAACGGCATCAGGTTCAATCTCATGCCATGGCTCGAGAACGAAGCGGCGTTCATGCGCCCGCGGATGAGGAAGTTCAAGCTCTTCGGCCTTGCTCAAGAGCGAGCCATATTGAATGAGGTCGAGATCAATGGTGCGTGGCCCCCATCTCTCTACACGTTCGCGCCCAAGTGATTTTTCAATTCCTTGAAGGAGCGAAAGCAAATCAAGTGCTGGCAAATCACTTTCAAGAATGCAGACAGCATTGATGTAATCAGGTTGTTCAGGTCCACCGACTGGTTTAGTTGTGTAATTAGTAGAAACGGCAACTACATCAGTCGCTTCTTTGAGCATGGCGATTGCCAAATCCATCTGTTCACTTGGATTACCAATATTTGCACCAAGTGCCACAACAGCCTTCATCGAGTAATTGTTACCGATATATCTGAAGTTTGAGCAGAAACTGGCGCCTTCGGTTTATGCACTGTGACGGCAATTGAAGTGATCTCTGGATGACCTGACTTAATGCGATCAGCAATTCGCCCTGCAAGTCGCTCAATCAGTTTTACTCGTTCTCCGGTGATCTCTTCAACCACAAGTTCTGCAAGGGCGCCGTAATCAATAGTCTCTGCAAGGTCATCTGACTTACTTGGTTTAGAAAGATCCAGTGAAATCTCGAGATCAACAAAGAAATCTTGACCATTCTTTGCTTCGTGTTCAAAGACTCCGTGATATCCAAAGCCCCAAATACCCTTAAGTGAAATCTTGTCGCTCATGAGCTGATTACTTCCTTATTCGCCTTCACACCATGAACTCTAACTGCCCAAATACCTTTACCCACAAGCGATTGAGTAACTTGTACGGTCGCTTCTTCGCGATCATCAGGAGTCTCTCCACCAAGAAAACGTTTACGTGAATGCCCAATAAGAATTGGGTAACCCAAAGCGATGAATTCATCAATACGGTTAAGAATTTCCCAGTTATGTTCGGCGTCCTTTGCAAAGCCGATACCAGGGTCGAGAATGATGTTCTCTCGCTTAATTCCAGCCGCTAGAGCTTTATCCAATTGAATTGTCATCTCTTCAATTACTTCAGCCACAACATCTGAATAAATCGCCTTTGAATTCATATCTTTTGAGTGTCCGCGCCAGTGCATCAGCGTGTACTTACAATTCAATTGAGCTACAGTTGAAAACATCTCTGGGTCGGCAGCTCCTCCGCTGACATCATTAACTATCGTGGCGCCAGCTTCTACACCTAGCTTGGCTGTTGATGCGCGCATGGTGTCGATACTGATGGCGACGCTCTCTTTGGCAAGTTCACGAATAACCGGAATAACTCGAGCTTGTTCTTCGTCGGCAGATACGCGATCTGCACCAGGGCGAGTTGATTCTCCCCCGATATCGATAATGTCGACACCATCTTCAATCATTTCTCTGCCGTGCGAAATTGCTAACTCTGTGTCGAAATGAAGTCCACCGTCGGCAAAAGAATCGGGTGTGACGTTGAGAATTCCCATCACCAACATCAGCGGTTATCGATTCGTAATGAGGCTGATTGCTTCAGCACGAGTTGTTGCATCACGGAGTACGCCACGAACTGCCGAAGTAGTTGTTCGAGCCTGTGATTTTCTTACTCCACGCATCGACATACACAAATGTTCGCAGTCGATAATGACAATGACGCCCATCGGTTTCAATATTTCGACGAGCGCATCTGCAATTTGGGTTGTGAGTCGCTCTTGAACCTGCGGGCGACGGGCAAAGAGATCAACTAGACGTGCCACTTTTGAGAGTCCGGTGATTTTTCCACTAGGGATATATCCAATATGAGCTACTCCGTGGAAAGGAGTGAGGTGATGCTCGCAATGAGAAAAAACTTCGATATCTCTGATGATGACCAACTCTTCATGACCGATATCAAAAGTTGTTGTGAGAACATCTTCTGGCTTCTGCCAGAGCCCTTCAAAATTCTCCTTAAATGCGCGTGCTACGCGGGCCGGAGTCTCTTTGAGTCCTTCGCGCTCAGGGTCTTCACCGAGTGCAAGAAGAAGTTCGCGAACAGCTTTTTCTGCGCGCTCCTGATCGTATGGGTGTGATGCTCTTCCATCACTGGGACCCATTGATACAGAAGAAATATCACTCACTGGAGGTGGCCTTTTTTACGCGACGATTCTTACGTGGAGCATCTTCAACTGGTGCCACTACACGTTCAGGAATATCTACCGGTGGTTGTGAAGAAGGAATGCGAGTCGCAGAACCTGTCCAAGCTGGACGCGTAGGCCAAGACTTCACCTTTGTAAAGATCTCTGCGATCTCTTCCTTATTGAGGGTTTCTTTTTCAAGGAGATGAAGAACCATTTCGTCAAGAATTGTTCGGTTAGCTTCAAGAATGTCATATGCCTCTTGGTGCGCTGTATCGATGAGCTTGCGAATTTCAGCATCTACAAGAGCTGCAACGTTTTCAGAGTAATCGCGTTGGTGACCATAATCGCGGCCCATAAATGGTTCTGATGCATCTGAACCAAGTTTGATTGCGCCAATTGCTTCAGTCATACCGTATTGAGTAACCATGGCACGGGCCAGAGCTGTTGCCTTCTCAATATCATTTGATGCACCGGTTGATGGATCATGGAAGATAAGTTCTTCTGCAGCACGTCCACCTAATGAATAGGCCAACTGATCAAGTAACTGATTGCGAGTTGTTGAGTACTTGTCATCATCGGGAAGAACCATTGTGTAACCCAAAGCGCGTCCACGAGGCATAATCGTGATCTTATGAACGGGATCTGTATGTGGCAGTGCGTGCGCAACTAGTGCATGTCCTGCTTCGTGATACGCAGTAACTCGACGTTCTTCTTCAGACATCAAACGCGACTTACGTTGTGGGCCAGCCATTACACGATCGATCGCTTCATCAATCTGTGAATTGTTAATTGTCTTCTGGCCTTCACGTGCAGTCAGCAAAGCCGCTTCATTCAATACATTTGCAAGGTCTGCACCTGTAAATCCTGGTGTGCGACGAGCGTATGCAACGAGCTCGACATCCTTAGAGATCGGCTTGCCCTTTGCATGGACTTTGAGAATATCTTCGCGGCCTTTGAGATCGGGACGTTCAACTGGAATCTGTCGATCAAAACGACCTGGGCGCAAGAGCGCTGGATCAAGAACATCGGGACGGTTTGTTGCAGCGATGAGAATTACTTGGCCATTAGCTTCAAAGCCATCCATCTCGACGAGTAACTGGTTGAGAGTTTGTTCGCGTTCATCGTGACCGCCACCCATACCTGCACCGCGCTGACGACCGACTGCATCGATTTCATCAACGAAGACAATTGCTGGTGCATTCGCCTTTGCTTGATTGAAGAGATCGCGCACGCGAGCTGCACCAACACCGACAAACATTTCAACAAAGTCAGAACCTGAAATTGAATAGAACGGAACTTTTGCTTCACCAGCAACAGCGCGCGCAAGAAGTGTCTTTCCTGTTCCTGGAGGGCCATAGAGAAGAACTCCCTTAGGAATCTTTGCACCCAAGAGCGCGTACTTGGCAGGGTCTGCAAGGAAATCCTTGATCTCTTCAAGTTCAGCAATCGCTTCGTCGGATCCTGCAACATCGGCAAAGGTGTTTTGCGGAACATCGTTATCTTGTAACTTCGCACGGGATTTTCCGAAGGAGAAGACGCGATTACCGCCTTGCGCCTGGCTCATCATGAGGAAGAAGAGGAATCCAATAATCAGAATTGGTCCGAATGAAAATAGGAATGTTGTGAAGAAGGATTGCGTTGGAACATCAACGCTCCAGCCCTTTGCTGGCGGGTTAGCTGTTAGCGCATCAACAAGAGTCGGTTCTTGGCGCGCAACGTAGGAAGCTTCAACTTTCGTTGAACCCTTAATGGTGTTGCCATTTGAGAGAACCAAGCGGATCTTCTGAGACTTATCGACCAAAACTGCGGATTCAACTTGTGAGCGAGAAATTGCATCAATTGCCTGTGATGTTTTGATCTCGGTATAGCGACCTGATGCTGAAGAAATCTGGCCAAAGATAGAGACACCAAAGATTGCAACGATGATCCAGAAGAGAGGTCCGCGGAAAATCTTTTGAGAGCGAGTAAGAGGAGCCTTCTTGCCGCCATCTTTAACGGGCGAATTCTGACCCTTCTTAGATGTTGCCTTCTTCAGCTTATCCATCGGGTTATTTGATTTCTTCTGTGGTTCGAGGGAAGTCATAAATATCCTTATGAGTACATGTGCTTTGCAAGCACACCGATAAATGAAAGGTTGCGGTACTTCTCATCAAAATCGAGACCGTAGCCAACAACGAATTCCTTAGGAATATCGAAGCCAACGTACTTCACATCAACTTCAACTTTTGCTGCCTCTGGTTTACGAAGGATTGCAAGAATTTCAACTGATGCTGCGCCTCGAGAGAAAAGATTTGATTTAAGCCATGAAAGTGTCAGTCCGGTATCAACAATATCTTCGACTATGAGAACGTGGCGTCCAGTGATATCGCGGTCGAGATCTTTGAGAATACGAACAACTCCACTTGATTTTGTTCCAGAACCGTAAGAAGAAACCGCCATCCAATCCATCTCAATATGAGTCTGCATTGCACGAGTGAGGTCGGCCATCGCCATGATTGCGCCCTTGAGAACACCGACAAGAAGAACGTTCTTATCTTTGTAATCTGCATCAACGCGAGCTGCAAGTTCAGCAATCTTTGTTGCAAGTTGCTCTTCTGTTGCGATTACCTTTTCAACATCGGTTCCGACTGCTGCTAAATCCACGTGGTCTGCTCCTCAATAGTTAAGGCTGGGCTAAGAGCGAAAGTCTGCCCGAAATTCGCTCAACCTTCACACCACCGGGAAGGCTGATGGTCCCTTGGCCCCTCCATGAAGTGACGAGCGCCTCAACTGCGGCTAAATGATCGGCTGTAATTGAGCCTGATGGGGCTCCGGCAGCATAAATAGCCGCCCTCAGGATGCGTGAGCGAATTGCTCTCGCCAGGCTCGCTAAATGTTCGCAGTCGAGCTGAGCTGGGTCGAGCGCTGTCATCTCTTTCTGGGCAATCTCATCAAGGGCATCGGCATCATCGCGCAATAGAGATGCGCTCCTTGCAAGTGCTGCTGAAATTCCAGGTCCCAACTTCTCTTCCATCACAGGAAGAACTTCGCTGCGAACTCTTACTCGAGAAAATTCTGTATTGCCATTATGGGGATCGTTCCAGGGATCAATTCCGATCTCTTTACAAGCAGCAACTGTTTCGGCGCGAGTAATACCTAAAAGTGGACGAAGGTAGATTCCATTTCTAATTGCCATTCCAGAAAGTGAACGTGTTCCTGATCCGCGTGCTAAACCGAGTAGAACAGTTTCGGCTTGATCATCGCGTGTGTGTCCTAAGAAGATTTGCGTTGCCTTCTCTTGCGCAGCGCACGCAGCAAGAGCTTGATAACGTGCATCACGAGCGCCAGCTTCGATGCCGGACTGAGTAGTGACCACAACTTTGCGAGTAATAACTTTCTCATAACCCATCCTCTTTAACTGAGCTTCTACCTTTTCGGCTTGAATATTTGAACCGCTTTGCAATTGGTGGTCAATAGTTACACCAATCGCGGTGATTGCATTTGCTTGAGATTCTTTAAGAATTGCATATGCCAGTGCAAGTGAATCTGCGCCTCCAGAAACAGCAACAAGAACTGTGTCGCCTGCTTCGAGAGATGCAAGGTAAGGCTTTACTGCGTTGCGAATGGCAACGGTTGCATCAGTCATGAGTGAAGATTAGACCCGACCACCGAAAGGCATAAGCCCCTTAACGCTGTAG
>JBJONB010000008.1:0-36381 GCA_046052045.1 Actinomycetota bacterium | reverse complement strand
CGCTCAAGAAGATCTACGAGGAAGAAGGCGCTCTTTACATCGCCATGTCCGAAGACGAAGTCTTGGTCATACTTTGGCCCACGCTGACCGTTGAGGTCGATATGGAATAACTTCTTCTGCCACAACGCCTGTGCAATTCCGTGAACAAAGTTGAGGTTAGCCATCTGTTCGTGGCCCACCTCAGGGTTAAGTCCAACCATCTCTGGGTGATCGAGCATCTCGATGAAACCAAGAGCGTGACCAATCGTTGGAAGGAAGATATCTCCACGAGGTTCATTTGGTTTTGGTTCGATTGCGAACTTAATGTCATAGCCATTGTCGATTACATATTGGCCAAGAATGTTGAAACCTTCTGCATAACGCTCGAGCGCCACGTAGGCGTCCTTTGAGCTTTCAGATTCAGCGCCTTCTCGTCCGCCCCAACAGACATAAATCTTTGCACCCAAATCAACGGCTAAATCGATATTGCGCATCGCCTTGCGAATGGCAAAGCGGCGGATATCGCGATCGTTGCTTGTCAGTGCGCCATCTTTAAAGACTGGATGGCTAAAGAGGTTTGTTGTTGCCATCGGAACTTTCATTCCGGTCTCAGCTAGAGCTTTCTTAAAGCGATCGATATGTCCCTGACGAGTTGAGTCATCGGAACCAAATGGGAATAAATCATCATCATGGAAAGTCACACCATAAGCACCACGTGCAGCGAGTTCATTGACCGTGCGAACCGGGTCAAGAGCTTCACGAGTTGGATCTCCGAAGGGATCACGAGCTTGCCAGCCGACAGTCCAGAGACCGAAGGTGAATTTATCTGCAGGTGTGGGTGTGTAGGTCATGGTTAAGACTCTACAGAGTTGAAGAAGGTAATAAAAGGTAAAACGGCGGCCAGATTTCTCTGACCGCCGTTTTGTTACTTATTCGTTACTGATTAACCGATCTTTGCAACCTGTGAGAGAGACTTCTTGAGAAGCTCTCCATCAATTACTGAGAAACCGAGTGCAGTTCCAGCATCCTTTGAGCACTTGGTGCTGAGGATGTAATTTGCAAATGCCTTAACAGCTTCTGCCTGTCCTGCCTTTGGATACTTAGTATCTGCAAGAAGGTAAGAGACGATTCCTAGTGGATATGCGCCCTTCTCCTTTGTTGCATAATCGTAAGTAAGGAAGCCATTTGCATCCTGTTCTGCTGATGCAAGAAATGCACCTACACCGATTGAATCTGGTGCAACTGATGCGCCAGCTGGGTTGATGAGGTTAGCTATCTTGAGCTTATTTGCAGTTGAATAGTTAACTTCTGCATAAGTGATTGAGTAAGGAGTCTTACCTGAAAGCTGTGCAACACCTGTCGATGATGCAGCTCCTACGACGCGACCAAGGTTAGACATGTCGTTGATATTTCCAGGGAATGAATCCTTAAATACCTTGTTCTTTGCCTTTGTCCATACTGATGGAGCTGACTTTGAAAGGTAGCTTGTGAAGTTTTCGGTTGTGCCTGAAGAATCTGACCGGTAGATAACCTTGATTGTCTGATTTGGCAATGTGTAAATGGAATTTAATGTGCGTGACTTAAGAACTACTGGATTTCCCTTTGCATCCTTAACTGGGTTTCCGTTGCGATCAAGCTTGTAAGTGACGCGCTCGTATGAACGATTGTTATCAGCAACGATAGCTGGGTCATTCCACTTTGTGATTGTTCCACCGAAGATTCCAGCAACTGTCTTAGCTGAAAGGCTGAGTGGCTTTGATCCTGGCAAGTTATGAAGAATTGCGATTGGTGCTGCTACGAGTGGTACGTGGATTAGTGATGCGCGCTTTGTTGAAGCTGTGTATGCGCCATCTGACATCCAGAAGTCACCAATTGACTTATCTGAGTTTGATTGACCTGTACCTGATGAAGAAGAAGCGTATGTAAATGTATGTGTTGTGTCCTTAGCGAATCCAGCTTTGCATGCCTCGATGAGGAGCGCTGGGAAAGATGCGCCTGAACCCTGAAGGTCTGCAGCGTGAGCTGGTGAAGCAGTTAGGACTAATCCGAATGCGAGTGCAGCTGATGCCAACTTCGCTATTCCTGATGATTTCATTATTTCCCCTTATGAGTAATTGTGTTGTGCGGTTGAAAAGTATGGTGCTGCAGTTAACTAATTAGGTTTTATAGGCAAAGTCAGAGCAACGAGTAAGTGAACAGTTGGTAAACGGCTTAGCCGAAGCGACCTGTTACGTAATTCTCGGTGCGCTGATCCTTAGGGCGGGAGAAGATCTCACTTGTAGGTGCAACCTCGATCATCTGCCCTGGGCCACCTTCAGACAGGAAGAATGCGGTGTAATCAGATACACGCGCTGCTTGCTGCATATTGTGAGTCACGATCACGATAGTCATTGAATCCGATAGTTCGCGGATTGTGTCTTCAATACGAAGAGTTGATCCTGGATCGAGTGCAGAACATGGCTCATCCATCAGGAGAACTTCAGGGCGCACTGCAAGCGAACGCGCAATACAAAGGCGCTGTTGCTGTCCACCTGAAAGTGAACCGCCATATGCATCAAGGCGATCCTTTACTTCATTCCACAGACCTGCGCGCTCAAGACATTCTTCGAGGAGATCGTCTTGGTTTTCAACTTTAAGTTGAGCAAGTTTGAGACCCGAGAGAACGTTCTCGCCAATTGTCATTGATGGGAATGGGTTTGGCTTCTGGAAAACCATGCCGATGCGCAGACGAATCTTTGTGACATCTACTCCTGGTGCGTAGATATCTTTACCATCCAAGAGAACTTCCCCAGCCATCGCTGCACCTGGAATGAATTCGTGCATGCGGTTGATGGTGCGGATAAATGTTGACTTGCCACAACCTGATGGTCCAATTAACGCTGTGACTGATCCAGCTGCGAAGTCGAGGTTGATATCTGAGAGGACATGGTTCTTTCCAAACCATGCGTGAATACCACGAGCCTCAAGACCAGTGCCTAGCGCTGTTGCGGCAGGTACTCGACCTGCTCCGGCGCTTGCAACATCTGCAAGTGAGCTTGGCTTAACCGTTGTATCCATGGTTATCTCGCTTTCATCTTTCGTGTGGTGAGAAGTCGTGCAAGTGTGAACAAGATAAGAACTACAAGTAGGAGTACAAGAAGTCCGGCCCATGCTCGAGTAATTGCTTCAGGTGAACCTGCGTTAAATGATTTCCAGATGTAATAAGGAAGTGATCCAAGAGAACCGCTAAATGGATTTGGGTTTACCTTGTCGCCGCCACCTGTGAGCAGAAGAATTGGTGCAGTTTCTCCGGCAATGCGAGCAACGCCAAGAATCATTGCTGTAACTAGTCCACTTCGTGCGGCAGGTAGAACAATCATTGCAACAGTGCGCCATTGAGTACCGCCTAGCGCAACGCCGGCCTCTCGAAGATCATTAGGGATAAGCAAGAGAACTTCTTCAGAGGTACGTGTGATCGTAGGAATCATCAAGATTGTGAGTGCAAGCGCGCCCATAAATCCGGAGTAAGACTTTGTAATCGGATAAAGGACGGCCGAGAGAATAAATAGGCCGGCAACGATTGAAGGCACACCACTCATTGCTTGAACGAGGAATCGAATAGGTCCCATAAAGCGACCCTTAATCTCAGTCAGATAAAGGGCAGTCAAAATTCCGATAGGAACGCTGAGCACGAGTGAGATTGTTACCAAGGTCAGAGTGCCAGTAATAGCGTGCAACAAGCCACCGTTGGAAAGTGGGTCAGTTGGTGTTGCCATAGACATATCGGTAGTGAATAGACCGAAGTGAATTCCTGCAGCACCTTTGCTCACAACGGTAACAATTATTGAGAGGATGGGGAGAACAGTTACTACAGCACCCAAGACGACCACGGTCTTGATAATCGCATCCTTAGCAGCAGCCTTTCCTCGCGCTAGATATTGTGCTACCGCTGTCACTGTTGCATAGAGAATAAAGAACGAGAAGAAATAGGCAAGCTTGCCTTTAAGTGGGGTGAATTGCACAAGAGCGACAGTGAGAAGCAGAGTTCCGAGGAATAGAACAACTTCCTTAATTCGTGCTTGCGGTGTGAGAGCCCACGGTTTACCAGGCTGAGGAATTTGGCTCATCGTCCCGACTTTCCTGTGTTCTTCACGATGAAGTTCGCAGCAGCATTAACGACCAATGTAAGTAGGAACAAGATCAGACCTGCAGCCATGAGCGCTTTAATCTCATAAGGGCTTGCATCGCCAAATTTCAAGATAATAAGTGAAGCAACGTTTCCTCCTGCACCAAGAAGCACATGCCAGTTCACCTGGAAGACGATGTTGAGAACTGTAAATACAGCAACAGTTTCGCCCATGGCGCGGCCAAGACCGAGCATTGCGCCACCGATAACACCGCTTCGACCATAAGGAATCACAACAGCCTTAATCATCGCCCAACGTGTTGCGCCAAGTGCGTATGCAGCTTGAATGCGATCAAGTGGAGCCTGAGCAAATATTTCTCGGGAGACTGAGGTGATGATTGGAATAATCATGATTGCTAGAACAACTCCAGCGACAAATGGAGAGCGTGTGACGATGTATGGCTTTAATTCAAAGAGTGGAATAAACCCTAAGTACTTGTGAATTAACTTCGCCCAATACTCGACGCTCGGCATCAACACGAGAAATCCCCAAATACCAAAGAGAATCGATGGGAAGGCAGCCATCATGTCGATGATTGCAACAAGGAACTTCTTCATCCACTGTGGGCAGTAGAAGTTAAGGAATATTGCTGTAAGAACTGAGATTGGAACGGCAATCACTACTGCAACGAGCGAACAGAGAATCGTTCCGACAAGCATCGCGGCAAGGCCAAAGTTGCTATCGGTGACGTTACCGGCCTCATCCGTTGTGATGCTCCAATCAGAATTGGTAATGAAACCAAGACCTTCTTCACGGAGAACTTCAAATCCACGGTATCCAAGGAAGATTGCAATTAGCCCAAGGATTAGGAGTGAAGAGAGTCCACCTGCAGTAACAACGCCACGAAAAACTTTATCTGACTTGCGAGGTTCAGTTGTAAGTTCTCGGGGAGCAGGAATAAGTCCCGCCGTTTGTGACATATGCCTATGCAAACTTTCCAGTTACAAGGAAGTACACGCGACGTGAAACAGATACAGCGTGATCGGCATAACGCTCGTAATAGCGACCTAGGAGTGTGAGATCGATGGCTGCTTCGACTCCGTGGCTCCATGAACTATCCACGAGTGTGCTAATTAATTTGCGATGCAACTTATCCATTTCGTCATCGTCGCGTTCGACTTCGAGCGCCATGTTGGTATCGCGAGATGCAATGACTTCGCCTGTCTTACGTGAAATCTTCTGAGCCGCAGCTCCCATTTCTTGGAAAATCTGTGTGAGTTCTGCCGGTACTGCTGCAGCAGGATGGCGGAGTCGAGCAATCTTTGCAACGTGATGCGACATATCGCCCATGCGCTCGAGATCTGCGCTCATACGAAGTGCTGTGACAAGTGCACGTAGATCAGATGCCACCGGTTGCTGGCGTGCAATGATGTCGATGATGCGAGCATCGAGTTCATGCTGGAAGGTGTCGATGTGATCGTCCGTTGCAATAACTTCTTCAGCTAACTTGAGGTCAACGGTGAGAATTGCAGTGGTTGCTTTGGTGATTGATTCAGCGACCATCTCGGTGAGATCAACAAGTGACTGCGAGACGCCATCTAACTCATCTTGGAATACAGAACGTATAAGGGCCATGCGAGCGAAGGTAGGTCCGCTTGGTGAATGGAGTCCTGCTGGCAAGTGAACGGAAGGTTAACAACCCTCAAGTAGCACTACTCTTTCCGCATGAGACTTCGACGCTCAGATTCAACGCCGGGGAGGCACTTGCCTCCAGTACTGCTCGAAACTCTCTCACAACTTGATCAAGATGCCCTGATTCTTGCACCTGGTGAAATCTCAATCCATGCAACGGATGGAATTGAAAAGATGGGCATTGTTAAAGATGGGCGACTTCAAAGCCCTGAACTGATGGCATTGATTCGCGTTGTGCGTCGCACCGGCCAATCACAGACAGGCAAGATCGAGATCCCTCGCGGCCCAATCGGTGAGGGATTGCGAGACCTGACTGTAAAAGTCATCTCCCTCACTGATGAAGAACTCATTCTTGTCTTGATTTCAGATGAGAGCGAGGCTGAGCGCGTCCACGAAGTTCGTCGAGATTTCGTCGCAAATATTTCACATGAACTTAAAACTCCTATCGGTGCACTTTCTCTGTTGAGTGAAGCAGTACTTTCGGCAAAGAGCGATCCTGAATCCGTGACCAAATTTGCAACACGGATGCAGCATGAAGCCAAGCGACTTACAGAATTAGTGCAAGAAATTATTAATCTATCTCGCCTACAGGATTCAGATCCTCTTCAAGTGGCCCAAGAACTCACTATCAACGAGTTAGTTCGTATAGCTGTAGATCAATGTGCCACTACATCTGAAGCTCGAAATATCTGGGTCTCCATTACAGAAGGCCCTGACGCTGTCGTGCTTGGAGATCGCGAACAATTAATTATGGCAATTCATAATCTGATTGAGAATGCGATTAATTACTCCCCCGAAGATACAAAGGTTTCAGTGACAACTCAGATTCAAGATGACATCGTTGAAATCTCTGTTGCCGACCAAGGTATCGGTATTTCAGAAGACGAACTCGAGCGAATCTTCGAGCGTTTCTATCGCGTAGATCCAGCGCGTTCTCGCGAGACAGGTGGTACTGGGCTAGGGCTCTCTATCGTGAAGCACGTTACTTCAAAACATGGTGGTGAAGTTAAGGTCTGGAGCTCGCCAAATATCGGATCAACTTTTGCTCTTAGACTGCCAATTTATAACCAAGATAACGGAGCCACTCTGTGACAAAAATTCTGATTGTCGAAGATGAGACCTCTTTCTCTGAAGCTCTTTCATTCCTCTTGGGCAAAGAAGGTTTCGACGTGTCTATTGCCGAAAACGGACGCACTGCTCTCGAACTCTTCAAGAGCCAGACATTTGATCTCATCCTTCTCGATCTCATGATCCCTGAAGTATCTGGAATCGAAGTCTGTCGTTCGATTCGAACAACCTCTGCGGTTCCCATCATCATGTTAACAGCGAAAGATTCAGAAATCGACAAAGTAGTTGGGCTCGAACTCGGCGCAGATGACTACGTGACAAAGCCATACTCCTCTCGTGAATTGGTAGCACGAATTAAGGCTGTACTTCGTCGCGGAGTACCCGATGACAGCCACTCGGAAGCCGGTATCCATTCGGTCGCAAATATCCGCATGGATATTGAGCGCCACCAAGTCACAGTAAATGGTTCTCTTGTTCCTCTTCCGCTCAAAGAATTCGAATTGCTCGAATTCTTAATGCGCAATGCAGGTCGAGTTATGACGCGTGCTCAACTCATTGATCGCGTGTGGGGCGGCGATTACTACGGAGATACTAAGACTCTCGACGTTCACATTAAACGTTTGCGCTCAAAGATCGAGGTCGATCCTGCTAATCCTCTCTTGATTCAAACTATTCGTGGATTGGGTTACAAGTTCGAGGCGTAGAATCAATCTATGGCTGAGAAAAGCGTTCGCACATTCACCGCACGAGATGCAGCTCGATGCATCATCATTCCAAGCGACATTGATCATAAATACTCTCGCGGTGTACTTGGAGCAATCACTGGTTCTGCACAATATCCAGGTGCTGCAGTACTCAGTACATCTGCAGCCCTTGCCACAGGTATCGGCATGGTTCGCTTCCACAGTTCATCGGGTTTAGCCCATCTTGTCTTGCACGATGCTCCTGAAACAGTTGTGCAACCTGGTCCAGTAACAGCTTGGCTTGCAGGCTCCGGGATTCATCATAAGAAATACAGCGACTTCACGACCTGGCTTCGTCATCGTTGGTTCACACTCATGAAGGCGCAAACAGTTCCGACAGTTCTCGATGCAGGCGCCCTTTCATTTGCAGGAAAGTTAAGTCAGCCAACTCTTATTACGCCACATGCTGGAGAACTCTCACGATTACTTGCTTCGCATTCAATAACAGTAAGTTCTGAAGCAATTGAAGCTGATCCCCTGTCTTGGGCGAAGAAGACTTCCCAGCTTCTTAATGTGACCGTTTTGCTCAAAGGTTCGAAGACAGTTGTTGCATATAACGATCGTGCCATCGCTCTTCCTAAAGCAACTCCTTGGCTTGCAACGGCAGGTTCAGGAGATGTCCTTGCCGGAATTATCGGAGCACTCGTGGCGACGAATTACATTGAGATTCTCAACTCTCCAGAGCGTTTAGCTGAAGTTGCAGCAACGGGTGCATATATTCACAACCAAGCAGCACTTCTTGCATCGCAAGGTGCACCTATTTCAGCATCAATGATTGTTGATGAAATTCAAAATGCGATCCGTAAAATCCTGAAGTAAATAACTAGGGATATCCCTTCTCCACAAAATTGATTGGTGCGAACTACCCTTATCCATGGTTAAAACTCTGGCAAACCCTGCTCGCGTCTTACTCGTAAATGATGATGCATTCGAGCTTGCGACTATGTCCGCATCTCTTCGCTTACATAGCGTCAACGTTATCGGCGAGGCGGCAAATGTTTTCGTCGCTGAGAATCTCTTTAACTCACTGCAGCCAGAGATTGTGATGATAGATCTGCAATTTTCTGGTGAAGCAGCTGTTTCTTTGCTTCAAAAATTTCGTAAAGTCGAACCAAATGTAGGAATAGTCATCACTACATCGTGCCCAGATCTTCGCCTCTTTGGTCTACTTGAGAAGAATATCCCTCATGGAAGCAAGATAATCCTCAAGAGATCCGTCTCTGATTTATCAATCATCACTTATGCACTTTCGGAGAGCGTCGAATCAGCGCAAGATGGCTCTGCAATGAGGTGGGTCAGTTCTCATACCGCAGTTCATCAGAACTCGTTCATCAGCATCCTTAATGATTTAACGGATATCCAAATCGAAACTCTCAGATTGGTTGCACAGGGTTTAAGTAACTCTGAAATTGCGCGAATTCGTTATGTTTCTGAAAAGTCGGTTGAACAGATTGTGGCGCGCATCGCACAACATCTTTCTATCTCACCGGACCGAAGTCGAAATCTGAGAGTGATCCTCGCCGGCGAGTACTTCAAATGGCTCGGCGCCCCTAGACATTAACTCTCGTGCGGTAAAGTCGCCGCATGTCCGTAGAACTCACTCTCACTGATTTACGCCAGCGATGGAATGAAGTTCTCGACCTTGTTGAAAGCCGAGATCGAGTTGTGTGGATCGCGTACTTCGATGCACGATTAGAATCCTTTGAAAATGGCAGACTCACCTTGGATTTTCGCGATAGCAACAAGCTAGCCACTGGCCACGATTACCAGGAAGCGCGTCTGCGCCACCGCTCGCTCCTTCAAAGTGCCATCTTCGACGTTTTTGGTATTACAGCGGTGGTTATCGAAAAGTGAAGAAGCTTCTCGCACTCTTCTCTGCCTGCATTGTTGCAACTTTCTCGCTTAACGGCATAACTCCGGCTTCTGCCAAGGACCTCAACTTAAACGGACCTGGTGGTCGCATTCATGGCGCCGACATAAGTAGATGGCAACATCCCAATGGAAAGCCAATCAACTTCGTCAAGATGCATGATGCGGGTGTCGCATTCGTCATGATTAAAGCATCAGATTCTCGAGATGATGCCGATCAACTAGCTGCCAAGTATGTGAAGATGGATCGCACAGGCGCACAAGAAGCGGGAATCTATACCGGCTTCTATCACTACGCGATCCTTCCTGATGTGACAGCACCTTCAGCAATCGTGAAAGATGCAAAGGTTCAGGCGCAGAAAGTTATCTGGCGTATCGCTTCTTTGGGTGGATATAACGAGATGGATCTGCCTGTCGCGCTCGACATTGAAAATAACTGCGTACGACTAAGCAGTACAAAGGTCTGTAAGAAGACAGCGACCCGCAGCGCTGCGACTTTATGGTCTAAGACTTTCTTAAAAACTTTAAAAGAAAAGACAGGGCGAACCCCGCTTATTTATTCATCTCCGCACTTCCTTGAAAATTCACTCATCAGGGATAAGGAGCTCAGCTCTTATCCTCTCTGGATCGCACAATATGCAATTGATCCTGCAAAAGAGGGTGCGCTACCAAACTTTAAGTTAGGCGCTCATGTGAAAGCAGCTGGATGTTATGTGCACTCATGGACTACATCCGGATGTACTGCTAACTGGACTGTCTGGCAGTACACATCATGTGGAATCGCACCGAAGTACGGCGTACCAGGCAGCCGATTAGATCTCAATGTATTTGGCGGCGGACCAGAGAAATTCCAGAGTTTACTAACTGGAACTTGGATGCCAGATATCGCAGACTTTATGCCACAGGGCGAAACTTCGACCATCACCATCACTGGCGTCTCTGCTTCTACAACAAATAAGAACGCTGTAATTTCTGTTGAGGTAAAGCGACCAGATAATTCACCAGTCGTTACAGGCGCAGTTAAGTATTACTTCCACTCTTCAAACGCTGTGATTCCTAAAGTTACCCAGACAATTGCTCGTGAAACGAGTGGTTCGTGGAAGCTATCGATTGCTGGGCTTCCTGCAGGTACTTGGATTGGAAACGTTGGATTTAAAGATGCATCAGGCACTCATGCTGAAGTGAAGGCGCCTCTGACGTTAACTATCGAACAGGGACCGACTCCACCACCTGCGCCAACCAAGAAGCCTTCAGCAAAACCTGCAACGGACAGCTGCAGAAACCAGATTAAGAATTAACTAGCTCTATTAAAGCTGCTTCTTCTTGAGCAATCACATCGAGGAATGCACTTACTGATGCGTTGCGCTCTTTTGCGCCCCACCCAAGTTCGTCGCCAATAATCTTGGCAACTTCCTTGGCTGCTTCGGCTCCGCTATCTGCTGCCTCAAATGAAATGCGTGTGCGGCGAAGAAGTACATCTTCAACTGAGAGCGCACCTTCATGTGTAGCTGCATGGAGAATTTCAGCCTTGATATAAGGAAGATCTGGGATAAGTCTTTCGGCAAGTGAAGAATCATCGGCGATGAGTTCAAGGATTTCTTCAATCAATGAGCCGTAGCGATCGAGTAAGTGTGTAACGGTGGCCTCAGAGATTGAATTCTCTTCGGCAATCTTTGCTACCTGCTGCTTCAATGCAAAGTATCCATCTGCACCGATGAGTGGAAGTTTTTCGGTGACAGAGTCATTTACCAACCGACGAAGATCTAGGACTGCTAGATCGACAGCATCCTTAGCCATGACGCGATAGGTGGTGTATTTACCGCCCGCGATGCTGACAAAACCGGGTGCAGGACGGTCAACGGTATGTTCACGTGAAAGCTTTGTTGTTGCAGAGCTTGTCTTATTTGCTACCAATGGGCGAAGTCCAGCAAAGACTCCGAGAATATCTTCGTTCTTGAGCTTCGGTTCAAGAACGCGGTTTGCTTGGTCCAAGATGTATTGCACATCTTCCTGAGTAGCAAGTGGCTTAGCGCGATCTCCTTCGTAAGGAGTATCAGTAGTTCCAACGATCCACTTATCTCCCCAAGGAATAAGAAAGAGCACTGAAACCGGAGTCTTTAAAATGATTCCATCTTTAGAGTGGATCGCGTCTCCTGGAACAACGATATGCACACCTTTAGACATCGCAACTGAGTAGCCGGCTGTTAGTCCGAATTGCTCGTGGAGCTCATCGCTCCAGACGCCGGCACACATGATTGTCGCCTTTGCGGAAATTTTAATCTTCTTATTTGTATGAGTATCGAGTGCAACAACGCCAGTAACTTTCTTACCGTTACGGATCAAATCTTCCACGCGCACACCTGTTGCCATCACGGCACCATGACGAGCTGCTGTACGAGCAATCATCATGGTGTGGCGAGCATCGTCGACCTGTGCGTCGAAGTAACGAATAGCGCCGGTAATGATGTCTTGGCGCAACGATGGTGAAATAGTTGCGATGGTCTTACCTGTTAAATGCTTGTGTGAAGGAAGTGCGCGCTTAAAACCGCGAAGTGCATCGTAGAGAGCAAGTCCCGCGCCTACGTAGGTGCGCTCTTTAACTTTTTCGGTAAGCGGATAGAGAAAGCTGACAGGTTTTACAAGGTGTGGACATTGAGTTGAAACCATGAGTTCGCGCTCGTGAAGAGCTTCGCGCACCAATTTAAAGTCATATTGTTCGAGATAGCGAAGGCCACCGTGAATTAACTTGCTGGAACGGCTTGAGGTTCCTGCCGCATAATCGTGAGCTTCGACAAGGGCAACTTTCAATCCACGTGAAACAGCATCAAGGGCTGCTCCGACGCCATTGACTCCGCCACCAATGATCAGGATGTCGAATTCTTCAGAGGTCAGCGAAGCGATGGCCTTCTCGCGTTGCTGCGCATTGAGCTGTGAAGTAAACATCGGTGTTGAGAGCTACCAATTCCTTAGTGTGCTTGAGTACTTTCAAGGGTTTGAATAGTCTTAACTATATGGCATACATCGGAAGTTTGGACCAAGGTACTAGCAGCACACGATTCATGATCTTTGATGCTGATGGAAAAGTTGTCGGCCAACATCAAATGGAACACCGCCAGATACTTCCTCAAGCAGGTTGGGTCGAACATGATGCCGCAGAAATTTGGGAGCGCACCAAAGAGGTCATAGCAGCTGCCCTCAAACAGGCCGATATTTTGGGATCAGATTTGGCTGCAATTGGAATAACCAATCAGCGGGAAACCACTGTCGCATGGGATGTCACAACAGGACGTCCACTTCATAACGCAATCGTCTGGCAGGACACTCGTACCGCCGATTACCTCGACGGTTTCGCCCAAAGCGCCAAAGATGCAATTACATATAAGACAGGTCTTGCCATCGCGCCTTACTTCTCGGGCAGCAAGATGCATTGGCTGATTCAGAATTCAGATGCAGTAAAGACAGCGATTGCATCAGGCTCAGCACGCTTTGGAACAATCGATTCTTGGCTGCTCTGGAACCTTTCCGGTGGAACTCAAGGCGGGGTCCATTTCACCGACGTCACCAACGCCAGCCGCACCTTGTTGATGAACCTAGAGACGTTGCAATGGGATGACGAGCTTTTGGGGTACTTCGATATTCCTCGCTCAGTTCTTCCAGAGATTAAATCTTCTTCCGAAAAATATGCGATGACAGATCCGCATGGACCGCTTGGTTCTGCTGTTCCTATTGCTGGAATTTTAGGCGATCAACATGCTGCAATGGTTGGCCAAGTCTGCTTCGAGCGCGGTGAATCAAAGACCACATATGGAACTGGAAATTTCGCACTTCTCAATACAGGTAAGGAGATTGTTCGATCCAAGAACGGTCTGTTATCTACCGTCTGTTACAAATTGGGTGATCAACCTGCAATGTACGCACTTGAAGGTTCGGTTGCCGTCACAGGCTCTGCCATCCAATGGCTACGAGATCAATTAGGAATCATTACAAATGCTGCAGAGACCGAATCTCTCGCATCATCCGTCACGGATACGGCAGGTGTTTACTTTGTTCCGGCATTCTCGGGACTCTTTGCTCCATATTGGCGCAGCGATGCCCGTGGAGTAATTGTTGGACTCACTCGAGCAGCTACAAAAGCGCATCTTGCACGCGCCGCACTTGAAGCAATCTGTTATCAAACTCGTGACGTAATGGATGCGATGGTTGCTGACAGCGGTGTGCCAATGATCGAAATGCGCGTGGATGGTGGAATTACTGCCAATGCGCTCTGCATGCAGATGCAGGCAGACATTATGGGAATCGATATCACCAGGCCATTAATTACAGAGACAACAGCGCTTGGTGCAGCATATGCGGCTGGACTTGCTGTTGGATTCTGGAAAGACACTGACGAATTAAAGAAACAGTGGAAACAATCTCGTCGCTGGAACCCAACATCAACTACCGAAGAACGTGCAATTGGATATGCCGGTTGGAAGAAAGCGATTGAACGCACCCTCAACTGGGCCTAACTCGAGGTAGAGTACGTTCATCATGGATGAGATAGTCGAACTTTCTGCAGGTGTAGTGCGCACAAGCCGCACCATGAACGACGGTCGCACCATCCGCTATTACGACACCGCTGGCCAAAACCGCACCGTTCCGGATCAACGTCCTGAAGAGGAGCAGCCAGGAATCGGTGAACTTCGCCTCGATCCTCTCGTGAACGAATGGGTTGCCATGGCAGCTCACCGTCAAGGTCGAATCTTCTTGCCACCGAAGGAGCTATGTCCGCTCTGTCCAACCACAGGTGAACTCCTTACTGAAATACCTGAAAATGATTTTGAAGTTGTGGTCTTCGATAACCGTTCACCATCTCTTCGTCCACCTGATGGCGATTTCGCACTTCCTGACATGGTCGGTTCAGATACTGATGAAGGTACCGCTGCAGGAAAGTGCGAAGTAATCTGTTTTACAGCAGACCACGGTGGTGCATTTAAATCACTTTCACCTCAGCGAGTACGCACTCTTCTTGAGGCATGGCGCGATCGCACGGCTGAACTTTCGAAGCTTCCATTTATTTCTCATATTGCTCCCTTCGAAAATCGCGGAGAAGAAATCGGCGTAACTCTGGCGCACCCACACGGTCAGATCTATGCGTACTCATACCTTCCGCCACGCGTTACCAAGATGCTAGAAGTTGCACGTAACCATCACGCAAAGACCGGCCACGTCTTATTTGATGATGTTCTAGCCCGCGAACTTCGCGATGGTGTTCGCATTATTGCTCGCAACGAACATTGGGTCGCTTACACACCATATGCATCTCGTTACCCATTTGAGATTCATGTTGTTCCGTTGCAACCAGTAGCAGATCTCACCGAACTAGCCCCAGCTGCGTGTGATTCGTTCCCATCGATTGCCATCGAAGTTATGCAACGTCTTGATGGTGTCTTTGGAATTGATATGGCTTACATCGCTGCATGGCATCAGGCGCCAGTGCGTGAAGGTCGCGATCTTCTTCGTCTTCATTGGCAGATCACCAGCGTGCGTCGCGCTCCTGGAAAACTTAAGTATCTCGCTGGATCAGAATCAGCAATGGGTGCGTTCATTATGGATATGAAGCCAGAGCAATCTGCTCAGCAGTTAAAAGATGTAAAGCTTTAAACCATGGCATCAATTGCACGTACCTTTGAAGAGTTGTACGGACGTAAACCAGAAGTACTCGCTGAGGCGCCTGGTCGCGTTAATCTCATCGGCGAACACATCGATTACAGTGAAGGTTTTGTACTCCCCTTCGCCATTGCCGATCGTGCCTACGCAGCAATCGCTGCCCGCGAAGATGGATTAGTGCGTATCGCATCTCATCAACGTAAAGAGAAGATTTTTACGATCGATATCAGCGATGTGAAGCCTGGCAGTAAAGGCGATTGGGAGAAATATGTTCTCGGGGTTATCTGGACTCTTGGTATTTCAAACGGTGTAGACATTCTGGTCGACGGAACAGTTCCATCAGGAGCCGGACTTTCATCTTCGGCAGCCCTCGAATGTTCAGTCGCTGTCGCCCTCAACGCGCTCTTTTCTCTCGATAAGAGCAAGGAAGATTTAGCTCGAGCAACACAGAAAGCAGAAAATGATTATGTCGGCATGCCGTGCGGCATCATGGATCAATCTGTATCTCTGATGGCCGAAGCAGGAGCTGCCCTTCTTCTCGATTGCCGCGACCTTAGCACTGAATCAATTCCCTTTAACGTCGCCGATGCCGGACTTGAACTTCTTATTATCGATACACAAGCACATCACGCACTGGTTGATGGCGGTTACGCAGAACGTCGCGCTTCTTGTGAATCCGTGGCTGCGAAGCTAAATATTCCATCTATGCGCCACTTGACTCTTGAATCGCTCGAGGCAAACCGCGACAAGTTGACCCATACAGAGTTCATTCGCGCTCGTCACGCTGTTACTGAGATTGCACGAGTGCTTGATGCCGTTACCGCTCTTCGAGCTTCAGATTTTGTGACTTTAGGAAAACTAATTAACGCATCCCACGTTTCACTTCGCGACGATTACACAGTCTCTTGCCCTGAACTCGATGTTGCAGTTGATGCCTCCCTTGCTGCAGGTGCCATGGGTGCTCGCATGGTGGGCGGCGGCTTTGGTGGCAGTGCAATTGCACTGATTAAAGCGAGTGATGTTCAGAAGACCCGAGATGCAGTCACTGAAGCATTTGAATCTCAAGGCTTTAAGAAGCCACGATTCTTTACATCACTACCGAGCGCTGGGGCTAGCGCAAACCTAGTTAATTAAATTAACTTTAGTTTGCAAGCGGTTCAATCGAAAGTACTTCGACTCCACCAATCGAGTTAAGAATTTCCACGAGATCTGAAGGATCAGTTCCTGGAACAGCGACTGTAATCTGATCGTAGCCAGTTCCATCTTCGCTCTTGAGGACTTCGAGTCCGCGGATATCAGCACCTGCAGAACCGATTGCAGATGCGAGCATTCCGAGAGAGCCAGGACGGTCGGGAAGTGAAACCTGCAATGTAAAGAGAGCCATGGCAGAAAGATACCCGCTACCTATGTATTTAAGGTAACGGGTATATTTCCAACAGAATTCTTAGAGCGACGGCGCCGACCCTAATGTGACTTTGAAAGTCTTGGTTCCGCCTGTGGGCAGATCTACAAGTACTGAAACGACAGTTCCAGGTACGTAGGATCTGATACGAACGATGGCGGTGTCGTTATCTATAACTTTGACACCATCGATGCTGCGAATGACTGAACCAACAGGAATGCCTGCCTTCTCAGCTCCCTCTCCTGCACTCAATCGTGCAATCTTCGCGCCAACGCCAGTAAAGGTTGGGTCAAAGTACACGCCGAGAACTGGACGAGTTGATTTACCCGTTGCAATGATTTCATCGATGACGCGCTTTGCTTCATTGATTGGAATAGAGAAACCTAGACCAATTGATCCGCTGGCAGATCCACTAGAAAGCGTTGCAATTGCAGAATTGACGCCAATGATGCGTCCTTGAGAATCGATGAGCGCTCCTCCTGAGTTTCCAGGATTGATTGCAGCATCGGTCTGAATTGCATTTACATATGACTGCGCATCGACAGTTCCGGTAGAGACTGGACGATTAAGCGCTGAAATAATTCCGCTAGTGACTGTACTTGCTAAGCCAAGTGGTGAACCAATAGCTAGAACTGGGTCTCCAACGCTGACTTTAGAAGAGTCACCGAGTGCGATAGCTGGCAAATTTCCAATTTGAATCTGCAGCACTGCAATGTCATAACCAGGATCGCGTCCCACAATCTTTGCCGTGTACTGCTCGCCGTTTGTGAGTTCAACCTTGATGGTGCCTGTTGTTGCAGCAGCTTCAATCACGTGATTGTTGGTGATGATGTAGCTAGAAGATGAATTGCTCTTATAGATAGAGCCTGAACCTGTTCCGCCACCGCTGGATGTAGTTGCAGAGATAGATACAACTGATGGTGTAACAAGAGATGAAATCGTCTTGGTATTCATGCCGTTGCCACCGATTTCAACAAGTGTGCGGCTGGAAGAACAAGTGCCATTTGAGGAGAGGAATAGGGCTTGAGTGCGATTATCGGCACAGGCCTTGAGAGTTCCGGTGGAAGGCGTGATTGCAGCAGTTGCTACAGAGCCCGCGATGACTACTCCGGCTACAAATGCGCCAATAACTTTTGCGTTCTTCATGGACATGATCCTGTCTTATTTTCCTGAGATTTTCCTGAAACTACTTGTGGACTTGTGGGGGACTTCCAGCTTTCGCTTTCTTACGCCTCGACTATCCAAGCGCCTTTGACCGCAACCTTTACCTTTCCAAGCGGAACTTCAGTCACACCACCGATTGGCTTGGCTCCCTTCAATGGATCGAATTCGGCGCCGTGACATGGGCAGCGAAGTCGCTTTGAAGATGGGTTGTAAGCAACGGTGCAACCTTGATGGGTACAGATTGCTGAATAAGCAAAGACGCCCGTCTTGGTGCGAAAGAGAATTGCTGGCATACCTTGCGCTGAGTGCGTG
The DNA here is from genome assembly GCA_046052045.1 of Actinomycetota bacterium. Taxonomy (GTDB): domain Bacteria; phylum Actinomycetota; class Actinomycetes; order Nanopelagicales; family Nanopelagicaceae; genus Planktophila. The sequence goes on along the minus strand of JBJONB010000008.1, from coordinate 18,397 downwards.
AAATTAAATGTTCCACCCACTGGAACTCTTGCGAGCTTGACGATGTTTTTTCCCTTTGCAGCAGCAGTTGCAGGTGTGAGTTTGCTACCTGAAATCGTTGCAATTGTTGAAAGAGCAAGAGCGCGCAAGAAACCACGACGCTGAAAATTGGGATTAACGTTCATGGAAAAAGGGTAAGGCAAAGTGGTCTAAATGGCTCCCTGACTTGGATTCGAACCAAGAACCTGTCGATTAACAGTCGACTGCTCTGCCGTTGAGCTATCAGGGAATGTAACGGGCGCAACTCTACCTCAGGGTTTAACCCCTGCCAAAATGAGAAGAAATGAGCGAAGGTGGGCGAACTAGAGCGAACCAATGGAGAGTTCGTGAAGGCCCCGCTTCTGGGTTTCTAGGGCTACTAAATCACCAAATGCAGCGTTGTACTGCTCCTCATTTTCTACGGGATTAAGTCTCTGCAAACTTGATTTGAGATCTGCAATCTTGCGACTTACCAATACTTCGCGCAGACGAGCCACGATGCTAGAAACATACTTTTCAGAGACTGCACCATCTGTGCGTACCGGCTCTACCGAAAGTTCAGTGAAGAGTTGGCGCATACGTTCGTCCGTGACATTTTCAAGCAGAACTGGTTCGGTGCCAAATGAATCAATGATGCGACGTAGTTCGCGGTATGCAGGATGAGTAAATGCATCTTCTTCAATGGTCTTCCAATCTGTAACAAGACCAGACATCTGAAGTTTCGCTTTTAAGACTTCGCGTTCAAGCATCAAAGTTGGTTCGGTTGGATTGGGACGCCATGCGGTATCAGCAGATGGCGCTTCGACTGGCGCAGATGATGTTGAGACTTTCTTCAACGCAGTATTGACTGCGGCAGTCACTACTTCAGTTTCTGTGCCGAGCCATCCTGCAAGAGATTTAATGTATTCAGGACGAAGTGACTTATCGCGAATGGCAGCAACTAAAGGAGCTGCAGTGTTAAGAGCGTTTACGCGACCTTCAGCAGTAGTCAGATTGTGTTTCTTTAACTCTGTGCGAATAGCGAATTCAAAGAGTGGCACACGCTTTGCAATGAGATCGCGTAGAGCTAAGTCACCCTTGTGTTGACGAAGGTCGCATGGATCTAGGCCATCTGGCTCGACGGCGACAAATGTTTGTGTCACGAACTTCTGATCATCTCCGAAAGCTTTCATGGCAGCTTTTTGGCCTGCTGCATCACCATCGAAGGTAAAGATAACTTCGCCGCGGAATGCATCGGCATCCATAAGTAAGCGACGGATGATGCGAATGTGGTCATCACCGAATGCAGTTCCGCAGGTTGCGACCGCGGTTGTAATTCCCGCTAAATGGCAGGCCATCACATCGGTATATCCCTCAACCACTACTACCTGACGGTTCTTAGCAATATCTTTCTTCGCCATATCAAGGCCGTATAGAACTTGGGACTTCTTATAGATAGGCGTTTCAGAGGTGTTGAGATACTTAGGACCCTGATCTTCTTCATCACTTGCTAACTTGCGGGCACCAAACCCAACGATGTCTCCTGAAATATCTTTAATCGGCCACATCACACGATTGCGGAACTTATCGATTGGGCCACGTTCGCCCATCTTGGAAAGGCCAGCTTCCTCAAGTTCATCGATGGTAAAACCTGCGGCACGCAGATGTTTTGTCAGACCATCCCACCCATTGGGTGCATACCCAACTCCGAATGAATCACAGGCCGCTTTATCAAAACCACGTTTAGTAAGTAAGTCACGACCATGTGCTGCATCTGGAGATGTGTTGAGTAAATCTTGAAAGAACTTTGCTGCCGCAAGATTGGCTGCGTAAAGACGTGAACGTTGTGACGTTGGCTGTGTAGGGCCGCCTTCTTCATAGCGAAGGGTGTAACCGATTTGTGATGCTAAACGTTCGATGGTTTCAGTAAATGAAAGGTGATCTGTCTTCATCATGAAGTCGATGACATCGCCACCTACTCCGCAACCAAAGCAGTGGTAGTAATTCTTCGAAGGAGTTACGTGAAACGAAGGTGACTTTTCATCGTGGAATGGGCAGAGACCTTTCTTCTGTCCCCCGCCAGCGTTCTTAAGAGCTACGCCGGCTGCAGATACGACCTCATCGATATGTGCATGTTCGCGCACATAAACGATGTCATCTGCCTTGATACGACCGCTCATGTTCCTACCTTAGCGACGCTTTGAAAGGTGTGCATGGAGCGCATACGCACCAGGATCAGTCAGGCTGGCAATCTGGTCTACAACAACGCGTAGGCGTTCGGAATCTGTGCTTGCCCGCTTCCAATCATCTTCAAAGATTGGGTCGAGTTCATTAGGTGCTGCCTCAAAGAGCATCTCAACGAGTTCGTGGATAACGATTTGCTGCTTGGCATATCGCTCTTGCGATGCTGCTGCATTAATTAGATAGTGGCCAGCAACTGACTTGAGGAAATCAACTTCAATCTGTTGGTCGCGTGGAATCTCAAGGTTTGCACTGTAACGAGTAAGTGGTCCATCTCCATGGACCTTGCGAGTTTCAAGTTCTGCTGCCAGAACAAAACGTCCGATGAGCTGTGAAGTCGTATCTTTTAAGCGAGCAAGTGCGCGGTGCGTGCGGTCGAACCCAACTGGCCAGCAAGATAGATTCTGAAGTCGAGTAAGTGCAGCTACTGCTTCTTCTTTACTTGCATCAGAGCCATAACCGTTGACCATCTCTGTATACAAAATATCAAAGTCATTATCAAAATTCTTCACCGTAACTTGTCCAGCAAAGATCGCATCTTCAAGATCGTGGACTGAGTAAGCGCAATCATCAGACCAATCCATGATCTGCGCTTCAATACATTTGCGTCCTGCGGGTGCGCCTTGACGGACCCAATTAAAGATTTCTACATCATCGTCATAAACGCCGAACTTGCGAGGGTTTTCGGAACGCGCCCATGGATATTTAGTTGCCGCATCAAGGGATGCGCGAGTGAGGTTCAATCCGATTGTCTTTCCATCTGAATCAACAGTCTTTGCTTCAATTCGAGTGAGTAAACGGAATGACTGCGCATTGCCTTCGAAACCACCACACGGTGCTGCGATTTCTGCCAGAGCTTCTTCGCCGTTGTGGCCAAATGGTGGGTGGCCCATATCGTGTGACAGACATGCTGTTTCAAGTAAGTCAGGATCTGCACCTAGTGATTCACCGAGCTCGCGACCAATCTGTGCGCACTCAAGCGAGTGAGATAAACGCGTGCGTTGGAAATCGTTCTCCCATGGCACCGCTACTTGCGTCTTTGCAGCTAAACGGCGAAGTGCTGCTGAGTGAATAACTCGTGCGCGATCGCGCATAAATTCTGTGCGACCAGGGCGCTTTGCAGGCTCGTCGAGAAAGCGCTCTTGATCTGCTGCGCTGTAATTACTGGACGATGTCATACACATACCTTACAAGCCCGCTATTGGTGAGATGGTCTGAGATATGAATACCTCGACGACCCAAGGTGATGTAAGCAAGATATGCGCCCGCTTCACGAATTAGGTATCGATAACGTGAATTTTCAAGTGTATTTGGCCCTGTTTGAACAGGTGAACATGTTGCTAGCGCACCGAAGTCATTGGCCATCGTCATTGTGCGCTGGCAGTGATAAGCATCTGTTGCGATGATGACATTGGTCAGCTTTCGCTTTCTCATCTCATCGATATAACTCTTTGTCTGAGTCAAAGTATCGCGACCAACCGGAAGTGAAATAACTTTGCTACGAGAAACTCCGTTGCGATTTAACCAATACTTACCGGCGGCTGCCTCTGTTGTGCGATCTCCTGGTGCTCCTGCGCCAACGGTAATGATGAGGGGCGCATAACCAAGTTTCTGAATTCGCTTCGCCTCTTGCAAGCGCGCAAGAAGAACATCACCTGGGGCGCCATTAAGTTGAGCAGCACCGGGCACGACGATGACATCTGCTGATGTACGAACCGTTGGATTCTTTGCAGAGTTCCATGTAACAAAGAGCGCGTATGTAGGAATGATGACAACGATGGCAAGAATTAAAGAGACCACGCGGCGAATGAGCTTAAACATTAGCCACCCGAGAACATATCTTCAGCATCGAGATGAATCATCTCGTCGGGATCATTGAGCCAACCATCAGGCAAGGTCGGCGGACGACCACTGCTTGTACGTCCTCGTGGTTTATCGCCAATCTCGATTGGATATGGCTGGTCATCGAGTTGATCAAGTAAGTAGCGAAGTTCCTTCAGTGAACCAACCATGCCGAATTGGCGACGGAGCTCTGATGGAACGCGGAAGCCTTTGAGATACCAGGCCATATGTTTACGAAGGTCGCGACATCCGCGATCTTCGGATTCGAAGTAATCAACGATGAGTTCACCATGACGGAACATCACTTCGCGCACCTCATGCAAAGTTGGTAGGACGCGGTTATCTCCACCAGAAAAAGATTCAACGAGATCTGCAAAGAGCCACGGACGTCCAAGACATCCGCGACCTACAACAACGCCTGCGCATCCTGTTTGACGCACCATTTCTGCACCATCAGCACCTGACCAGATATCGCCATTGCCCAATACGGGTACTCCGGTTGGTTTCAGATGTTCAACTAAATTCTTGATCGCAGACCAATCTGCTTTTCCTTCATACATCTGCTGCGCAGTGCGTGCATGAAGTGCAACCCAGGCAACACCGAGATCTGCTGCAGATTTTGCTGCCTCTAGATATGTGTGGTGATCAGTATCGATACCAATGCGCATCTTTACTGTGACAGGAATTCCATAAGGCTTTGCATTATCAACTGCCGCCTTCACAATTTCGCGGAAGAGATTACGTTTAAAGGGAAGCGCTGCTCCCCCGCCTTTGCGAGTTACCTTCGGAACTGGACAACCAAAGTTCATATCAATGTGGTCAGCTAAGTTCTCGCGACCAATCATCTTTACTGCTTCACCCATGTGATGTGGGTCGACGCTGTAGAGCTGCACCGAACGAGGCCATTCACCGGCACCTGGTTCAATCATGCGTAACGTTTCTGGAATGCGTTCTAGAAGCGCACGAGCAGTAACCATCTCAGAGACAAAGAGACCTGCACCTTGTTCGCGACAGAGCATGCGAAATGGAGCGTTGGTAATTCCTGCCATCGGTGCAAGCACCACAGGAGGGTCTACTAGATGGACTCCATCTTTGAGCGGGAGTTGTAAGGGATCTAGCAGCCGAGTAGACGTGGCGCTAGCCATGCTTCTACTTGATCAATACCAATGCGCTCTTGCGCCATGGTGTCGCGATCGCGAATTGTGACTGCTTGATCTTCAAGTGTTTCGAAGTCGATTGTGATGCAGTACGGAGTACCGATTTCATCTTGGCGACGGTAACGACGACCAATTGCACCTGAATCATCGAAATCAATGTTCCAGTTCTTACGCAACTGAGCAGCAAGGTCGCGAGCCTTAGGTGAAAGATCAGCATTGCGTGAAAGTGGAAGGACGGCAGCCTTTACAGGTGCAAGGCGGTGATCGAACTTCATCACTGCGCGCTTTTCCATTTCGCCCTTCGCATTAGGTGCTTCATCTTCTGTGTACGCATCCATCATGAATGTCAGGGTGCAACGATCTACACCTGCTGCAGGTTCAATGACGTAAGGAGTCCAGCGTTCATTCTTCTCTTGATCGAAGTATGAAAGATCCTTGCCAGATGCTGCTGAGTGAGCCTTAAGGTCGAAGTCTGTGCGGTTTGCAATACCTTCGAGCTCGCCCCATTCGGTGCCGTTAAATTCAAACTTGTATTCGATATCTGCTGTGCGCTTTGAATAGTGCGACAACTTCTCTTTTGGATGATCGTAGATACGAAGGCGATCTGGATTAATTCCAAGATCCTTGTACCAAGCAAGACGAGTATCAATCCAGTATTGATGCCACTCTTCATCTGTTCCTGGAACGACGAAGAATTCCATCTCCATCTGCTCGAATTCACGAGTACGGAAGATGAAGTTTCCTGGAGTAATTTCGTTACGGAAAGACTTACCAATCTGGCCGATACCAAAAGGAGGCTTCTTGCGAGATGTAGTCATGACCTGATCAAAGTTAATAAAGATTCCCTGAGCTGTTTCTGGGCGAAGGTAGGCAAGGCCTGATTCATCTTCGACTGGTCCAAGGAAAGTCTTGAGCAAACCTGAGAACTGCTTCGGTGTTGTGAATTGACCTTTATTGCCGCAAGCAGGGCAATTCATATCTGCAAGGGATGCAAGTGGCTTTCCATGCTTTGCTTCATAAGCTTCTTCAAGGTGATCTGCGCGGTAACGCTTATTACAAGCAGTACATTCGGTAAGCGGATCACTAAATGTTGCAACGTGTCCTGACGCTTCCCACACTTCGCGAGCCAAAATTACTGATGAGTCGATACCGACAACATCTTCGCGACCCATAACCATGGACTTCCACCACTGGCGCTTAACGTTATTTTTGAGTTCTACTCCGAGTGGGCCGTAATCCCAAGAGGCACGAAGGCCTCCGTAAATTTCTGATGAGGGGAATACAAATCCACGACGCTTTGATAGCGAAACAATATTTTCTAGACGGTCTACGGCCATTTCAAATCTCCATCCGGCTGGCTGTCGGCGAATAACAACGGTCGTTGTAATCGTGCCCTTAGTTTACTCGTAGGCTCCGGGTTCATCGATCGCGCGAGCAAGTACAGGAATCGCTTCTAACTTTGCGCGAGTGGAACTTAAAGCTCTGCGATATGAGCCCACGTTCTCCCATTCAGTGCTCAAGACCCAGAGCGTTGGCTCATCAAGATTTTGGCCAACGGTTCCCGAGAGATATCCGGCCGCCTGGGCCAAGACATCGCGGGCGAGTTCTATTTCGGCGCGGAATGAGGCCGATTCACTCATTGGAACTTGGAATCGTGCGATAGCGATCATGAGGTGAGCCTAGGGTGCCGGGCTATGGAAATGAAAACCATTTTCATTTGTGATACGGTCTGGCCATGAACATCGCAATCATCTTGGCAGCTTCGACTGCAATCGCCACAACAACAGGTGGCTACTTAGCCATTAAATCAAAAGATCGCCTCCATCTGGTCCTTGGACTATCAGCGGGCCTACTCCTAGGTCTTGTTGCCTTTGACCTTCTTCCTGAAATTTTTGAACTTAACACTCAAGAATTTCTTCATGCACCTGCTGCATCAATTGCACTCGTTGCAGGGTTCTTGCTCCTTCACTTCTACGAACAGATCTTTGGTTCTCACGAGCCAGCAGAATCTGATTACGGTCACGACCATGATCACTCGTCCAATATTGCAGGTGCATTCGGTGCCCTTGCAATGGGTGGCCACGTATTCCTAGATGGAGTCGCACTTGGCGTTGCTTTCTCTGTCAGCAACAATCTCGGTGTTGCTGTATTTATTGCTCTTCTCGTTCACGCTTTCTCTGATGGACTCAATACCGTTTCATTCTTGATTAAGAGCGGTTCATGGGGCAAGAAAGGTCTATGGCTTCTCGGAGTAGACGCAATCGCAAGAATTGGTGGTGCAGCGATTGGTTCCAGCTTTGCTGTTAACGATAATTTCGTTGGACTCTATCTAGCTCTCTTTGCCGGAATTGTTATCTACCTTGCTACCTCACATATTTTGCCCGAAGCACATTCACGTCATAAATCCCGATACACGATCATGGCGACAATACTTGGCGTACTTGTCATGTGGTCCCTTGTCGGATTCCTTCACGGCATGGAATAAAAATGTCTCGATCCAACCCACGAGTCTTAAGCGCTCTCGAGCGCGCTGGCGGCTTTGCTAGCGCACAAGAGGTGTACAGGCTTATGCAGCGAGAAGGCGAAAGCATTGGTCTCACCACTGTTTATCGTTCTCTACAGAGTTTGGTCAATGACAGGATTGTTGATGTGCTCAGACGTGATGATGGTGAGGCTATCTATCGCCTCTGTGGAGAAGCCCACCATCATCACTTAGTCTGCAAAGGGTGCGGAGATACAGTTGAAATTGAAGGTGGCGCTATTGAAAAATGGGCGAAGGTAATGGCTGAAGAGCATGGTTTTCGCGAAGTGGGCCATACGGCAGAAATCTTTGGCCTCTGCAGCAAGTGTTAAGGGTGAGATAGTTACCTCATGAGCATCTGGAGAACAATCAGCGCAGTAATCGGAATCGGATTTGTTCTCATATATGCAGGCGGCGCCAACTATTGGAATAAGCAAGATGGTTGGTACCAATCACTAAACCAACCTTCATGGCAGCCTCCTGGCTTCGTCTTTGGTCTGATCTGGCCCTATAACTTCATCGTTATCGGAATCGCAATCTGGGTTATTGCTAGCAAAGCATCACCAATAGTTGTTGCCTCCGCTGTATTTCTCTTTGCAACTAGCGTCATTATTGCTCTGCGCTGGTCGTATCTTTTTTATGAAGTCCATGATTTACGAGGCGCGACCATCTCGCTTTTCACAACAGCAATTCTGACGATTCCATTTCTGGCGATTACCTTTATGCAATCAATCAAAGTCGGGATTGCACTCATCCCCTATCAAATCTGGATCTTTACCGCCGCGGCCCTTAACGCCAATTACGCTGCAAATAATTAAGCTTTACCGCAATCCGATCAATTCGGATGCGTCAAGCGCTTCCGAATCTCCGCTCACGCTCTGAATAAATTTCAATAGCTTTCCACAATAGCTTTGGCGTCATATCTGGCCACAAGACATCCATAAAGACGAACTCGGCGTAAGAAGATTGCCATGGCAAGAAGTTGCTGGTGCGCTGTTCGCCTGATGAACGTAAGAACATATCGACATCGCGCATATTTGGTGAATAGAGGTACTTCTCTAAAGTCTTTTCGGTTATTGCATCAGCTTTGACTTTGCCGCGCTTTACATCGCGGGCTAATTCAGCAGCTGCATCCACAATTTCTGCACGTCCGCCGTAGTTAACGCACATATTGAGAGTGAGCTTCTTATTTTTCTTGGTGAGCTCTTCCGCTTCTTCAAGCTCTGAAATCACTGACTTCCATAGGCGCTGTGGGCGACCCAACCAATTAATTTTTACGCCCATCTCGTTGAGTCGATCACGACGGGTGCGCAGCATTTCGCGGCTGTAGCCCATCAAGAACTTCACTTCTTCAGGGCTGCGCTTCCAGTTTTCTGTTGAGAATGCGTAGGCACTGATCTCTTTGACGCCAAATTCGATAGCTGCTTCGACAATGTCGAAGAGAACCTTTTCACCAGCTTGATGTCCCGCTGTACGTGGAAGGCCTCGTTCTTTTGCCCATCGCCCATTTCCATCCATCACGATTGCGATGTGCTGGGGAATCTCAATCTTCTTAGCCATCAGTGTCTAACTAAGCCCTCTCGACCATCGGCAAACTTCGTAGTCCGCGTTCAAGGTGCCATTGTAGGTAAGCAGTTACCAAACCACTAGCCTCTCGGCGATGTCTTGGTTCGCTTTTTTCTGCAATATCCCAATCGCCTTTAAGAAGCGCCTGCATTAATTCAAGGGCCTCACTCGAAGCTGTTGCTGATGCAGATGGGCGGCAATCGATACAGACAGATCCACCGCCGACCAATGAGAAGTAACGGTGAGGTCCTGGCTTTTCGCAGCGAGAGCATGCAGTCATTGATGGTTCATACCCGCCGATTGAAAGTGATCGCAGTAAGAATGCATCAAGGATGAGAGATGAGTCGTAACGGTTTTCAGCGAGTGCTTTCATGCCACCGACAACAAGGTGAAATTCTTGTGCTGCTGGCTCTTCTTCTTGTTGAGTAAAACGTTCTGCTGTTTCAAGAATCGCGTGAGCAATTGTCCAGCGCTGGTAATCCTCAGTCAGGGCCTCGCCGTAATTCATGATGGCTTCCACCTGAGTAATGGTGTCGAAGGTTTTACCTGAATGCATCTGAATATCGACATGGCTACCGGGTTCAAGGCGCGCCCCAAATTTCGACATGGTGCGGCGAACGCCCTTTGCTACACCACGAATACGGCCATGCTCTTTAGTAAGCAGAGTGATGATGCGATCTGCTTCACCTAATTTTTGTGTCCGCAGAATGATCGCCTCATCGCGATAAAGCTTTGTTTGAGGCGCAGACATACTGCGTACGATAGTTAGCGAATAGCGCGATTGATTGCAGACACGACAGCTTTAAGAGAAGCAGTCGTTGTATTTGGGTCGATTCCGACTCCCCAGAAGACATCTCCTGCAATTGCGCACTCGAGGTAGGCAGCAGCTGACGCATCGCCTCCTGATGACAATGCGTGCTCGTGGAAATCAAGGACACGAACATCGACGCCGTAGTTCTGCAAGATATGACAGAACGCTGCGATTGGTCCGTTACCTGTTCCGGCTAACTCAACAGCTTCTCCACGATCAGTCATCTTCACAGTGAGTTGAACATCTTCACCCATCACAGAAACTTGTGACATTCCCTTAAGTCGGAAACGTCCCCATGGTGCTGAATCTGTTGGCAGGTATTCATCTTCGAAAATGTTCCATAACTGCTCTGCCGTTACTTCGCCACCTTCGTTATCAGTCTTTGCCTGAACAATCTTTGAGAATTCAATTTGATGGCGACGTGGAAGATCAAGGTGATGTTCGTTCTTCATCAAGTAAGCAACTCCACCCTTACCTGACTGTGAATTCACACGGATAACCGCCTCGTATGAGCGACCAATATCTTTTGGATCGATAGGAAGATATGGCACAGCCCATGTGTGGTTATCGACTGTATTTCCCGCAGCCTTTGCATCTCGTTCTAGGTGTTCGAAGCCCTTCTTAATTGCATCTTGGTGTGAACCAGAGAATGCTGTAAAGACAAGGTCTCCACCGTATGGATGGCGTTCAGGTACTCGTAATTGATTGCCGTATTCGACTGTGCGACGTATTTCATCAATGTCGCTGAAATCAATATGTGGATCAATGCCGTGCGAAACCATATTCATACCAAGGGTTACAAGACATACGTTTCCCGTACGTTCTCCGTTACCAAACAAAGTTCCTTCGATGCGGTCAGCACCTGCAAGGTAGCCGAGTTCTGCAGCTGCAACACCAGTTCCGCGATCGTTATGTGGGTGCAATGAAACGATGACGCTGTCGCGGTTGTTGAGGTTGCGACACATCCATTCGATCGAATCTGCATAGACATTTGGCGTAGCCATTTCGACAGTCGCAGGAAGATTCATAATCGTCTTCCACTGTGGAGTTGGCTTCCAAACATCATTGACTGCGTTACACACTTCTACTGCGAATTCGAGTTCGGTGCCTGTGTATGACTCAGGTGAATATTCAAATGAAACCTTGGTCTCTGGAATCGTCTTCATGAGATCGAGGCAGAGCTGAGCTCCATCAGTTGCAATCTTCTTAATGCCTTCTTTATCGAGTCCGAATACAACACGGCGCTGCAAAGTAGAGGTTGAGTTATAGAGGTGCACGATTGCCTGCTTGGAGCCCTTGATTGCCTCGTAGGTGCGGCGGATAAGCGGTTCGCGAGCCTGAGTAAGTACCTGGATGATCACATCGTCAGGAATTAAATCTTCATCAATAATCTTGCGAACGAAATCGAAATCAGTCTGAGATGCAGATGGGAATCCCACTTCAATCTCTTTGTAACCCATGGCAACGAGTAACTTAAACATCGCAAGTTTGCGAGGTGTATCCATTGGATCAATGAGAGCTTGGTTGCCATCACGAAGGTCGACAGAACACCACTGTGGTGCCGTGGTCATCTTCTTGCTCGGCCAGGTGCGATCTTCAAGTTCTACAGGGATAAATGGTGCATAACGATGCACCGGCATCTTCGATGGCTTCTGCTTTGGGAAATTCATTTAACTGCTCCTTATTTGTTTGGTTATCCGAAGGTGTTTACCGGCAACACCAAACTCCGCAGCGAGGAGACCGGTCTTTAGGCCTCGCTACGGCGGATAAGGAGGAGTCCGCGGAGCTTCATTAGACGATAAGGATAACCTGCAATGGGTTATTGAATCAAGGTGCCAGAGAAGATCTGCCAAGCCAGCGCTGATTTAGCGACCAATGAGAGCGTGATGTAAGTCTTTTCTCCGCGTAAGTAGTCAGACCATTTTCCGACTTTCTTATATTGCAGATACTGCACTATCGCGAAGGTATTAAAGAAGACGAAGATGGAGAAAACAATTCCATAAACGAATGCTGGTGCTTTGGTATCTCCAGGGCCACCGATAGCCAAGACGTAGAAAAGTAATCCAATCCATGGAACTGCACCTGCAATGCAACCAAAGATAAAGGGAAGCCATCCGCCGTTACCTGGCTGCTCGTACTTTTCTTGCAACCAACCGAAGAGAATCATTGAAGCATTCACGCCAAAGAGGGCAATGAGTGCAACAACATCAGATACTCCGGTAATCAAAGCAATCAGAACAATCATCACTGATGAAGAGATTGAGTACTCAACCCAGCGGAAGTAATTGCGTTGTGCGGCTAACCCTGCGCTATAGCGGACGAAGAATTGTGGGCTGGCAACTAAGAAGTGGAAGAAGGCAGAGAGTCCCAAGAAGATTGCAACAGTGATACCAATTGGGGCATTGAACAATGTGATTGGGTCAGCAAAGACGCTTCCTGGAGGGCCTGCCATGTAGCGGGCAGCGATTGGAAGTGTGAAGTCGTTAGCTAGTGCCAGTACGGCAACCATTTGCGCAAAGTGGAATACACCTGCAACGAGGTTGTAGCGACGAATACTTGATGCGTTGATCTCTTTAGCCATGGGTAAAGGCTACAAAGAACTCCTCACGAATCCCTGTTAAAGGACAGGTAAATATCGATCTAATTCGTAGGCGCTTACCTGGCGGCGATAGTCCTGCCACTCAGCACGCTTGTTTCGCAAGAAGTAATCGAAAACATGCTCACCTAAAGTCTCGCGAACTAGCTCGCTCTTCTCCATCACCAAAATTGCCTCTTCAAGATTTGATGGAAGAAGTTGGTTATCTGTAGAAGGTTCGAGGATGTACTTCTTCTCGATTCCCTTAAGGCCGGCTGCAATCATCACTGCATAGGCAAGGTATGGGTTACACGCAGAATCTGGTGAGCGGAATTCGATACGCGTTGAGTTCTCTTTATTTGGCTTATACATAGGAATACGCACAAGTGCGCCGCGGTCGTTGTGGCCCCAGTTAATAATCGATGGAGCTTCTCCCCCGCCTTGTAGACGCTTATAAGAGTTGACCCACTGGTTGGTGACGGCTGTGATTTCAGCAGCGTGCTTCAAGATGCCAGCAATAAATTGACGGCCGACAGTTGAAAGATTGAGTTCTGCCTTATCGTCATAGAAAGCATTCTTCTCGCCATCAAAGAGTGAAACGTGTGTGTGCATTCCAGAGCCAGGATGTTCGGTAAATGGCTTGGGCATAAAGGATGCAAAGAAACCTTGGTTCAGTGCAACTTCCTTGATTACGTGACGGAAAGTCATGATGTTATCGGCAGTGCTTAAGGCATCTGCATAACGAAGATCAATTTCCTGCTGACCGGGAGCACCTTCATGGTGGCTAAATTCAACTGAGACTCCCATTGCCTCAAGCAAAGTAATTGCTTGGCGGCGGAAGTCATGCCCCACAACAGCTGGTGTGTGATCGAAGTAGCCACCTTGATCTACAGGAACTGGTGCAACACCTTTTTCTGGTTGTGATTTAAAGAGGAAGAATTCAATTTCAGGGTGGGTGTAACAGGTGTATCCCATCTTCGCTGCCTTATCTAATGTGCGACGAAGAACATTGCGTGGGTCGGCAGGAGATGCTTCACCGTTAGGCAAAGTGATATCGCAGAACATGCGTGCAGCACCTTGTGCTTCAGCGCGCCACGGCAAGATGGTGAAAGTTGAGGGATCTGGCTTTGCCAACATATCGGATTCAAATTCGCGAGCGAATCCTTGAATCGCAGAACCGTCGAAGCCGATGCCTTCTTCAAAAGTACTATCAAGTTCAGCAGGTGCAATAGCCACAGATTTCAGAGTTCCGAGAATGTCTGTAAACCACAGACGGATAAAACGGATATCGCGTTCTTCGATTGTGCGAAGAACGAACTCTTGCTGCTTGCTCATGTTTTCACTTGGGGACATGTGCCCCATCGTGCCAAAGCGAAGTTACGGCAGTGTTACAAAATTAGAGTTCGCGCCACTTGCTTGTCATTGGTAGGCGCCTGTCCTTGCCAAAGGCACGCTTGGAAACCTTGGTGCCAGGCGGATATTGGCGGCGCTTGTATTCAGCCTTATCCACCATCGCGATAACTCGCATGACCAACTCTTTATCAAAGCCGGCTGCAATCAAGGCATCGCGCCCTAGGTCGTCATCGACATATGCCTTCAGTACTTGATCAAGAATTTCATATTCGGGTAGTGAATCAGAATCCTTTTGGTCAGGACGTAGTTCAGCAGAAGGCTCTTTAGTAATCGAGTTTTCAGGAATAGGTGGAACTTCCCCCGCCTCTTTTGCTACCTGATTGCGCCAGCGCGAAAGTGCCCAGACATCGGTCTTGTAAATATCTTTAATCGGCGCATAGCCACCGACAGCATCGCCATACAAAGTTGAATATCCGCAGGCAAGCTCTGACTTATTGCCGGTTGCCAATACCAAGTGGCCGTGCTGATTAGAAAGACCCATCAACGTTGTTCCGCGAACACGAGCCTGCAAGTTCTCTTCGGCAAGACCGGTCAGTTCTACCTGGTCACGGAAGGCATCAACCATCTTCTGAATTTCAACGATACGAAAAGCTAGTCCGGTATTTGCAGCCATTGCTTCAGCATCGGCAATCGAATGATCAGATGAGTACTTACTTGGCATGCCCACACCATGAACTCGATCAGGGCCAAGGGCATCAACGGCAAGGGCTGCAACGAGTGCGGAATCAATGCCACCAGAAAGACCGACGAGAACAGATTTAAATCCATTCTTAATGACGTAATCGCGAAGGCCCACAACGATTGCGTTCCACATCTCTTCTTCATCGCCCAAGCGATGTGCGATTCCAGGAATAGAAGGCCTTGCAATCTCGACCAAATCTTCAGAGATAACCACATCGGGCGTTGATGTTCCAGTGGCTGCTTCTACATCGACAATCATGACGCCATCTTCAAATTGAGGCGCTCGTGCAATGACCGCTCCTTCGGCATTTACGACAATGCTGTCGCCATCAAAGACCAGATCATCTTGGCCACCTGTCATATTGACGTAGGCAAGTGGGGCTTTAGCCTCGTGAGCGCGTTTGGTAACAAGAGCTAAGCGCACATCATCTTTAGCGCGTTCATAAGGAGATCCATTAGGAACAATGACGAGTCCTGGTGTGCGGGCGGCTAGCTGTGAAGTAATACCGCCATCAATCCAGAGGTCTTCACAGATTGCGATTCCGACATCGACTCCGTGGATGCGGACAACCAGAGTTGAATCCCCTGCTACGAAATTTCGGAATTCGTCGAATACGCCGTAGTTAGGTAAGTGGCACTTGGCATATCGCGCCTTTACTTCACCGCCGGCAATAACTGCGACCATGTTCTGCGGCTTGCCATCGACCTGGTCGAGGTATCCGACGATGGAGACGATGGACTTATCAAGTTCAGAGGCGAGCGCCGCTAGCGCGGATTTACTGGCTACCTGAAATGAAGGACGTAACGCTAAATCTTCTACGGGATAACCGGTCAGAACCATCTCGGGGAAGATCGCGATATGCGCACCTGCGCCTACTGCTTGATCTACTGATTGCTTTATCAGCGCAGCATTACCCGCAAGGTCACCGACCGTGGGGTTGATTTGAGCTAGCGCCAATCGCAACTTCATAGTTCAAGAGTAACGGGAGTACCATTTGTGTCGACCCGGGGACCTCGCATGAGGCTTCGAGGCAGGAGAAAAATATGAGTACTTCAACGACCCTTTATGGCGGTGCGTCCCACCGACGCGTGACCATCCTCGACCTGCGCGCTGCAAAAGAGCGCGGCGAGAAATGGGCGATGCTCACCAGCTACGAACAGATGACGGCATCGATCTTCGATGAGGCCGGTATCCCTGTCCTATTAGTGGGCGATAGCGCCGGCAATAATTTCTTAGGCGAAGAGAACACCATCCCTGTCTCTGTCGATGATTTGATTCCATTGACCCGAGCAGTTGTTCGCGGCTCAAAGCGCGCCCTGGTTATTGCAGATCTTCCCTTTGGTTCTTACGAATCATCTCCTGAACAAGCACTTGCAACATCAACACGATTCTTTAAAGAGTCAGGTGCGATGGCGGTAAAGCTAGAAGGTGCCCACCTAGCAACTGTTGAGAAGTTAACCTCTGCCGGCATTCCTGTTATGGGCCACTTGGGCCTTACCCCGCAATCACTTCATCAACTAGGTGGCTATCGCGTGCAGGGCCGTACCGATGGAGAAGCGATTCTGGAAGCGGCTCTCGCCCTCGAAAAAGCTGGCGCATTTGCCATCGTTCTAGAACTTGTCCCCGCAGATTTAGCGGCACGAATTACTGCAGCCCTTTCTATTCCAACGATCGGAATCGGCGCCGGAAGTAATTGCGATGCCCAGGTTCTTGTCTGGACAGATATGGCTGGCCTCACCGCCAATCCCCCAAAGCTGGCTAAGGCCTACCGAAATCTGCGCAAGGAACTCTTCGATGCCACCCAAGAATTCGCCGAGGAAGTTCGATCCGGAACGTTTCCAACCGAAAGAGAGACTTTCCACTAGTTTTCTCGGATGGCAAAGTTTGCAATCGACCTAACTCCGCTCAAAAAGTACCCAGATTTCCGCAATCTCTGGACTGCGGGGCTCATTTCCTACTTCGGATCGATGATTACTTACGTTGCAATGCCATTTCAACTCAAAGAGCTGACCGGTTCCTACCTAGCGGTCGGACTATTAGGCGTCGTTGAAATCGTTCCGCTCATCATCTTTGGACTGTACGGCGGAGTCCTCGCCGATTCTGTCGATCGCAAGAAGATGGTCTGGGCAACCGAAGCCGGGGCTCTTGTATTGGTCCTCGTCCTTCTTGGAAATTCGCTCATGGGTAGCCCAAAGACATTCATCATCTATCTCGTCGCGGCCTTCTTTGCAGTCGTCGATGGATTGCAGCGCCCCTCCATGGATGCGATGTTGCCGCGCCTGGTTAGCCATGAAGATTTGCCGGCGGCAAGTGCTCTCTTAAGTTTGCGTTGGCAGCTTGGAGTCATCCTCGGACCAACGTTGGGTGGAATTATCTTCTCAACGATGTCAGTCAGCGCCGGATTTGTCGTCGATATTGGAACGTACTTGCTTTCATTATTTTTCCTTGCGCGAGTGCGATCTATCCCGCCTTCAAAGGAGGCTGAAAAGCCATCTCTGGCAGCGTTATTTGATGGTGTGAAATATGCATTCAAACGCCAAGATTTATTAGGCACGTACATTATTGATCTCGCTGCAATGACACTTGCAATGCCGATGGCGCTCTATCCATTTTGGGCCGACCAATTAAATGCACCTTGGGCGCTCGGATTCTTCTATGCCTCAATTACCGTCGGCTCAGTTTTTATCACTCTGACTTCCGGCTGGACTCGCACCTATCGATACCATGGTCGCGCCGTCATTCTGGCCGCCATGGGTTGGGGCCTGGCAGTTGCCGCTGCGGGTTTGAGCAACTCACTGATCCTCGTTCTCATCTTCCTGACTATTGCCGGGGCCTTCGACATGGTCAGCGCACTCTTCCGAGGAAATATTTGGAACCAGACCATCCCCGATAACTTCCGCGGACGACTTGCTGGAATCGAACTTCTTTCATATTCAGTCGGTCCATTAGCGGGGCAACTTCGCGCCGCATCGATGGCTGCAGCTACCAGCTTGTCCTTTTCGGTAACTTCTGGAGGGCTGATGTGCGTCGTTGTGGTCGGATTTTTGGCAATTTTCTTGCCGAAAATGTGGAAATACGACGTCGAAACGAACGAATTTGCCGTTCGAGAGCGAGAAATTCGTAAAAATCGGGAAAATTCTTAACTCTCAATCAAATATTTAACTTTTTCACCAAAATATCGGTGAAATTTCTTGAGCCATCGAGAAATTTACTGAGCAAAATTGCGTAACAGCACATTAAAAATAAAAAAATAATTAGCGACACGCACTGCGAAATTTCTCACTATGTAGTGGCATTTTTTTCTTTATTCCGTCACACTTATCCACGAAACAGGTTTGGGTGACGGATCCGAACCCTTCCGATTAGGAGATAAACACATGGCTGCAGCTAAGAAATCTGCTCCAAAGAAGCGCAAGAAGGCAGCTGCTAAGACAGCAGCTCCAAAGCGTCGTAAGAAGGCTGCTGTAAAGGCAGCTGCACCAAAGCGCCGTAAGAAGGCAGCTGCTAAGAAGGCAGCTCCAAAGCGCAAGAAGAAGTCAGCTGCTAAGCCAGCTGCAAAGAAGGCAGCTCCAAAGCGTCGCAAGAAGGCAGC
>JBJONB010000007.1:0-38091 GCA_046052045.1 Actinomycetota bacterium | reverse complement strand
GTGATGATGGTCGGCAGATTGATATGGCACTCTTTGCAACGACCGATACGACCTGGACACCGCTAGAGCACTAATTTCACAGAGAGGAATGCCATGGCAAAGAACCTCTTCCGTTCAACAGCTGTAGTCATCGCATCTCTCTCACTCTTTGCAACAGCTCTGACTGTTCCAGCCCGTGCCGATGACAATCCTCCACGAAAGATCATGACTGGCTGGATTCCTTATTACTCCATGAAGACAGCGCTTCCCGATGCACTTAACAATGCGGATCTAGTTCGTGAAGTTATGCCCTTCTGGTACACCCTGAAATTTGATGGAAAAACAAAAGCCCCATACGTCGCAGATTTATATGCACCAGCAAACCCGAGTGTTCCTATCTCTGAGCCGCTCACCGCGATGCGCAATGCAGGTTTTTCGATTATTCCAACAATCACTGATGGAACAAGCAAATTAGTTTTGGCAGGGTTACTTAAGAATCCCACTTCGCGCACACAAGTCGTAAATGCGATTATGAATTTAGTGCGTACAAATAACTACGACGGAATTGATCTTGATTTTGAAGGTTTTGCTTTCGTCGATGGAAACAGCACATGGTCAAGCACGGCGCCTTCGTGGGTTGCACTCGTTAAGGAGTTGAGCGCCGCATTGCGGGCAGAGAAAAAATTACTTTCAGTCTCAACGCCCTATGTACTGAACCCAAGTGGCGCTCAAAAAGGTTATTTTGTTTATGCCTGGGCTGCTATTGCGCCTTACATAGATAAGTTGCGAATCATGACGTACGACTATTCCGTATCGAAGGTAGGTCCAATTGGCCCCATCACCTGGACCGAACGCACGGTGCAATACGCTGTTTCGATTATGCCTGCCTCAAAAGTCTTTGTTGGAGTACCTGGATATGGACGCGACTGGGTGACAGCGGTAACTGGCGTCTGTCCTGCAAACGTAATTAACACAGTCAAACCCGGTGCAAAAGCTGCAACGTTTGTGATGCGCGATGCAGCAGCACTGGCAGCAACATATGGCGCTGTTCCTACCTATAACGAGCAATTTGGCGAGATGACTTTCTCATATCAAAAGGTCTATAACGGAACTACCGCAACAGGTTTATCTACATCGTGCACAGCATCGCGAACTGCTTGGTACCAAGATGCACGAAGTTGGGCGCTACGCGCAGATCTTGTCAGCAAATATCGCATTGGTGGAATTACGGCGTGGACTTTCGGCATGGAAGAACCCCTTGCCATGGAAGCAATTCGAACTGTTGCTAAATCAGTTGCGCCAGATCAAGTAACTCTTACTGCTGCTATTGATAAGAACGTTGTTGATTACGGAAATCCAATTACTGTAAATGCGCTGATAGCAATTAAAGATAAATCTGCTGTTGCTGGAGTTCCAATTCGCATTGAAGGTAAATCACAAGGTGATTCAACATGGCGACTACTTGCAACAGCTACCTCTGGAATTGATGGAAAGATTGAAAAAGCCGTCATTGTTGGAAAGAGCACCGCTATTCGAGTCGCATCGGATGCAACATGGGAACGCACAGAAGGCCTAAGCCCTGAATTCCCAGTCTCAGTCAATCGACTACTTGTTGTCTCAGCGCCAGCAACAGTTAAGTCTGCGGCTCCAATAACCATCACTGGAAATATCAGGCCACGACTTGCAGGAAGTTCAGTTTCGCTCGAACGACTTGTTGGAAAAGAGTGGAAAGCAACCGGAACCGCAGTTCTTACGGATGCACAAGGCAATTTCACAATCACATTAAGCGGCTATCCACGAGGAGTTATCCCGCTTAGAGTAACTGTTGCTGCAGATTCGCTCTGGAACGTGGCCAGCAGCCCAACCTTTAATATCATTAGCCGGTGATGGTAAAGACTGCAGATAAAATCGAAGAAGAGATTCGTGCAATCTTTTCTGGCGATACACCTTGGGTCACCATCGTTTGGGATGACCCGGTAAACCTTCAAACTTATGTGGTCTATGTCTTTATGGAGCTCTTCGGATATTCGAAAGCGCGCGCAACAGAGTTGATGCTGCAAGTTCATAATGACGGCAAGGCCATCGTTTCTACGGGCAGCCGCGAAGAGATGGAACATGATGTGGCACGTCTTCACGAGTATGGGCTCTGGGCCACCTTGCAACGCGGCGATCAACTATGACCGCTACCGAAGGATTTAAGCGCCACGGAGATCACTCATATGTGGCCACATTCGCAGACAGTGAAAAGGAAGTTCTCCTCAATCTCTGCGAACAGATAATTGAGTTGCTGGCCGAACGCCATGATCATGGCCATGATGACCCGCTAGCAGCAATGGTGGGAATTACTTCACACGATTCTCCACCAGAAGATGAAGTTCTTCATCGTTTACTTCCCAATGCATATGCAGATCAAGTAGATGCATCAGAATTTAGAAGATACACAGAAGCGACTTTGCGACAGAAGAAACAAGCACATGCAATCTCTATGCGTATTCATTTGAAATCTTCCGATGATGGCATCATTGATTTAGATCATGACAATGCAAATGCCTGGCTAGGCGCGATAAACGATATTCGACTTGCACTTGGTGTCAGATTAAAGGTGCAGAACAATTCGCATGAAGAGCTCGAACTCTTGGCACCTGATGATCCATTACGAGGCGTCTATGCGGTCTACACATGGTTGGGTTGGCTGCAAGAGACTTTGCTATCAGCCCTAATTGATGATGCTGATGAAGATGAAGAATCACAGCTCGGTAACTCGTAAGTTCTCGCCACTAGAAATTCTTGTGTAGGATTCTGTTATGTCACTCGAGATTTCACGCACATTTGTTGATGCAATTCTCGAACAGTCGCGCAGTGAATATCCCGATGAATGTTGCGGTGTAATCCTCGGCCCAGTTGGCTCTGACAAAGCACTTCGCCATAAGCCGATGCTCAATGCGGCCCACTCACCAACTTTCTATGAATTTGATCCGAAAGATCTCCTTGCGCTCTATCGCGAGGTTGATGACAACGATGAAGAGATTGTCGTGATCTATCACTCGCACACTGAGACTGAGGCCTACCCATCTCGTACAGATATCGCCTATGCGGGCGAGCCCGGTGCGCATTATGTGCTGGTCTCTACACGCGAAGAGATTGCACCTGCAACAGAGTTTCGCTCATATCGCATCATCGACGGCGTAGTCACCGAGGAACCCGTCACAATTACTGACTGATACTTTCAATTAGAGTTCACAGCTCTTTTTCGACATAATTATCACTATGGCAATCGACGTACGTATCCCAACAATTTTGCGCCCATATACCAAGGACCAAAAGTCCGTAGAGGCATCTGGTGCAACCCTCTCTGCAGTTATTGCAGATCTTGATGCACAGTACGCCGGTCTCGGAGAACGCCTTCTTGAAAACGGAGCGCTTCGTCGCTTCATCAACGTCTACGTCAACGATGAAGATGTTCGTTTTCTTGGTGGACTTGAAGCGCAGATTAAAGATGGCGACTCCATAACAATTTTGCCTGCAGTCGCTGGCGGATAATTTTGGCACGTTACGACTCTCTCGAATCGTCGGTAGGTAATACACCGCTTATTGGCCTTCCTCGACTCTCACCTGCACCCAATGTTCGTTTGTGGGCAAAGATGGAAGATCGAAATCCAACTGGATCAATTAAAGATCGCACAGCGCTCTCCATGATTGAAGCTGCAGAGAAAGATGGCTTACTTAAGCCAGGCTCAACAATTCTTGAACCAACCAGTGGCAATACTGGAATCTCTCTTGCGATGGCTGCAAAGGTGCGCGGTTACAAACTCATCTGCGTGATGCCAGAGAACACAAGCCCTGAACGTCGCCAACTGCTTGAGATGTGGGGAGCCGAAATCATCTCCTCACCTGCAGCTGGTGGTTCAAATGAAGCGGTCCGTGTAGCAAAAGAAATCGCTGCACAGAATCCAAGCTACGTATTCCTGTATCAATATGGAAACCCTGCAAATACAGCAGCGCATTACAACGGCACCGGCCCAGAAATTTTCAAAGATCTTCCAACAATTACCCACTTTGTCGCTGGCCTTGGCACCACTGGAACACTCATGGGCGCTGGTCGCTATCTTCGCGAACAGAATCCAGATGTTCAGATCATTGCAGCTGAACCTCGTTATGGAGAGCTTGTATACGGACTTCGCAATATTGATGAAGGTTTTGTTCCAGAACTTTACGATGCAACAGTATTAACTCGTCGCTTCTCTGTAGGTGCAGAAGATTCAGTAAAGCGCGTACGTGAATTACTTGAAGTCGAAGGAATTTTTGCAGGAATCTCAACAGGCGCAATTCTTCATGCAGCAATTGCTATGGGCAAGGAAGCAATTCGCGATGGACGAGATGCGGATATCGCATTCATCGTCTGCGATGCAGGCTGGAAATACTTATCTACAGGCGTTTATGGCTCGCAGATTGAAGAGGCAACTGAAGGGCTCGACGGCACTCTTTGGGCTTAACGCCGCCTCACGGTTAGACTTATTCCATGAGTAACGCGCCAATCGGTATCTTCGATTCTGGCGTCGGCGGACTCACTGTAGCCCGCGCAATTCTCGATCAGCTTCCCAATGAATCAACTCTCTACATTGGCGACACCGCTCGCGGACCTTATGGTCCTCGTCCACTCGCTGAAGTTCGTGACTTTGCTCTAGAGACTCTCGACTTTCTTGTCGATCAAGGCGTAAAGGCTCTTGTTATTGCCTGCAACACAGCAAGTGCTGCCATGTTGCGTGATGCACGTGAGCGTTATTCAGTTCCAGTCGTTGAAGTTATTCAGCCTGCAGTACGTCGCGCTGTAGCGGCTACTCGCTCAGGAAAAGTTGGAGTAATCGGAACTAGAGCAACTATTGAATCGAAGGCTTATCTCGATGCATTTGCTGCAGCGCCCCAGCTAAAGATTGAATCCATAGCTTGCCCACTCTTTGTTGAATATGTTGAACGCGGTGAAACTTCCGGAGATGCAATCACCAAGGTTGCCCGCGAATACTTACAACCGATGATTGATGCTGAGGTTGATACCTTGGTTCTCGGATGTACTCACTACCCACTTCTTACGGGTGTTATTTCTTATGTAATGGGTAATGGCGTCTCACTCGTATCGAGCGCCGAAGAGACGGCAAAAGATCTCTACCGCGTACTCGTTGAGAATTCACTCTTGCGTCAGCCATCAGAGACGCCTGCTACACACCGTTTTCTTGCTACTGGCGATGCCAAAGCTTTTGAAGTGCTTGCACGACGCTTCTTAGGACCTGAAGTAGGTTCTGTTCAACATCAAGTTCTCTAATACCAACACATTCAGAAAATGGGGCATGACATGGCACGCAACGATGGACGATCAGTAGATCAGCTTCGCGACATCAAAATCACACGAGGTTGGCTCGATCATGCCGAGGGTTCTGTGCTCGTTGAATTCGGAAAGACTCGCGTTCTCTGCGTTGCTTCATTTACTCCAGGTGTTCCTCGCTGGCTTAAGGATTCCGGCAATGGCTGGGTTACATCTGAATATTCAATGCTTCCGCGAGCAACACATACTCGTTCAGATCGTGAAAGCGTTAAGGGTAAGTTGGGTGGACGCACACAAGAAATTTCTCGCCTCATCGGACGTTCATTACGTGGAATCGTTGATATGAAGGAACTTGGCGAAAATACAATCGTCATTGACTGCGATGTTTTACAAGCTGATGGCGGAACTCGAACAGCAGCAATTACTGGTGCATATGTCGCACTCGCTGATGCAATCTCATGGGCGCAAAAAGAAGGACATGTGAAGGCAGGGGCAAAGCCACTTGCTGATTCAGTGGCAGCAGTAAGCGTCGGAATTATTGATGGAGTTCCAATGCTTGATCTCTGTTACGAAGAAGATGTCCGTGCTGAAACAGATATGAACGTTGTCTGTTCAGGTGATGGCCGCTTTATTGAAGTACAAGGAACTGCTGAAGGCGCACCATTTGATCGCGCGCTCCTTGATTCACTTCTTAACTTGGCAGTTGCAGGATCTGCAACCCTCACTGAACTCCAGAAGCAAGCTCTCGCAAAGTAAATGGCACATAAGCTCTTACTTGCAACGCGCAATAAAGGAAAGATTGAAGAGTTCCGCCGCATCTTGGACGCGGTTGCTCCTGGAGAGATTGATCTAGTAGGTCTTGATCAATTCCCAGATTTGCACGATGTCATTGAAGATGGAGATACCTTCGAAGCTAATGCTTTGAAGAAGGCGAGAGAAATGTCTATTGCAACAGGGATTCCAGCAATTGCAGATGACAGTGGACTCTGTGTCGATGCACTCAATGGCGATCCTGGAATTTTCTCGGCCCGATGGGCTGGAAACCATGGCGATGATGCAGCAAATACTGCAAAGGTCTTAGAACAATTAGCAGATATTCCAGATGAGAAGCGAAGCGCGCACTTCACCTGCGTTGCAGCTCTCTATCTTCCCGACGGCAGGAGCCATTGCGAAGAAGCCCACTTCGACGGCTGGATTCTGCGCGCACCAATTGGCGAACAAGGATTTGGCTACGACCCAATCTTTAGGCCAGATGGATTACAGCTCTCCAGCGCACAAATGAGCGCAGAAGAGAAGGATGCGATTAGCCATCGCGGGAAATCACTCCGTGCAATAGCACCGCATGTGATCACTTTGCTCAAATCCCTAGGTTAAACTTTTCCTTATATTCCACCGTTTCATAACTCAAGGAGATATACCGTGGCAGTAAAGAAGAAGACAGCAGCCAAGAAGACAACGGCTAAGAAGTCTGCGCCTAAGAAGGTCGCAAAGAAGTCAGTAGCCAAGAAGTCTCCTGCAAAGAAGACAGCGGCAAAGAAGAAGTCAGTGGCGAAGAAGACCACAGCTAAGAAGGCAGTAGCAAAGAAGTCGACAGCAAAGAAGGCAGTTGCGAAGAAGAAGACCACAACCAAAAAGGCTGTTGCGAAGAAGGCAACCGTTAAGAAGGCTGTGAAGAAGTCTCCTGCGAAGAAGGCAGCGACAAAGCTTGTTGTTCCTCCAGTTCCAGCAACTGGATCAGCACGCGTCAATGTTTCAACAACACCTGCTGCAAAGCCAGCTCCTGCAAAGGCGCCAGCAAAGCCATCTGCAGCACCACGTCAGGGATCTTCAAGCAAGACTCTCCTTGCAGTGCTCGTTGGAGTAGTTCTTCTTGCGGCAATCGTTATCTCAAACTCAAGCAAAGATTCTGATGATGCAGCACCTGCTGTAGAGCCTTCGATTGAAGCATCTGCAGAGCCAATGGCGACAGAGTCTGCGGAAGCAACAGATCCAGAGGCAACTGAAGTTGCATCAGGTGAAGCACCATCACGCTTCATTGGAAATTGGAAAGATAGCTCTAAGTCGGTAATGGTCATTACATGGAAGGCACCTGCCGGAGATGTAAAGGGCTACAAGGTTGAGACTCGCTCGAATATGGGAGCATGGAAAGTTGTTTCAGAAGTTTCAGCAACAACACTTTCATCTGAGTTTGCAAAGACTTCAGAAGATGGCTCAACATCATTCCGCGTAACTGCTGTGTATGCAGATGGCGCTGAAGGTGCTGCGAAGGCATTTGGATTCGCAGGTCAGTTCGAATAATTCGTAAGTAAGAAAAAATCCCCATCCGGTAATCGGGTGGGGATTTTTCTTTGCCACAAATTACTTAAGTAGTTTTACTATCTCTGCGACATAGACCGAGACTCCAGTAGGCACGAGGTGCACGCCATCGGGTGCGAAATATTCAGGGTGACCCTCAGAGATTGAACTCCAATCAACAATGGTTGTGTTGGAGTACTGAGCAGCAATCTCATTGATGAGCTCGTTATTGGCCTCGCGCCACGCACGCGGAACTGCAGTATTTACAACGATTATCTGAGGCTGGTTCTTTACTAGCTCAAAAATCTCACGGACCTGTTCGCGGCCTAGAGCATTGTTATTTCCTAGATTGAAGATAACGGGGGAGTCGGCGGCGTTGGCCAGATCGACCTTCATCACCTCAAGGAGCTCGCCAGCTTGTCTACCAATACGTGCATTCATGATGGCAATGGGTGCGTTCTCTCCAAGGGCTGCACGAATACCCAAGATGACTGAGTCGCCTGTTACCCAGAGCCCACCGGTAGTTACTTGTTCCACCGCTGAAGGTTCTGACGTTAGCGAGGCTTCTAGCTTTGCACGTTGATCATTGGCAATTCCAATTGCTCGGACGCTGATGACTGCAGCAATGGCGAGGACTACAACGGTGAGAATCGCAAATGAACGCGTTTGAAGTGTTCGCTCTTTCTTGGTTCGATATTTAAGACCTTTAAACCAATATTGAATAACGCCGCGTCGAATCGGAAGTTCGACATATCGAAGGGAGATATCGCTGAGCGCAAAGACAATCAAAATGCGCAGAGCGTAGAGAGCCCACTCTTGTCCTGCAAGGTCTACAGATGGTCGCGTTACTTGGAAAATAACCCAGTGCCATAAGTAGATTGCATATGAGCGTTCACCAATCCATAGAAATACTGGATTCTGTAATACAGGAGCAAATCGCGATGCAGGATGGACTACAGACATAACAATTGCAGCACCACATATACCGGCAAGTGGGAAAGCGATTTTGTAGAGAGTTGGTTGACTCTCATCAATCAACAAAAAGGCAGCGATGATTCCGAAGAATCCTATAAATCCAACTGCATCGATAAAGTCTTGCGCCTTTTTCGATACGGTCTTTGTAAAGTTCTGAGGAATCCAGCTGACAGCGAGAGCGGCACCCAAAAAGAGCCCGATGCTATGTGTATCTGTTCCAAAGTAGACGTGGCTTACCTTCGAAGCGTTTGATGCATCGAGTGAGAAAGAGACAAGGAGAAGTGCAGCACCTGATGCAGCAGCAATAATGAGGGATGCAGCAGGGATGTGCTTCTTGCCAAATTTTCTAAGTATGAAATAGAGAATGAGTGGCCAGACAAGATAGAACTGCACTTCAACGGCCAGCGACCATGTGTGTTGTAGAAGTGGTGGCCGTCCAATACTTTCAAAGTAATCCTGATGTCGGGCAACGAGCCACCAATTCATAGTGCCTGTAAGTGAGAAAGGCGTATCAGTCAGAAGCCTTTTGATCGTATCGGGGGCCCAGATGCCGATAGCAATGGTGGTTGAAACGAGCATGAAGATGAGGGCGGGTAATAAGCGACGAGCTCGGGCTAGGTAGAAGCCTCGCAGATCAAGGCCACCACTTTGTGCAATCGAATCAAGTAGTAAGCGCGTAATGACATATCCGGAGATAACAAAGAAGAGATCAACGCCAAGAAAGCCACCTGGAATCCACGTGAAGCCCAAGTGATAGAACATCACTGCAATGACAGCGACGGCTCGAAGGCCATCGATTGCAGGAATGTATTGGATACCGCGATTGGTAGCCATAGAAATTACTTACGCTTTGCGGCCGGCTTTTTAGAGGCTGACTTCTTTGAAGCGGTTTTCTTTGCAACCGACTTCTTTGGCGCCGCGATTGCAACACGTGTGCGCTTGCTTTCGACCTTAATAGGGGCAGATTTCTTAACGGTTCCATCTGAATTTAGTGAGTCATTCACGGCAGCTTGCATCTTGCCGAGGCGCGCGAAAGCTGAATCGAGTTTTTCGCGAGATTGTGCGATTGCAGTTTCAGCCGCAGTGAGCGCACTAGCCTGTGAACGATAAAGACGCTCTGACTCAGCGATGATATCTGCAAGCCATGCTCGGTATTCGACCACATTTTCTGCTGCCTCAGAAATCACTCGCTCTGCTTCGCGGCGAGCAGCTGTTGTAAGTGCAACTGCTTCGCGGCGCTTAGAGTCAACAACAGAATCCGCTTCGCGCACCTTTGCATCTGCAATTGTTGATGCTTCGCGACTTGCATCACGAACAATTTCAGAAGCTTCGACTTCAGCAGCTGAAATATATTTACGTCCACGAGATTCGGCTCCAGCAAGAATGCTGCGAGCTTTATTCTCAGCACTTTCAATCGCATCCTGAGCCGTGCGGGTAGTCTCGTTTACGAGTCGTTCGGCAGCTGCGTGCGCTTTAGCTTCGCGTGCTTGAGCAGACTTAATCATCGACATAGCAGTTTCGGTGGCTAAGATTTCAAATTCTTCGCGGCTTAAGCCGGTGATGTCGCGGCGAGACTTGAGGTCAGCAAGTTGTGATTCGAGTTCGCGAATGCGATCGACAGGGTTTGCTACTGGTGCGCGTTCTGCTTCATCGCGAAAACCAACCCAGTTGCGGAAGCTCTTCTCTGCCATTGTCTAACTCTCAATCAAATCTCGGGGATATTGGTGCAAGAGCCCAAGATTAGAGCATCAGGCTACTTTCGGTAAATGGCGAAAGAGACTGCCAAGTACTGCGAAATCCATGCAGCGAGCACAAAGATATGAAAGAGCTCGTGAAAACCGAAGTACTTTGCATTGCGCCCCGGCAATTTAAGCGCATAGAAGATGGCGCCAATTGAGTAAAGAAGGCCACCGATGAGAATAGGCAGAATCACCCATAGCCCACCCTCCTTATAGAGCTGAGGCGTGTAGATGACTGCGACCCAGCCGAGAAGTAGGTAGTTAGCGACATAGAGAAAGCGCGGCGCTCCAACCCAGAAAACGCGAAGAGCAACCCCGATAAGAGCCCCTGTCCAAACAACAGCAAGAAGAACATTGCGATCTCGATCATCAAGGAGCGCAACAGCAAATGGTGTGTAAGAACCTGCAATCAGTAAATTGATATTTGCATGATCCCAACGTCGCCAAATTTTCTTCTTACGTGGAACCCACGGTACGCGGTGATAAATCGCAGAGACGCTAAAGAGCATGATTGCAGTGAGTGAGTAGAGAGCTACAGCCCACTTAAATGATTCGCCACTGAGAATAAACAATACGAGTGAAGCAATGATGACAAGAGGTGTTGCAGCTAAGTGAAACCAACCGCGCAACTTTGGAGGCAACTGGTTTGGTTCTATGGGCGTTGGCTCCGTACTCATGCCCGTAAGCCTAATCGTTTCTGAGGTTTCGAACCGATGGAACCATGAGAGATGCAATAGATGCCACCAGTGTCACGCCTCCGGTAACGAAGAGAATCGTATTTACGCCAAAGTGCATGGCAAGAGGACCAGCAAAAACTATGCCGAGTGGAGCAATCCCATATGAGCCCAAGGTGTCATAAGAGCTGACACGTGAGTAAGACTCTTCGGGAACATGGCTTTGAAGTGAGGTATTCCAAGTAACCATAAATACTTCAAGGCTGATACCTGAAATAACTGATGCAAGAACAGAGAAGATGATGGGGGAATCAAAGGCGAGAGTGAAATCCCAAACTGCAGATAACGCAATCAAAATCATGGCAAGGAAGAGTGGACGCCCAATCTTTACTTTAAGCACCCAGATACCGCCAATGAGCATGCCGACTGAAAGTCCAGCAAGGTTGTAAGACCACTGACGCGGACCGCTAACAGGATCATTAAAGTTAAGAGGACCTAAAACCGAGAGCATCGATTCAAAGGCCATATTGATGAGCGCGAATGAAAGCACCATCGCAATAACCCAAGAGCGCGAGATAAATTCTTTCCACCCTGCGGCAAGATCGTGAATGATTCCTGGGCTCTTATCTTTCACTTTTCCGATGATGGGTAGGTTCCAGACAATTGCGCCAGCAGTAAAGAATGAAATTGCATCAACAAGTAAGCCCCAACCAGCGCCCACGGTTGATACGAGAATTCCGCCGCCGAGTGTTCCGAGGATGTATCCAAAGTTGGTAGTTAATCCAATTACCGCGTTACCTTCTTGCAACTTCTCTTTCGGCAATATTTCAGGCAGAACTCCTGACATCGCTGGCCACCAAATTGCGTTAAGGATTCCAAAGAGCGCTCCCATCAGCGCAAGCAACCAAGTACTTGAGAAACCAACGATGAGCGAGATAGCACTGAGCGCTGCAAGGAAGCTACCAATCATGTCGCTTCCACCAACAAGACGATTACGTTGGAATCTATCGGCGATAACTCCACCAAAGAGCATGAATGCCAGCAGCGGGACAAAGCGTGCAGCCATGACGATTGAGAGATCTTTACCGGTGGAGTTAGGAAGGCTGAGGACTCCGTAGGCAAGTGCAATGGGGGAGACGCCATTTCCCACATTCGAAATAAAGCGAGAGATGGCCAAACTAGTGAAGCCGGGATATCCCCGGACATCTCGCAACTGAGTCAGCATCCGAGAAGGATACCTACCCCTGAGTAATAAAAATTGAGCGTAAATCGGCCTCTCATCTCCAAAAATAATCCCCGAAATTAACCAGTTTGGTGATGCAAATTCCTCGCAACAGGCGCACACTTTCTTCTGTCGGCGATCACTGAGGCTCCTCGAGGACTTCATGGGTCACTGAACTTACGAATCAAACGATTCGCACTGATATAGCACTCACGGAGGCTTACTACATGTCAGTAACACTCGACAGCAATCAATGGAACCTCGTTTATAACGTGTTTTCATTCGGTTTGATCTCAATGCTCGCATGCACTGTGTACACCCTCGTATCACAGTCACGAGTTCTACCTAAGTACCGCAATGCTCTAGTGATGTCATCAATGGTTACATTCATTGCTGGCTACCACTACTACCGAATCTTCAACTCATTCGGTGAAGCATCAGAAGGTATGACAGTAAACGTTTCAGGCGAGCAGGGCGCATTCAACGAGGCATACCGCTACGTTGACTGGCTTCTCACTGTTCCACTACTTCTCGTTGAAGTAATTGCTGTACTCGCTCTTGCAAAGGAAGTTTCAAAGTCACTCATTATGCGACTTGTTCCAGCATCAGCAGCAATGATCGCTCTTGGTTACCCAGGAGAAATCACATCAGATAAGAACACAGCAATCCTTTACGGTGTTCTTTCAACAATCCCATTCCTTTACATCCTTTACGTTCTCTTCGTAGAACTAGGAAAGTCATTGGAGCGCCAGCCAGCTGGTGTAGCAGAGACAATCGGACGTCTACGTCTTCTTCTCATTGCTACATGGGGCGTTTACCCAATCTCATACATCCTCGGAATGAACGGCGACCCAACAGCGTCATCATTCGTTGGCGTACAGGTTGGTTACACAATCGCAGACGTTTTGGCTAAGTGCGTATTCGGTCTCACAATTTTGAAGATTGCACGCATGAAGTCACACGCTGAAGGTATGGCAGCAGATCACTAATTAACTATAAATAGTTAATAAGTAATTAACGGAAGGGCGTCGGGAAACCGGCGCCCTTCTGCTTTACCCTTTACTTATGAATATGCAGCGCATTAACAATTTTCGTATGGGTGCTTACGCAGCCCTGGCAGCAGGTCTAATTAATCTGCGTTACCAGACAGGTAGCGATAGCAATATGTCCAAGAGTCTGCTTCTCATTATTCCTGGTGCGCTTGTTCTCGGGCTTTCATTAACAACAGCTGGAAAGAAACTTCTAGATAGCAAGACCGCCGCAGCCGTCGGCATCACAGGTGGCTTACTTTTACTTATTTATAGTTTTGTTGTCTAAGGGAATCACTTTCTAAACGAAAGATCAGCCTTCTTCATCGCAGTCGTAAGGATTCGAATGGCGTTTGGTCCCATGCCGTGAAGCGATTTCACCTCATCGAGAGAAGTTTTCCGAAGGTCGCTTAACTTGTAATAGCCACCATCAATGAGTGCTCTGCGGGCAGGGGCTGCTAAACCAAGTTCGCGCCAAGGGCCATCAACGGCTGCATAGGCATCAAGATCGACTTCTCCGCGTGTAACTTCGCAATTGCTCATGGCACGTTCTGCTTTACGAGCAGCGGCAGCGCGCATAGATTCGCCACGTAACTTCTTTGCTTTTGCTGGAGATTGTTTAGCCATAGTGATGAAAGCCCTTCTGGTGCGGGAGGCGGGACTTGAACCCGCACGCCGAAGCACAAGTTCCTAAGACTTGCGTGTCTGCCATTTCACCACTCCCGCTGGAGTTGCATCACGAAGGTTACGCGCCTTTCGCTGATGCAACAAATCCGTGCGTAACTACTCGGTGAAGCGCTAGTTAGTGAGCGCTCCACGACGAGAAATTGCATCGACTCCTGCTGATACAAGCAAGACCGCGCCAGTTACTAGGAATTGAATTCCTGCACCGTATCCAAGAAGTCCCATGCCGTTATCAATGACAGCAACAACAAGACCTCCGAGGATTGCATCGCGCATGCGACCCTTTCCACCGAAGAGTGAAACGCCACCGATAACTGCTGCACCGACTGCATAGAGCAGCGTTGATGATCCACCCGTTGAAGGCGAGATTGAGTTCATGCGAGATGCAAAGAGCATTCCGGCAATCGCAGCAAGAGAAGAACAGAGAACGAATGCAATTGTACGAACGCGCTTTACATTGATACCAGCGCGACGTGCAGCTTCTGCATTTCCACCGACAGCGTAGATATGTCGACCGAAAGCAGTCTTTGAAAGCAAGAATGTTCCCGCGATAAGAATTACGAGGATAAGTGGAGTTACGTAAGGAACGCCCTTAGTGCTGTTGGTCTCTGATAGCCCACGTTCTTGATTGAGCTGGAAGACTGCAACACCAGTGATGATAAGAAGTGCAATTGTCTTCATCGCCCAGAGCTGAGTAAGTTCAACAACGAGACCCGCCTTGCGACGTGAATTAATGCGACGGAGGCCGCTGAGTACGTAGAGCGCTGAAGCAACTGCCCACAGGATCCATCCCTGCATCGGTGTCATATTGCTATTTTCAACAGCCAAGATAGTTTCATCAGCTATTTGAATAGTTCCGCCTTCACCGGCAAGGAGAAGGAGGATGCCTTGGAAAGCCAAGAAGGCAGCCAAGGTGACAACGAATGAAGGAATACCAAGTCGTGAAACAAGGATTCCGATAAATGTTCCAAGCGCTGCACCAACGACGATGCTCATTCCGAGTGCGGTGTACCAGCTCCAACCGTGGTCGGTAACAAGAAGAACAAGAACGGCGCCACATACGCCTGATGCGTAACCGGCCGAGAGATCGATTTCTCCAAGCAAGAGCACAAATACAAGGCCCATAGCAATCACCATTACGGGAGCTGCTTGAGTCAATAGGTTTGCAAAGTTGCGGTTGGTAAGGAAGTACTCAGACATAAAGCCGAATACTGCGATCAGTGCAACGAGGCCAAGTACGGCAGGAAGGGATCCAATATCTCCTGATTTGATTCGAGAGAGGTAATTAGATGCTGCCCCCTTGAGGGATTCTTTCTCTAAAGTCGCTTGAGTATTCATTACTTTGTCACTCCTTCAGATTTACCAGTCGTAATAAGTTCGATGACCTGATTTGTTGTTACATCAGTCTTCTTTACCTGTGCAGCCATATTTCCGAGATACAAAGCAGCAATATTGTCAGCTACTTGGAAAATATCGTTGAGGTTGTGGCTAATAAGCACAACAGCCAAGCCCTTGTCGGCAAGGCGACGAACCAGGTTAAGTACTTGTTCAGTCTGAGCAACACCAAGGGCTGCAGTTGGTTCATCAAGTACAACAACCTTTGAGTTCCAGAGAACTGCACGCGCGATGGCAACGGTCTGACGCTGTCCACCTGAGAGAGATGAAACTGTCTGACGAATTGACTTCACAGTTCGTACATTGAGGCCATCAAGAGTCTTGCGTGCAAGTGACTCCATTGATGTCTCGTTAAGTGTGATGCCCTTCTTCTCTTCGCGGCCAAGGAACATGTTGTGAACAATGTCGAGGTTGTCGCAGAGAGCGAGATCTTGGTACACGATTTCAATGCCGAGCGCAGTGGCAGCTCGTGGACCATCGATATCGACCTTATTTCCTTCAAAAATTATTTCGCCGCTCTCTGGTGTGTAGATACCAGCGATACATTTGATGAGAGTCGACTTACCTGCACCGTTATCTCCGACGAGCGCTGTTACCTGCCCTGGATAGATATCTAAGTGAACATCTTTCAATACGTGGACCGGACCAAAGGATTTGTTGATTCCTTTAAGCGATAGCAACGGTGTGCTCATGAGCGCCTCTCGATAAAAATTTCATTTAATGAATTAACTTTAATAATGCGAATCCGGTCCGAGGTAACCCCCGGACCGGATCCTTAAGCATTTGCTATATGAAGCAAGGTAAAGCTTTGGTTTCTAATGAATTAGATACCGTTTGCCTTACAAACAGCTTCTGTTGCAATCTTGCAAACATCAGCACGCTTCTGGAAGCCATCAGCGATGACAACCTTGACGTTAGCCTTTGTGATTCCAACTGGTACGAGAAGAACTGATGGAACATCACGCTTTCCATCGTTTGTCTTGCCCTTTGCAGTTGTGACCTTCTTGCCCTTTACCAATGCAACTGCGAGATCTGCTGTTGCGTTAGCTTGTGCCTTAATACCCTTGTAAACAGTATTTGAAAGGTCGCCTGTAAGTACTGCTGCAAGTCCGTCTGCTGTTGCATCCTGACCTGAAACGCATACCTTGCCGTTAAGTCCGTTCTTCTTGAGAACAGCTACAGCTGCAAGTCCAAGACCTTCGTTAGCTGATACAACTGCATCAAGCGTTCCGCCTGCCTTTGTGAGCTGCTGCTCGAAGATAACTCCACCCTTTGCGTTATCCCAGTCTGGGACAGCCTGATCGTCAACAAGTGTGTAAGCACCTGACTTGATTGATGGGCGAAGAACTGAGTCATAACCCTGCTTGAAGAGTGTTGCGTTGTTATCTGTTGGTGAACCGTTCAAGTAAACGATCTTTGCTGACTTCTTACCAGCTGCATCGAGGCAAGCCTTGATTCCCTGGCCTTGAAGCTTTCCAACAGCTACGTTGTCGAATGAAACGTAGTATGAAGCTGAACCAGCAAGTGTTAGACGATCGTAGTCGATTGTCTTAACGCCAGACTTTGCAGCCTTCTTCTGGATTGCAGCTGTTGATGGTGAATCAAGTCCAGCCATGATCAAGACCTTGACGCCCTTAGCAAGCATCTGATCTGCGATTGTTGCGAACTTTGCCTTATCTCCGTTTGCATTCTGAATGTCAGCAGTTACGCCAGCCTTCTTGAATGCAGCTGCGAGGAATACACGGTCTGCTGTTTCCCAGCGAGCTGATGAAGCAGCATCAGGAAGGATTACGCCAACCTGTACGCCAGCAGCTGTTGCTGATGAAGCAGACACGAAGCCTGTGAGTGCAAGAGCAGCTGATGCAATGACCGCTGCTACTGCGTTACGACGCTTTGTCATATATGTAGTGACCTTTCGAAAAGTCGTTGACCCAGGCAGAAGATTTTTCTAACCTGTTTACGGTCCCGACGGGTGAGGTAAAGGTATTAGCGTGTTCAATAAATGGCGATACTCCTGAGTTAACGATTAGGTAACGCTTGCCCCTGATTTGGGCGTCCTCACGCGTGCGTGAGCGGGTAACCTTGCCTAATGCCAAGCCTTGCAGACCAGCTCGCAGCCGATATTCAGGCTGCCCTTGCCGAGGCATTTTCCAAGGGGCTCATCGAAGGTAGCGCCCCCGAGAGCATCACCCTTGAGCGCCCCAAGAATCGTGACCACGGCGATTACGCCACTTCTATTGCACTCCAGTTAGCTAAGGCGGCAGGCAAGAATCCTCGCGAGATTGCCACCATCCTTCAGGGTGCAATCGCCTCAATTCCCGGAGTCGCCAAGGTAGATATCGCAGGACCTGGATTTATCAACATCACTTTGGATCGCGCCAGCCAAGCTGAACTGGTTCGCACCATTCTTACTAATAAATATGAATACGGTCGTGGCCTTGCGCTCTCTGGCGTAAAGATCAACCTCGAATTTATTAGCGCCAACCCAACTGGACCACTGCACTTGGGTCACACTCGTTGGGCAGCAGTTGGTGATGCGCTCGGTCGCGTTCTTAGCGCAGCAGGTGCACAAGTCACTCGCGAGTTTTACATCAATGATCGTGGTCGCCAGATGGATCTCTTTGGTCAATCAGTTCAGGCTGCCGCTCTTGGTAAACCAATTCCTGAAGATGGTTACCAAGGAAATTACATCGCAGACCTTGCGAAAGAAGTTGTTGCTGCAAACCCGGCAATTTCATCGAGCGAAGAATTTCGCGAAGCTGCATACAAAGTTCAGCTCGCGCAACAACAGAGCGTTCTTGAAACTTTCCATACTATCTTTGATGTCTGGTTCTCCGAGCGCTCGCTCCACGAATCAGGAGCAGTCGAACATGCTCTCGACAAGCTTCGTGCACAAGGTCATGTCTTTGAACAAGATGGCGCTGTCTGGTTGCGCACAACAGATTTTGGCGACGATAAAGACCGCGTGATTCTTAAGGAAGATGGCGACCTCACGTACTTCGCATCAGATACTGCTTATTACATCAATAAGCGCGAACGTGGCTTTGATATCTGTATCTACATGCTGGGTGCAGACCACCATGGCTATATCCATCGCCTCAAAGCAACTGCTGCATGCGCAGGAGATGATCCCGAATACAACATTCATGTATTAATTGGTCAGCTTGTAAAGATTATGGAAGGTGGCGAAGAACTTAAGCTTTCCAAGCGCGCCGGCACAATCATCACACTTGAAGAACTCGTTGAAAAAGTTGGCGTAGATGCAGCTCGCTACACCTTGATTCGCTACCCGGTAAATACACCGATGGTGATGGATATCGATGTCTTGCGACGTAACACCAATGAGAACCCTGTCTATTACGTGCAGTATGCGCATGCTCGTATTGCTGCAGTTTTACGTAACACTGCCGAACTTGGTATCAAATCTGACCTTGGCTCATTTGATCCTTCACAACTTTCGCATGATCGCGAAAATGAATTACTCGGCGCCCTTGCTGAATATCCAAATGTGGTTGCAAGCGCTGCTGAATTTCGCGAGCCACATCGTGTGGCGCGTTATCTCGAAGAACTTGCCGGCGTTTATCACGGCTTCTATGCAGATTGCCGCGTCTTGCCCATGGGCGATGAAGCAATTGCGCCTATTCACTCTGCGCGCGCTGCACTCTGCGCCGCGACAATGCAGGTACTCGCTAATGGTCTTGATCTACTGGGTGTCTCTGCACCGGAGAGGATGTAACGATGTCGCTAAACTCTTCAACAAATATGTGGTCGAAGAATGCATCTCTTAACGGCGGAACTTTGAGCCTTGCTGGAATTCCTGCTGCGCAATTAGCAAAAGAGTTTGGAACACCAGCGTTCTTCCTCGATGAAGATGCGTATCGTTCACGCGCACTTGCATGGCAGAACGGATTGCAATCCGAGTTCGGCCCGCATGCCGGAACTATCTACTACGCTGCAAAGTCCTTTATCTGTACTGCTGTAGCCCAATGGATTGCTGATATCGGCATTGGAATCGATGTGTGTACCGGGGGAGAACTCGCTGCGGCCCTTGCTGGTGGAATCGACCCACAGAAGATTGAAGTCCACGGAAACAATAAATCAGTAGCTGAAATTGATCGCGCCGTCTCTGTTGGCGTAAAGACAATCGTGATGGATTCCCTCTTTGAAATTGAGCGCGTTGCCGCTGCTGCCAAGAAGCACGGTGTTCGCCAGGCAGTCATGCTCCGCTTAACGCCAGGCATTGAAGCTCACACTCACGAGAAGATTTCAACAGCTCATGAAGATGTGAAGTTTGGTTTCTCTATTGCATCAGGCGCTGCATGGGCAGCAGTCGAAGCCGTGGCAACACATCCTGAACTCGAACTTCGTGGAGTGCACTGCCACATTGGTTCACAGATCTTTGGTTCAGAGGCACATGAAATTGCTACAGATCGCTTGATGGGCTTCATGGCTAAATACCGCGATGCATACGGCGCGGAACTTCCTGAACTCGATCTCGGTGGTGGATTTGGTATCTCTTATGTCGACGGAGATGTCACCGTCGAACCTGCCGATGTCTTGCCACAGATTCATGCAGCGGTAAAGAAAGCATGCTCGACCTACAACCTTGCAATGCCGCTCGTTTCACTCGAACCAGGACGCAACATCGTTGGTCCAACAATGTTCACTTTGTATGAGGTAGGAACTGTTAAAGATGTTGTCATCGAAGCCGGAAAAGTTCGTAAATATGTATCTGTGGATGGTGGCATGAGCGATAACGCACGTACCGCCCTTTACGATGCTGAATACACCGCAGTTATCGCACAGCGCGCTTCAACTGCGCCTGTCGCACTTACTCGTTTGGTCGGAAAGCATTGCGAGACAGGTGACATCATCATCAATGAAATTCAACTTCCATCAGATATTGCACCCGGTGATCTCGTTGCAACTCCTGCTACCGGTGCATATGGCCGCAGCATGGCGAGCAATTACAACCATGTGCCTCGACCACCTGTTGTTGCAGTAAAAGATGGAAAAGCCCGCGTAATTGTGCGCCGAGAAAATGAGGCAGACCTGCTCTCACTTGATGTGAAAGAATAGGTATATGAGCCCCGCAGATAAACCAGTTCGCGTTGGCATGCTCGGCTGCGGCGTTGTCGGAAGCCAAGTTGCCCGCCTGCTCCTTGAAGATACTGCCGAGCTCTCTACTCGCGCCGGAGTAAAGATTGAACTTACTCGTATTGCAGTGCGCACCATTAAGGATTATCCAGGTCTAGACCCTGCTCTCTTCACAACAGATCCATTCTCAATTGTGAATGACCCTGAAATCGATTTGATTGTTGAAGTTATGGGCGGCATCGAACCTGCTCGCGAGCTAGCGATGACAGCTATCAATAATCGCAAATCAATCGTTACAGCCAATAAGGCACTCCTTGCTAGCCACGGTGCCGATCTCTTTACTGCTGCATACGCAAAGGGTGAAGATATTTATTACGAAGCATCAGTTGCTGGTGCGATTCCAATTATTCGCCCACTTCGTGATTCATTGGCCGGTGACTTCGTCACTCGCTTGATGGGAATCGTCAACGGAACAACAAATTACATTCTTACAAAGATGCATGAAGATAACCGCGAGTTCGCTGATGTTCTCAAAGAGGCACAAGCACTTGGTTATGCAGAAGCAGACCCAACTGCAGATATCGAAGGATTTGATGCCGCTGCAAAGGCTGCAATTCTCTCTGGTCTTGCATTCCATACTCGCGTAACAGTCGATGACGTGTACCGCGAAGGAATCTCAAAGATCACGCTTGAAGATGTAGCTATTGCTAAATCAATGGATCACGTCATTAAGTTGCTGGCAATCGCTGAGCTGACACCGGCAGATGAAATTTCAGTGCGTGTTCACCCTGTCATGATTGATAAGAGCCACCCTCTTGCATCCGTTCGCGATGCATTCAACGCCGTCTTTATCGAAGCCGAATCAGCTGGACCACTTATGTTCTACGGTCGTGGTGCAGGTGGACAGCCAACAGCTTCTGCAATCTTGGGCGATATCGTCGCTGTTTCTCGACATATTGCGCTCAATTCAATTGGTCAGCGCGAAACTGATTACGCGGATCGCGATATTGCACCGATAGAAACCACCAAGACTAAGTTCCTCATTCGCCTTGAAGTTGAAGATAAATCAGGTGTTTTGGCTGCAATCGCCAAGGTATTTGCAGATCAAGGCGTATCAATTCAGACTGTTGATCAGAACGGCCGCAACGACGATGCTGAACTCATCATCGTCACCCACCGCGCAACTGAAGGCGAACTTAAGGCAACAGTTGAAGCGCTTAAGAAGATGTCAATGGTCACCAAGATTTCAAGCGTCATCCGTGTAGAAGGAGCAATCTCGTAATGGGAATCTTTACTAAGAAGTCAGGCGCACACCAGTGGCGCGGAGTGATCGAGGAATATCGCGATCGCCTACCTGTCTCTTCAAAGACTCCTGTTGTCACTCTGCGCGAAGGTGGAACTCCACTTATCTATGCCTGCGTTCTCTCTGAACTTCTCGGCAACAATGTCTGGGTAAAGTTTGAAGGAATTAACCCAACAGGCTCATTTAAAGATCGCGGAATGACAATGGCGATTTCAAAGGCGGCCGAAGATGGCGCAAAGGCTGTCATCTGTGCATCTACAGGAAATACATCTGCAGCAGCCGCAGCGTATGCAGTTAAAGCCGGAATGATTCCTGCCGTACTTATCCCTGAAGGCAAGATTGCAATGGGCAAGTTGGCGCAAGCCGTTGTACATGGAGCAAAACTTCTGCAGGTCGATGGAAACTTTGATGATTGTTTAGTTCTTGCTCGTGACCTTTCTGAGCACTATCCCGTATCACTTGTTAACTCAGTTAACCCATATCGCATCGAGGGTCAAAAGACTGCAGCTTTTGAAGTTGTCGACATGCTTGGTGATGCTCCAGATATTCACACATTGCCGGTCGGCAATGCAGGAAACATCACTGCATATTGGAAGGGCTACAACGAATATCGCAACGACAAGATTTCAAAGAAGTTGCCACAGATGTGGGGATTCCAAGCAGCAGGTGCAGCGCCACTCGTTACAGGTAAGCCAGTTACCAAGCCAGAAACTATTGCAACTGCAATCCGCATCGGAAACCCGGCTTCATGGGATCAAGCAATTGCTGCTCGCGATGAATCAGGTGGATTGATTGATTCAGTGACTGATGAAGAAATTCTTGCCGCCTATCACTTACTCGCATCAAAAGAAGGAATCTTCTGCGAGCCATCTTCAGCAGCTGGCCTTGCAGGTCTTATTAAGTATAAGAACGCTGGAAAGCTTCCAAAAGATAAGACAATCGTTATTACATGCACAGGAAATGGCCTTAAAGATATTCCGTGGGCACTTGAAGGCGCAGCAGACCCTGTTGTCGTTCCTGTTAACGCAGATGCAGCAGCTCAAGCTCTTGGCTTAGTGAAGAACTAAGGAAAGAATTGCGCCATGGCAAAGCCAACATTTAAAGCTAATCCGATTCAGGTACAGGTTCCTGCAACCTCTGCCAATTTAGGTCCTGGCTTTGATTCATTTGGTTTAGCTTTTGGAATGTATGACCGATACGTTGCACAGATTCTTGATGAAGGTGGCCTCGATATTGATGTCACCGGCGAAGGCGCCGATGAAGTTCCTCGTACAGATAAGAACTTACTTGTTAAGGCGATGTACAAAGGTTTCGATTTCTTAGGTGGAAAACCAAAAGGTGTAGCAGTACGTGCACTCAATGTGATTCCACACGGTCGTGGACTTGGTTCATCTGCATCAGCAATCATCGGAGGGCTCGTTCTTGCTCGCTCTTTAGTGCTCACTGGTACAGACAAGATGAGCGATGAAGCGCTTCTCAATCTTGCAAATGAAATGGAAGGCCACCCAGATAACGTGGCCGCAGCACTTTATGGTGGAGCAACAGTTGCTTGGCAAGATGTTGTTAAAGGCAAAGCAGTTGCACACGCTGTTCATCTACCCGTTGATCCGCGCATCAAGGTAATGGCATTTATTCCTGCGACTCCGCTTGCCACAAAGAAGGCGCGCACAATGTTGCCTGAGACAATTCCTTTTGCTGATGCGCTTCGAAATTCATCGAATGCTGCGCTACTGACACAAGCGCTCACTATTCGACCTGATCTACTTTTCACTGCGACAGAAGATTTCTTACATCAGTCATATCGCCAGGAAGCGATGCCAGCTTCCTTTGCACTGATGACAAAGCTTCGCGCAGCAGGAATTGCTGCATTTATCTCAGGTGCAGGACCAACTGTGCTT
Source organism: Actinomycetota bacterium (assembly GCA_046052045.1). Lineage (GTDB taxonomy): Bacteria > Actinomycetota > Actinomycetes > Nanopelagicales > Nanopelagicaceae > Planktophila. The sequence goes on along the minus strand of JBJONB010000007.1, from coordinate 14,485 downwards.
GCACTCCACACTGAGGGCGATGAAGAGAGCATTCAACTTTCACGTGCCGGCGGAGCGAAATTTGAAGGTAAATCGCTCGAAATTGCTAGCCGCGGAGCCACCCTGCTATAGTTTTGCCATCAGTTCGAACCCAGTAAGTAAGGGTGAAAATTAAGAATTGATAATCACAGTAGTAAAAATCAAAAAGTAAAACCCCTGATTAATAAACCCAGGGCTTAACTCATACGTTTAGCCCCAAAGTGAAAAGAAATACATGACAACAACAGAACCAGTTCGTTCTAGCAGCCCAGAACTTTCAAGCATGACCCTTCCTAAGTTAAAGGAAGTTGCGTCACAGCTCGGTATCGAGGGTGCAGCGAAGCTCAAGAAGGATGATCTCGTTACAGCAATTGCAGATCTCCAGGCAGCAAACCGCGAAGCAGCGAAGGCAGAGCGCGAAGCTCGCCGTGAAGCTCGCAATGCCAAGAAGAACAATCGTGATAACAGCGCAAAGAATTCAGATGACTCTTCAGATGAAGGCGACGATGAAGATGATTCATCAGATAACGCACCTTCTAATAACGACCGTGGAAACGATCGTGAAGACCGTGGCAGCCGTAACCGCCGCGACCGCAACCGTGGACGCGACCGCAACCGCGACCGTGGCAACCGCGAAGAGCGCGAGCCAGTAATCGGCGAAGATGATGTTTTAGTACCAGTTGGTGGCCTCGTCGACATCATGGATAACTACTCATTTATTCGCACAGGTGGATACCTCCCAGGTCCTAACGATGTCTACGTTTCACAAGGCCAGGTACGTAAGTACGGTCTTCGTAAGGGAGATGTTGTAACTGGTCAGGTTCGCCAACTACGTGAAGGCGAAACTCGTCAGAAGTACAACCCACTTATCTCTCTCGAGACAATCAACGGATTGCCATATGAAGAAGCACGTGGCCGCGTTGAATTTGGAAAGCTTGTTCCTCTCTACCCACAAGAGCGTCTTCGCCTTGAGACAGAGCCAAACATCCTTACAACTCGCGTCATCGATTTGATCGCACCAATCGGTAAGGGCCAGCGTGGACTTATTGTTTCGCCTCCTAAAGCCGGTAAGACCATGGTCTTGCAATCAATCGCAAACGCAATCACAACAAACAATCCTGAGTGTCACTTGATGGTTGTTCTCGTTGATGAACGTCCTGAAGAAGTTACCGATATGCAGCGAAGCGTTAAAGGTGAAGTCATCGCTTCTACCTTCGACCGTCCTGCAGATGACCACACAACAATCGCTGAGCTTGCTATCGAGCGCGCAAAGCGCCTCGTTGAAATGGGCCACGATGTAGTTGTTCTTCTCGACTCAATCACTCGTTTGGGCCGTGCCTACAACATCGCAGCACCTGCATCAGGCCGCATCCTTTCTGGTGGTGTTGATTCAGCTGCTCTCTATCCACCAAAGAAGTTCTTTGGTGCCGCCCGTAATATTGAAGATGGTGGATCACTCACCATTCTTGCAACAGCTCTTGTTGATACTGGATCTCGTATGGATGAAGTTATCTTCGAAGAGTTCAAGGGCACAGGAAATATGGAGCTCATCCTCGATCGCAAGATGGCCGATAAGCGCATCTTCCCTGCGGTCAACGTTGTTGCATCAGGTACACGTAAGGAAGAAATCCTTATGGGAACCGAAGAACTCAACATCGTCTGGAAGCTTCGTCGCGTTCTTCACGCTCTCGAACCACAGGCTGCACTCGAACTCTTGCTCGAGAAGATGAAGGGCACTAAGTCCAACGTCGAATTCTTGATGCAGATTCAGAAGACAACTGCTGGGCCAGACGACAGCAAGTAAGTCACATAGGCTTCACAAAAACCCCCGTTCAGAGATGAGCGGGGGTTTTTCATTCACACCGCGTGCACTCATGAAACACAGAGGAAGCACAATTTTGTCCTCCACAGTTCTGGTTATCAGCAAGAACTAACGAAGGAGAAGATGATGAAGTTCATTTCAGCTCAGAATGTGGCTCTACTTGTAGCGGCAGGATTGATCGCAAGCACCGGAACTGCAATTGCTGCAGATACAAAAGATGCTGCAGTAGCAAGAGCGCAAGCGCAGGCGGCTTACCAGAGCTCGATGTCGACATATATCGCTTCTCACCGCGCAATTGTTGATGCGCGACGCGCAGCAAATGCAAAAGCGCTCAGCGATTTCCAGAGCGCACTGAATACAGCAGCAACAGATGCGCAATTGCAGGCAGCTAAAGATGCACGCAAAGCCGCCGTTACTGCAGCAAATGCAACAGCTGCGGCTTCCCTTGCAGCTCTTGTGAAGCCAGCAAAACCAATTAAGCCAACGAAGCCGGCTCCAACGCCAAAGGCAACTGCATAAATTCTTCTCCGACGGGTAGCAGGGGCCGCAGAATCCAGCGTGGATTTTGCGGTTTTCTGCTTTTAAGAGAGACTTAGCACCTATTGCCACACCTTATGGCGATGACCTGGTTCACCAGTACTGCTGGACCCAGACTCAAGAAAAGGAATATGAATATGAAGAAAGATATCCACCCAGAGTACAAAGATACTCAAGTAACTTGTGGTTGCGGTGAAAAGTTTGTTACCCGCTCAACAGTTGCAAGCGGTTCGATCTACGTTGAAGTTTGTTCAGTCTGCCACCCGTTCTACACAGGCAAGCAGCGCATCCTCGATACCGGTGGACGCGTCGCGAAGTTCGAAGAGCGTTTCGGTAAAAATAAGTAGCTTTCCAAAGAGACCGCATCGCAACCCATTAGTGGTTGCGGGGCGGTCTTTTTATTTCTCCAAAGTATCTATAGAGAAGGGATGAAGTCATATGGCTAACGATCGTTTTGCATCAGCACATGAAATGGTGCGCGAGTATCAAGAGCTTGAAGCAAAGATGGCTGACCCTTCTATTCACGAAGATCAAGGCAACGCCCGCAAACTCGGTCGACGTTATGCACAGCTCGGTCCAGTAGTTGCAGGTTTCAATGCCTGGAAAACTGCTGCTGATGACCTCGAAGCTGCAAAAGAGATGGCTGCAGAAGATCCTTCATTTGCCTCTGAAATTCCTGCGATGGAAGTTGCTGTTGAAGCTGCCGCGGATAAGTTGGAAGAGCTGCTGCTTCCACGCGACCCTAACGATGATCGCGATGTCATTATTGAAGTAAAGGCCGGAGCTGGTGGCGATGAATCAGCGCTATTCGCTGGTGATTTAGTTCGTATGTATCAACGATATGCAGAAAAGCGCGGCTGGAAGATTGAAATCATCGATATGACCGAGTCTGAACTCGGCGGATATAAAGATATTTCTATGGCTGTGAAATCAAAGGGAACTCCAGAACCTGGAACAACACCGTACGCACGTCTTAAATTTGAAGGTGGCGTTCACCGCGTACAGCGCGTTCCAGAAACAGAGAGCCAAGGACGTATTCATACATCTGCAGCAGGTGTACTTATCCTTCCTGAAGCAGAAGAAGTAGATGTTGAATTAAATATGAACGATGTGCGCGTAGATGTGTATCGCTCATCAGGTCCTGGCGGACAGTCTGTTAACACCACTGACTCTGCAGTTCGCTTGACCCACGTTCCAACTGGAATTGTTGTTTCATGCCAGAACGAAAAATCGCAGCTTCAGAATAAGGAATCAGCACTTCGTATTCTTCGTGCCCGCCTTCTCATGGATGCGCAAGAGAAGGCAGAAGCGGCTGCGATGGCAGAACGTAAGAGCCAAGTCCGTACCGTCGATCGCTCTGAGCGCATCCGTACCTATAACTATCCTGAAAATCGCCTCAGCGATCACCGTGTTAATTACAAGGCAAATAACCTTGATTCTGTTCTTAATGGCGAACTTGATGAAGTTGTGCAAGCACTTCTCGATGCCGATCGCGCTGCAAAGCTTTCATCAACGAATTAATTGACTGCTATGGAACTGACCTTTAAAGAATTCTTGCGAGGCGGCAAAGAACAGTTGGCTACAGCTGGATTTCCTGAAGTTGAGGCTGAACATTTACTAGCCCACACCTTGGGCCTTTCACGGATGGATCTACATAATCCACTCACAGTTGAAAATGCACTCGCAGCTATTGGCGATATGGCAATCGTTGAAGAGACTTTCTGGAAATTACTCGACCGACGTTGTGCTCATGAACCGCTGCAATATCTGACTGGCGTTGCGTATTTCCGTCACCTGGAATTGAAGGTAGGACCCGGAGTATTGGTGCCACGTCCTGAGAGTGAACTCCTTGTTGAAGCGGTATTGACTCACATTGAGAAGTTAAGCGGTGCAGTCAGCGTTGTTGATCTAGGTTCTGGTTCGGGCGCTCTTGCACTCGCCATTGCAACCGAAGCACCACAGACACATGTCATTGCAGTTGAAAAGAGCGCTGAAGCAATTCATTGGCTCAAAGAGAATGTCTCCTTTATCGACGAGAAGGTGCGCATCCTTGAAAGCGACGTTGCTACTGCTCTCGAGGGCGTTAAGTGTGATGTTGTCATTGCCAATCCGCCATATATTCCTGATTCGCAAGAACTCCCGCGCGATGTTGCAGATCACGAGCCTGCAGTTGCTCTTTTTGGGGGAGCGGATGGCATGAAGTCGCCTCGCCTCTTTATCTCAACCGCAGGACGCCTCTTAAAGCAGGGCGGATTCCTGGCAATCGAACACCATGAAGATCAAGGTGGCGCGATTGCCGATGTACTCAGCGCAGATTTCACAGATATTCTTCTGCATCAGGATTTAACCGGCCGCCCAAGATTTACGACAGCAGTGAGGAGATAGCGATGCCACGCATTGACCTCAAGCAGGGCGAACAGAAGAAGCATGTAGCTCGCGCACTCAAAGAGATTCGCGCCGGATATGTCATCGTTGCACCTCTTGAGCATGGCTATGTTTATTTAGCAGATGCATTCTCTCCTTTCGCAGTTCGCGCAATGCATGTACTTCGCGGAGATGAAATCGGAGTAGCTGCCCAAGTCCTTGCTTATTCTTTGGACACTGTTAAAGGAATTTCTCGTGCAGTCTCACCAAGCACTCAAGAGCTTTGCAAGAAATTCTGGCCCGGTCTTCTTTCAGTAACTCTGCAACCAAGTTCACTTCTTAGTTGGGACCTTGGCGACAATAAAGAACTTGATTGGTTTAACGTTCGAGTTCCAAAATCTAAATTTGTACGCGCACTCTTGAAGGAGTCGGGTCCGCTTGCTGTTGCAAGTGCATCAGGTGCTGGACATGAACCGATGTTGAAAATTGATCGCGCAAAGGTAAAGGATTGGGATGTTGCAGCAATCTTCGATACCGGCGCTCTGAAATCCGGTCCCCGCTCGACCATTATTGAGGCCGATGCCGTAGATGTACGCCTCGTGCGCGAGGGCGCTATTTCATTTGATGAGATGGAAAAGGTCGCACCGAACATTTCTTACATATAAAGCAAAAGGGGGCCTGAACTATTAGGCTGGGCCCATGTCCGAAACATTCTATGGCCCTGATTTCAACCTTCTCTCTCGCCAAGATCCAGATATTGCAGCGGTGCTTTTATCTGAGCTCAAGCGTCAGCAGAACAACCTCCAGCTGATTGCTTCAGAGAACTTCACTTCACGCGCAGTTCTTGCCGCTCTTGGTTCAACTCTCTCCAACAAGTACGCCGAGGGATACCCAGGAAAGCGTTACTACGGCGGATGTGAAGAAGTAGATAAGGCTGAAACAATCGCGATTGATCGCGCAAAGGATTTATTCGGCGCAGAACATGCAAATGTGCAGCCACACTCAGGTGCCAGCGCGAATATTGCTGTCTATCAAGCATTCACAAAGCCAGGAGACACCGTCCTTGCAATGTCACTCCCACATGGCGGTCACCTTACTCACGGTTCGAAGGTCAACTTTTCAGGTAAGTGGTTCAACATCGTTTCTTACGGTGTTCGCCAAGATAACGAACTCATCGATTACGACGAACTTCGCGACCTTGCAATTGCTAACAAGCCAAAGATGATCTGTTCGGGTGCAACTGCTTACCCATCACTGATTGACTTCGAGAAAGTTCGCGCAATCTGCGACGAAGTCGGCGCAATCATGTGGGTGGATGCAGCGCACTTCATCGGACTTGTTGCAGGTAAGGCGATTCCTTCACCGGTCCCTTATGCAGATGTTGTCTCATTTACAACTCATAAAGTTTTGCGTGGTCCACGTGGCGGCATGATCTTGTCGAAGGCAGAGCACGCAGCTGCAATTGATAAGGCCGTCTTTCCTGGAATGCAGGGCGGACCAATCATGTCTGCAGTTGCTGGAAAGGCGATTGCATTGGCTGAATGTGCGACACCGGCTTATCAAAAGTACGCCAAGGACGTCATTATCAATGCTCAGGCACTGGCTACAGCTCTTGAAGGCGAAGGCATGCGCGCAGTATCTGGCGGCACTCAGACCCACCTCGCACTTATTGATATTCGCTCGACCGGCGTTAACGGCAAGGTTGCTGACGAGCGTTGCGGCGCTGCAGGAATTGTTCTTAATAAGAACTCGATTCCTTACGATCCAGAAGCACCTTCTGTTACATCAGGTATTCGCGTAGGTACACCTGCCACAACTACCCAAGGAATGGGCGTTGAAGAGATGAAGACGATTGCATCTCTTATTGCTCGCGCAATTAAGACCGATGATGCAGCAACACATGCTGCGATTAAATCTGAAGTCCACGCACTTACTTCACGCTTTCCTATCTATCAGGCGTAAAGAAAACTCGTAACAGATGCGCGAGTACCTCGTCACGCTGCTTCTTGCAGCAGCGCTCTGTTACGTAGTTACTCCTTTTGTTCGTACCTGGGCGCTGAAGTTCGGGGCAGTCGCTCAGATTCGTACTCGCGATATTCATACAACTCCGACTCCACGTTGGGGCGGTCTAGCAATGTGGATCTCAATGGCGCTCACCTTTGCCATGGTGAGCCACTTATCCCTCGTTGGAAAATCATTTGGCCGAGAAGCACTTGGTATTTTCTTAGCGGCAACACTTCTTGTAGCAATCGGTTTAGTTGATGATCGCTTTGAACTTGATGCACTTACCAAGTTGGCGGGACAAGCACTTGCTGCCGGAATCCTGTTGCTCTTTGGAATACAAGTTCTCTGGTTGCCAATCAACGGCGTTATAACCTTGCCGCCAAGTATTGGTCAGTTAGTCACAGTCTTGATTGTTCTCATCACTATTAACGCCGTTAACTTCATCGATGGCCTTGATGGGTTAGCTGCCGGAATCGTTGCTATTTCAGGAGCCGCATTCTTCGCCTTCGCTTACCTATTGGCAGTTGTTTACGGCTTTAGCCGTGCAGGTGCTCCATCACTCATTACTGCAGTCATTATCGGCGTCTGTATTGGCTTTCTGCCCCATAACGCCCATCCAGCAAAGATCTTTATGGGCGATTCAGGGTCGATGTTCTTGGGGCTTTTACTTGCAGCATCTGCAATCACGCTGACCGGACAGATTGATCCCAATGCGATCTCAGCAGAGAAGTTAGGACCAACGCTGCTTCCTTTGATGCTGCCCTTTGCAGTTCTAGCAATTCCTTTAATCGATCTCTTCTCGGCAATCATTCGTCGTCTGCGCGCAGGTCAATCACCATTTAGTTCAGATAAAGAACATATGCATCACCGTATTCTCCGTGCCGGTAATTCTCATTTACGTACTTCGATCATCATGTACCTATGGACCGCAACGATTGCATTTCCTGTAGTTGTTTCAGCCTTTGCACAGTTGTGGGTTGCAGCCATTGTTGCGGGTGCGATGTTGGCATTCACTCTTTACTACTCAAAGAGCGGAGTGCGAGAAAATGTCGCAGCGAAGTAATTCCAGCAATGCTAGTAATCCAAGCAATGAAGGGCAGTTATTACGCGGCGCTCTGACTCCCACATTTATTGTCGGCATCATTGCGATTGGATTTGCTACCGCGCTTCAGGGGCGACCAGGATTACTGGCTGCACTTCTTGCTCAAGTAATTGTTGTTATCTACTTCCTTGTTCATATCGGGGTTTCGCGAATTTCCCGCGACCTGGATCCCATGAGCACTATGGCGATTGCGATGTTTTCGTACTTCGCCAAGTTCTTGCTCCTCGGAGTCTTCTTCTGGGCGCTCGGCCAATTTGTCTCGGATGAGAACCTTGATCGCAAGACCTTCGGCATCACAGCCGTTGCGCTCACTTTCGCCTGGCTAGGCGGGGAGATAGCTAGTTATCTAAAGCTGAAAACTCATCTACCATTGCCGCATGACCGACCACAAAGCTAACCGCCGCGACGAGAACGCCCTCTGGACGATCTTCGGCTACCTACTCTCAGGGCTTCTCTTCTGGGGTGGAGTCGGCTTCGCCGCCGATAAGTTCTTCGGCACCACCATGCTGACCCTGGTCGGCCTGCTCGTAGGTATGGGCGGGGCCCTTTATCTCGTCTGGTTAAGGTTCGGACGAGAGTAAATCTCAGCTTCTGAGAGTGATTAGACCCACCTAAAACCCACAAGATTCGATTTCACAGGCGGGCGGTTTTCCCCATAAGGTTGCCCTGCTTTACCGCTTCCCCAGCGATTGGTCTATAAGCCCTTTTAGTATCAAGGAGAGTGCGTGCGCGCCTTTGTTCGTCTGAGCTCTGAAGGTGAAGGATTCGTCCCACCTAGCGCTAACGACTTCGTCCTCCCTCCAATTTTTGAGAATATTTCTTGGTTCACTAAACCAATTCTTCTTGTATTTATCTCGGTAGTAATCATCTCTGTCTTCTTTATTCTCTCTTCACGCAAGGCTGCTGTGGTTCCATCGAAGATGCAGTTTGCTGGAGAAAGCGTCTACGGATTCATTCGCGATGGGCTTGCTAAGGATGTTCTTGGCCCTGAATTCATGCGCTTTGTTCCGTACCTATTTACCCTCTTCACATTTGTACTTGTAAATAACTTGTTCGGAATTGTTCCGTTATTGCAGTTCCCATCTTTCTCTCGCGTTGGTTTCGCTTACGCGCTCGCGATCATTACCTACTTGGTTTATCACTATGTTGGAATGAAGCGTCAGGGGGTCGGCCACTACCTCAAGGGCATTGCTTTTATGCCAGGAGTGCCAAAGCCAATTTATGTTCTTCTCACACCGATTGAAATCGCAACATTCTTTATTGTGCGTCCATTCACTCTCGGTCTTCGTCTCTTCGCAAATATGTTTGCGGGACACCTTCTTCTTTTGGTCTTTATTCTCGGTGGAGAGCACCTATTGCAGGGTGTAATTGGACTCAAGCTTGTGAGCCCATTTGCATTCACAATGGGAATCGCGCTTACCTTCTTCGAGTTTATGGTCCAGTGCCTACAGGCATATATCTTTACTCTTCTAACCGCCCTCTATATCGCCGGATCACTCGCCGACGAGCACTAACAACTAACTTTGGGAAGGTAACTACGCCTCCTCAAGCATGAAAGGTATAAACATGACAGGCTCACTTAACGTCATCGGTTACGGCATTGCTGCAATCGGACCTGCAATCGCAACAGGCATGATCTTCGCCGCATACATCAGCGGAGTTGCTCGTCAGCCAGAGTCACGCAGCGTCCTTCAGCCAATTGCGTTCCTTGGTTTCGCGATGGCAGAAGCTCTCGCACTCTTCGGCCTCGTACTCGCATTCGTTCTCTAATCGATTACCTATACACACCAATATTGGTAACGATTTAAGGAGAAATGATGCAACGAATTAATATTTTGGCAGGCGAAGGGAGCTTGAATCCGCTCATCCCTCACACAGCTGAGATTGTCGTCGGATTTATCGCTTTCACACTTCTCTTCCTTGTTCTCAAGAGCAAAGTCGTGCCTATGTTTGAAAAGGCATATGCAGCACGCACTGAAGCTATCGAGGGCGGAATCGAACGTGCTGAAAAGGCGCAGCTCGAGGCACAACGTGCACTTGTTCAATACAACGAACAACTTTCGTCAGCACAGGGTGAAGCATCAAAGCTTCGTGAAGATGCTCGCATTCAAGGCGCAGCAATTCTTGAAGAACTTCGCACAAAGGCTCAAGAAGAAGCAGCTCGCATCACAGCAGCAGCTCACGCATCTATCGAGGCAGAACGTCAGCAGGCAATCACTTCACTTCGTAACGAAGTTGGTGCACTTGCAGTTGAACTCGCTTCAAAGATTGTCGGAGAAGCTCTTGATGACCAGGCCCGTCAATCACGGATCGTGGACCGCTTCATCGAAGATCTCGAAAAGTCCAAGTAGTAAGTAATAGAGAAGTAGAAAGAAGAGAATGAGAATCCATCTCGGAGGCAGTAGCCGTCAGTCACTAGTGGCTGCACGCGCGAAGCTCGATGCTGCCGTAAAGGGCGTAACCGCTGCATCTGCAACTGAGCTCTCATCTCAACTCTTCTTCGCAGCAGATGTTCTTTCAAAGAACACTTCAATCCGCCGCGCCTTTGCCGATCCTTCACGCGATGCAGCCTCAAAGGGCGCACTCGTTAAGGATCTCTTCGGAAAGTCACTCGCCTCCTCTGCGCTAGAAATACTCACAGATGTCTCAACTCTTCGTTGGTCATCTGCAGGAGACCTAGTACATGTGCTCGAGCAGCTAGCGATTGAGGCTGAAGCATCAGCTGCAAATATCGACAACGAACTCGATCGCGTCGAAGACGAACTCTTTGAAACATCGCAGCTCGTAGTCGATAACTTTGAATTGCGTAAGGCACTTGTCGGAGCCGGTACTCAAGAGGCAAAAGCTGCTCTCATTACCGAAGTTCTCTCAAAGAAGGCATCAACATCAACTGTGAAGCTTGCAGTAGCTCTTGTTGGAAGCCTTCGCGGACGTAGCATTGAAGCGGCCTTTGCTGACTATCTCTTTGGTCTAGCTAACCGTCGCAATCGTTTAATCGCGGTAATTCGCGTTGCATCAGCAATCACTGATGCTCAGAAGTCTCGTCTTGCAGCTGCGATTGAAAAGCAGGTTGGTCAGCCAATCCGCGTCAATATCGAAGTTGAGCCAACGCTCCTCGGTGGAGTTTCGGTCAAGTTTGCAGATGAACTCGTAGATGGAAGCGTTTCAAATCGACTTGCTAGCGCCGGACGCGCGCTAGCTGGAAACAAATAAAGGGGAAACTCATGGCAGAGCTCAAGATCCAACCGAATGAAATTCGGGATGCCTTAGCGAACTTCGTTAAGTCATACGATCCAGGCACAGCGGCTCGTGATGAAGTCGGAACAGTGAGCCAGGCAGGCGATGGAATCGCTCGCGTTGAAGGTCTTCCTTCAACAATGGCAAACGAACTTCTTCAGTTCGAGAACGGAACACTAGGTCTTGCACTCAACCTCGACGTGCGCGAAATCGGTGTTGTTATCTTGGGCGATTACGCAGGCATTGAAGAAGGAACATCTGTACGTCGTACAGGTGAAGTTCTCTCTGTTCCTGTCGGTGACGGATTCCTCGGTCGCGTTGTTGACCCACTTGGTCGACCAATCGATGGCAAGGGCGACATCACCCCAGATGCACGTCGTGCACTAGAACTTCAGGCTCCTTCAGTAGTACAGCGTCAACCTGTTAAGGAGCCAATGGCAACAGGTATCAAGGCAATCGATGCGATGACAGCAATCGGTCGTGGACAGCGTCAGCTCATCATTGGTGACCGTCAGACTGGTAAGACTGCAGTTGCTATCGACACAATTATTAACCAGCGCGAAAACTGGCTCTCAGGCGATAAGAAGAAGCAGGTTAAGTGCATCTACGTCGCTATTGGTCAGAAGGGTTCAACAATTGCATCTGTTAAGGGTGCTCTTGAAGAAGCTGGCGCAATGGAATACACAACAATCGTCGCATCTCCTGCATCAGATCCAGCAGGCTTTAAGTACCTTGCTCCATACACCGGTTCTGCAATTGGTCAGCACTGGATGTACAACGGCGAGCACGTTCTTATCGTCTTTGATGATCTCTCAAAGCAGGCTGAGGCATACCGTTCAGTCTCACTTCTTCTTCGTCGTCCACCAGGCCGCGAAGCGTACCCAGGAGACGTTTTCTACTTACACTCACGTCTCCTCGAGCGTTGCGCAAAGCTCTCTGATGAACTCGGCGGCGGTTCAATGACTGGTCTTCCAATCATTGAAACAAAGGGAAATGACGTTTCAGCGTTTATTCCTACAAACGTAATTTCAATTACTGACGGACAGTGCTTCCTTGAAACAGATCTCTTTAACGCAGGCGTTCGCCCAGCGATTAACGTCGGTATCTCTGTTTCTCGTGTTGGTGGTTCTGCACAGACTAAGGCGATGAAGAAGATCGCTGGTCGTTTGCGTCTTGACCTTGCACAGTTCCGCGAACTCGAAGCATTCGCTGCTTTCGGTTCAGATCTCGATGCTGCATCAAAGGCTCAGCTCGAGCGCGGTGCACGCATGGTTGAACTCCTTAAGCAGGGTCAGTACTCACCATTCTCACTTGAGAAGCAGATTGCATCAATCTGGGCAGGAACAACGGGCAACCTTGACTCTGTTCCAGTTGCAGATATCCGTCGCTTCGAAGCTGAATTCATCGACTTCCTCGCTCGTGAGCGCAAGGAAATCATGACTGTAATTTCTGAGACCAAGGTCCTCGAAGATGACACCATTGCAAAGCTTCAGGCGGCAATTGATGACTTTAAGAAGATCTTTAAGTCTTCTGTAACAGTTGCTGCAAATGACAATGAAGAAGATCCTCTTGAGGGCGAACTTCAAGAGCAGATCGTGGCGGTGAAGAAGTAACCCATGGGCGCTCAACTCCGCATATATCGCCGACGGATGCGTTCCGTTAAAGCGACCAAGAAGATTACGAAGGCTATGGAGCTCATCTCTGCCTCTCGTATCGTCAAGGCGCAGCAACGCGTATCTGCATCGACCCCATATGCAAATGAGTTAACTCGTGCGGTTTCTGCTGTTGCCTCATACTCAACAGTGATTCACCCGTTGACTACTCCTCGTTCAAACCCACGTCGCGCAGCAGTTCTCATCATCTCTGCAGACCGCGGTATGGCGGGTGCGTATTCAACCAACGCAATTAAGGAAGGCGAGCAGCTTGGCGCTCTTCTTCGTGAACGTGGACTCTCAGTTGCTAGCTACCTCGTAGGTCGCAAAGCATTTAACTATTACAAGTTCCGCGATCGTGAAATTGCTGCATCGTGGACAGGTTTTTCAGATAATCCAACCTATGAAAATGCAAAGGAAGTTTCAGAAACTCTCCTCAAGGCATTCCTAGATGGCTCAGATAACGAGGGCGGAGTCGATGAGATTCACATCATCTTCACTAAGTTCCGCTCAATGCTTACTCAAGAAGCAACTGCAAAGCGCATGATTCCGCTTGAAGTTGTTGAATCTGATGAAGCACCTGTTTCTGGAATTCTTCCAGAGTATGAATTCGAACCTAATCCAGGAGAAGTTCTCAACGCTCTTCTACCTCGTTACATCGAAGCCCGAATCTTCAACGCGATGTTGCAATCAGCTGCCTCTGAGCATGCTGCTCGCCGTCGCGCGATGAAGTCAGCAACTGACAATGCTGATGAGTTAATCAAGTCGCTCACCCGACTTGCGAACGCTGCCCGTCAGGCAGAAATTACCCAGGAAATCAGTGAAATTGTTGGCGGCGCAGATGCGTTGGCCTCAGCTAGTGCAGGGAGTGAATGATGTCAGCAACAGGTAAAGGCCGCGTAGCCCGAGTTATTGGACCGGTGGTGGATATTGAATTCCCCGCAGATTCAATGCCTTCGATCTTCAACGCGCTTCACGTAGAGACCACTATGAGTGGCACTACTCGTACCTTGACCCTCGAAGTAGCACAGCACATTGGTGACAACCTCGTGCGCGCTATCTCGATGCAACCAACGGATGGAATGGTGCGCGGTGCTGAAGTAACAGACACAGGCGCAGCAATCTCTGTCCCAGTCGGTGACGTCACAAAGGGCCACGTCTTCAACACTCTCGGAGAATCCCTCGACGTCCCAACTTCTTCACTTGATATCAAGGAGCGTTGGTCAATTCACCGTAACGCACCTGCATTCGATCAGCTTGAGTCAAAGACTGAAATGTTCGAAACAGGGATCAAGGTTATCGACCTTCTCACACCGTATGTAAAGGGTGGAAAGATCGGTCTCTTCGGTGGTGCAGGTGTAGGTAAGACTGTTCTTATCCAGGAAATGATTTATCGCGTAGCTGAAAACTTCGGTGGTGTATCTGTATTCGCCGGTGTTGGTGAGCGTACTCGTGAAGGTAACGACTTGTTCCTCGAAATGACAGAGACGGGCGTTATCAATAAGACAGCCTTGGTCTTCGGTCAGATGGATGAACCACCTGGAACGCGTCTTCGTGTTGCTTTGTCAGCACTCACAATGGCTGAGTACTTCCGCGATGTTCAAAAGCAAGACGTTCTCCTCTTCATCGATAACATCTTCCGCTTTACTCAGGCAGGTTCTGAAGTATCTACACTTCTTGGCCGTATGCCATCAGCTGTGGGCTACCAGCCAACACTTGCTGATGAAATGGGTCAGCTTCAGGAGCGTA
>JBJONB010000006.1:0-39868 GCA_046052045.1 Actinomycetota bacterium | reverse complement strand
TGATGATTGAGTTTTTATCATCGCGCTCTGTTGTGGTGAGCCAATGATCAATAGTGAAGAAAGATGGGCGCTTTCCGGTGGCTTCTTCGCGAAGAAGGAGTTCGAAAGATGCATCTGCTGCTTCGAAAGTAAATCCGCGTGATTCCATATCTTTCACACGGTCAACGACGCGGCCGATGAGCTCGCGGTCTCCCCCAAGATCAACGCCAAGTTCCATTGACTTAAGTTCGATAGATGCACGACCTGCCATATCTGAAACGAGCATGCGCATATCGTTTCCGACAGATGCTGGATCTTCATGCTGATACAGCGAAGGATCCACCTTGATGGCAGATGCGTGAAGGCCTGCCTTGTGAGCGAACGCGGATACGCCTGTATATGGCTGGCGCGGTGATGGAGAAATATTGGTTACTTCGGCGACTGCGTGAGAAATTCGGAAAGATTCACGGAGTGCGTTCTGAGGAAGAACTTCCTTCTTCTTCTTAAGTTCTAGGTTTGCAATGATGGTTACTAAATCTGCGTTACCAGTGCGTTCGCCATATCCATTGAGTGTTCCTTGGATATGTGTGGCGCCTGCGGCGTAAGCAGCCATTGAGTTTGCCACTGCGCAACCGGTGTCGTTATGGCAGTGAATTCCAAGACGAGCAGAAGTTGCGCCCAATACATCGTGAACTACATCGGCAATTTCATCAGGCAGCATTCCGCCGTTGGTATCGCAAAGAGCCGCAACATCAGCACCAGCCTCCATCGCAACGCGGATAACTTCAAGAGCGTAGGCACGATTAGCACGGTAACCGTCGAAGAAGTGTTCAGCATCAAGAAATACACGTTGACCTTCTTGACGTAGGTGCTTTACTGAATCACGGATCATTGCAAGGTTTTCATCAAGAGTTGTCTTAAGAGCGAGGTCAACGTGGCGGTCATATGACTTTGCAACCAGCGTTACTGCAGGAGCTCCTGAATCACGGAGCGCGCCAAGAAGTACATCATCTGCTGCCTTTACATTGGGACGACGAGTCGCACCGAAAGCTACAAATGTTGCGTTCTTAAGTTTGAGTTCTTTCTTTGCAAGAGCGAAGAATTCTGTGTCCTTGGGATTAGCTCCAGGCCATCCACCTTCAATAAAGCCGACACCTAAATCATCAAGATGGCGGGCAATGGTCAGCTTGTCATGGACAGAGAGGTTGAGGCCTTCTTGCTGCGCACCATCGCGAAGAGTGGTGTCATAGATATGAATAGCCTCTTTGTCGAATGGCATTAGAGCGCGACCTTCTGAACCCAGCCGTGCTTATCTTCTGTTGTGCCATGTTGAATAGCAAGAAGATGGTTGCGAATCTGCATTGTGATTGGTCCTGGTTGCCCATCGCCTGTAACCCAAGTACCCATTGCAGATTTTGCTTGTCCTACTGGAGAAACAACTGCAGCGGTGCCGCACGCAAAGATTTCAGAGATGTCGCCAGATGTAACACCTTCGCGCCAATCATCGATAGAGAGCATTACCTCTTCGGTCTTGTATCCCAGATCTTTAGCAACTGACAAGATTGAGTCGCGAGTGATTCCAGGAAGCAGTGTGCCTGTGAGTTTTGGTGTGATGACAGTTGCATCTGCGCCTTTGCCCTTTACGAAGTAAAGGTTCATGCCGCCCATCTCTTCAATCCACTTACGTTCTTTTGCATCGATCCAAACAACTTGATCGCAACCTTCTTTAGCTGCAGCTTTCTGTGCAACAAGGGATGCTGCGTAGTTTCCGCCGCACTTTGCTTCACCAGTTCCGCCTTGCGCAGCTCGAACGTACTCTGTTGAAATCCAAACAGAGACGGCCTTTGAAGGATCAAAGTAAGCACCTGCTGGTGTTGCGATAAGAAGGTAGGTCGCCTTATTAGTTGGGCGAACTCCCAAACCAACTTCAGTAGCAATCATGAATGGGCGAATGTAGAGCGCTTCGCCAACTTTTCCTGGAGTCCAGCCTGCATCTTGTTTAACGAGTGCGTGAACTGTTTCAAGGAATAACTCTTCTGGCATTTGAGGAAGTGCAAGGCGCTCAGCTGATCGCGCGAAGCGACGTGCGTTTGCTTCAGGACGGAAGAGTGCAATACCGCCATCAGGTTGGCGATATGCCTTCATTCCTTCGAAGATTTCTTGGCCGTAATGAAATACAGCAGTTGCAGGATCCAAAGTAATTGGGCCGTATGGCTTTAACTCTGGTTCTTCCCAACCGCCAGCTTCAGTCCACTCGCAGACGACCATATGGTCGGTGTAATACTTTCCAAAACCACAGTTAGCGACCTTTTCTTCGCGTTCTGCTGCTGGAACTGCTTGTGGATTGAGAGTGATCTTCATTTACTTCACCAATTCTGCTAACGCTGAACCGATTTCGGTTGTGCCACGCTTTGTGTCGCCACGTGATGCTAAATCAGCAGCAACTGCCTTTTCAACATCGCGAGCTGCATCTGCAAGTCCGAGGTGATCCAACATCATCGCAACAGACATCACTGTTGCAGTTGGGTCAGCCAAGTTCTTTCCAGCGATATCTGGAGCTGAGCCGTGTACTGGTTCAAACATTGATGGGAATGCACCAGTTGGGTTGATATTGCCTGAAGCAGCAAGTCCGATACCACCACAGATTGCTGCTGCAATATCGGTCAAGATATCTCCGAAGAGGTTATCTGTAACAACGACATCAAAGCGCTCTGGGTTGGTAACAAAGAACATTGAAGCTGCATCAACGTGCAAGTAATCAGTCGTGACGTTTGGGAATTCCTTAGCCACTTGATTAAAGGTACGTGTCCACAATCCGCCTGCGCGAGTAAGAACATTGTTCTTATGTACGAGTGTGAGCTTCTTGCGATCACGAGCCGATGCACGAACAAATGCATCACGGATTACGCGCTCAGCACCGCGACGAGTGTTGAGTGATTCCTCCGTTGCGATTTCAGCATCGGTGCCTTCAGCAAGAACGCCGCCTGCGCCAACGTATGGGCCTTCAGTTCCTTCGCGAACAACGACGAAATCAATAGGTGCCTTGGTAGCAAGTGGACCTGTCACACCAGGCATCAACTTCGCTGGGCGAAGGTTGATGTAGTGGTCGAATGCGAAGCGAAGCTTGAGCAACAATCCGCGCTCGAGAACGCCACTAGGAACTGTTGGGTCCCCCACTGCGCCCAGCAAGATGACATCAGACTTTGCAAGTTCTGCAAGAACAGAGTCAGGAAGAACTTCTCCTGTGCGGTGCCAGTAACCAGCGCCTAAGTCGTAGTGAGTCTTATTAAATGTCACGCCGTATTTAGCGGCAACAACATCAAGGACCTTGAGACCTTCACCTACAACTTCGGTACCGATACCGTCGCCTGGAATAACTGCAAGATTGATTGTTCGTGACATTAGTTCACCAAAGTCACTGAACGAACGAGATCTGCACCAGTTTCCTTCTTGAGCGCATCAGTTACTGCATCTGAGACAGATGAATCAACGGTGAGCGCCATGAGCGCTGTTCCGCCTGCTGATTCACGAGCTACCTGCATTCCTGCAATGTTGATCTTTGCGGTCCCTAGTGCATTTCCGACTGCACCAACAACGCCTGGCTTATCTGCATAGCGCAAGAACAAGAGATTATCTGTTGGAGGAAGATCGAGATCGAAGTTATCGATAGCAATAATCTTTTCAACCTTGCGGATGCCCATCAACGTGCCATCAACCTTGACTGACTTACCATTTGAAAGCGCTGCGTGAAGAGAAATCATGCTGCGGTATTCAGGGCTATCAGGTGTTGTTGTAACTGATGATGTAAGTCCTCGCTCTGCGGCAAGACCAGGTGCGTTTACGTAGCTGACAGATTCGATCCCTGAAGCAACAAGTGCACCCTTAAGCGCACTAATTGCAAGAACAGATGAATCATGGCCAGAGATATCGCCCTTAACTGTGATCTCCATTGATACAGGAGTCTCGCCAGCGATTGCAGTTGCAATCTGTGCCATCTTCTCAACGAGTGGAAGAGATGGACGGATCTCATCGTGGATTGCTCCACCCTTAACGTTGACCGCATCAGGTACGAGTTCGCCAGCAAGTGCCTTGCGAACTGAAACTGCAACAGCAATACCTGCACGCTCCTGTGCTTCATCAGTTGATGCGCCAAGGTGAGGCGTTGCAACAACCTGATCAAGCTGGAACAAAGGTGAATCTGTGCATGGTTCGGTGACGTAAACATCAAGCCCAGCACCTGCAACGCGACCTTCGACGATTGCATCATAAAGAGCAGCCTCATCAAGTACTCCACCACGTGCGGCGTTGATGATGCGAACTTCCTTTTTAACCTTCTTCAGCGCTTCAACGCCGATGAGGTTTGCAGTCTCTTTTGTCTTTGGAAGGTGGATGGTGATGAAGTCAGAGCGCTTCAAGAGTTCATCGAGCTCAACGAGTTCGACGCCAAGTTGCGCAGCCTTTGCTGGTTGTAGGTATGGATCGTATGCAACGACGTTCATTCCAAATGCCTGCATGCGATGAGCAACTAACTGACCAATACGACCGAAACCAACGACGCCAAGTGTCTTCTCGAAGAGTTCAGCGCCTGTGTACTTAGAGCGCGCCCATTTTCCGTTCTTGAGAGCAGCATGTGCTGGTGAGATAAAACGTGCTGAAGCAAGAAGCAATGAGATTGCGAGTTCTGCTGCAGAAACGATATTTGATGTTGGTGCATTAACAACCATGACACCTGCGGCAGTTGCAGCTGGAATATCAACGTTGTCGAGACCGACACCTGCGCGAGCAATGACCTTGAGGCCCTTTGCTGCCGCGATCGCTTCGGCATCCATCTTGGTTGCAGAACGAATCAGAACAGCGTCTACGCCCGCACCGAGTGCTGCTAGAAGTTCTGGACGGTTTGCACCATCGCAGTTACGAACTTCAAAGTCAGGACCGAGTGCATCAAGGGTCGCAGCGCTGAGTTCTTCAGCAATCAGAACGACGGGTTTAGCCACGCGCAGCACTTCCTTCTTTGTAATCATCCTTGTTGGTGTTCTTCATCCAGCTAAACATCTTGCGGAGTTCGCGACCAACGGTCTCGATTGGGTGTGATTCACCCTTTGCGCGAAGTGCTGAGAATTCCTTTGCACCGCTCTCGAGATCATCGACGAAGCGCTTTGCAAATGCACCAGATTGAATATCAGCGAGAACTGCCTTCATGTTCTCCTTTACGTGTGGATCGATAACACGTGGACCTGATACGTAGTCACCGAATTCAGCAGTGTCAGATACTGACCAGCGCTGCTTTGCGATTCCACCTTCGTACATAAGGTCAACGATCAACTTAAGTTCGTGCAAGCACTCGAAGTAAGCAACTTCTGGCTGGTAACCAGCTTCAACCAAAGTTTCGAAGCCGTACATAACTAACTGTGATGCTCCACCACAGAGAACTGACTGCTCACCAAACAAGTCGGTTTCGGTCTCTTCTGTAAAAGTTGTAAGGATTCCGCCTGCGCGAAGTCCGCCGATTGCCTTTGCATATGAAAGTGTCAATGGCCATGCGTTGCCTGTTGCATCTTGTTCAACTGCAACGATTACTGGAACTCCACGACCTGCCGCGTACTCGCGACGAACCAAGTGTCCTGGACCCTTTGGCGCGACCATACATACATCGACATCAGCAGATGGCTTGATGTAACCGAAACGGATATTGAAACCGTGGCCAAAGAAGAGAGCATCGCCCTTTTCAAGGTTAGGCAAGATTGATTCTGTGTAGATGTGGCGCTGCAAGTGATCTGGAGCCAAGATCATGATGACATTAGCTTCCTTAACTGCATCTGCAACTGAAGTAACGCGAAGTCCTTCTGCCTCTGCCTTTGCGCGTGAAGGTGAACCTTCCTTAAGACCAACGCGAACATCAACACCTGAGTCGCGGAGGTTTAGTGCATGTGCATGGCCTTGTGAGCCGTAACCGATGATCGCGACCTTGCGACCCTGGATGATTGATAGATCTGCATCCTCTTCGTGATACATCGTTGCCACGGTATTTCTCCTTTTGTAGTTTCTTGCTTAGTTTTGATAGTCAGGTTGTGTGTCGTGAACTTCTTTTGCCTTAGCGGTTACATCCTTAATGGAGATAACGCTGACGAGCTTGTCGAGCTGAGCAATTACTTGCTCGAGAGAGTGGCCTTCTACAGCTACTCCAATAATCATCTTTGAGATTGATGAATCTTCAGTGGGTCCAACATTGAGAGTTTCGATGTTGAATGCGCGGCGCGAAAAGAGGCCTGCAACGCGGGCTAGGACACCTGGTTCGTTCTCAACGAGAACTTCAAGAGTGTGTTGACGGCGATTAGTAGTCATTAGAGCTCCTGTGAATCCCAGTCAGGCGCAGTAGCGCGGGCGATCATGATCTCGTCATTTGAAGTTCCGGCGGCGACCATTGGCCAGACCATTGCATCGCGATGAACGCGGAAATCAACAACAACTGGCTGGTCGTTAATCGACATCGCTTTCTCGATTGTCTTATCCAAATCTTCTGGGCGTTCGCATGAAAGACCGACGCAACCCATTGATTCAGCAAGCATTGGGAAGTTAGGAACGCGCTTTGATTCAAGAGATGTATTTGAGTAACGACCTTCGTAGAAGAGTGTCTGCCATTGGCGAACCATTCCGAGTGATTCGTTATTAATGATTGCAACCTTGATAGGAATATTGTTGAGCGCGCATGTTACTAACTCTTGGTTAGTCATTTGGAAGCAACCATCTCCATCGATAGCCCAGACAGTTGTGTCAGGTGCGCCAACTTTTGCACCCATCGCTGCAGGTACGCCGTAACCCATGGTTCCGGCTCCACCTGAGTTGAGCCAAGTACGTGGATGTTCGTAAGAGATAAATTGTGAAGCCCACATCTGATGTTGACCGACGCCTGAAGTAAAGATGGTGTCAGTTCCTGAAATCTTTCCGATGCGCTCGATAACAAGCTGTGGTGAGAGCGAGCCATCTTCAGGAAGGTCATAACCCAGTGGGTATGTAGCCTTCAGTGAATTCATCTGGCGCAACCATGTTGAAAGATCGGGTTGGCTCTTAGCAAGCGCTGCTTTTAGTGCAGGAATAAGAGCAGAGATGGTTTCCTTTACATCGCCAACGACTGCAACATCTGCAAAACGATTCTTGCCAATTTCAGCAGGATCGATATCTGCGTGAATGATCTTTGCATGTGGTGCAAATGTTGAAAGCTTTCCTGTGACGCGATCGTCGAAACGAGCGCCTAAAGTGATTAATAAATCAGCCTTTTGTAGGGCTGTTACAGCAGCAACGGTTCCGTGCATACCTGGCATACCCATATGCAATGGGTGTGAGTCAGGGAATGCGCCACGCGCCATAAGCGTTGTTACGACCGGTGCACCAAGTAGTTCGACGAGTTGGCGTAGTTCTGCAGAAGCGTTTGCCTTGATAACTCCCCCACCAACATAGAAGACAGGCTTAGATGACTGTGCAATCAGAGCTGCTGCATCAGAGATGGCTTGTGTGTCAGGAGTTGTCTTTGGGTTGTACCCAGCAAGCTTGATTGAAGTTGGCCAATTAAAAGTGGTCATCTTCTGCAATGCGTCTTTTGCAACGTCGACGAGAACTGGACCAGGACGTCCGGTTGTTGCAATGTGGAAAGCCTCGGCGATTACGCCAGGGATTTCTGCAGGATCTGTGACCAAGTAGTTGTGCTTAGTAAATGGCATTGTGATGCCGCGGATATCTGCTTCCTGGAAGGCATCAGTACCGATTGCCGCAGATGGAACCTGGCCTGTGATTGCAACGAGTGGAACAGAGTCCATCGCCGCATCCATCAGTGGTGTAACGAGGTTGGTTGCACCTGGACCAGATGTTGCAATACAAACGCCTGCGCGACCAGTGACTTGTGCATAACCAGTAGCTGCATGGCCCGCGCCTTGTTCGTGGCGAACCAAGATGTGGCGAATAGTTGAGTCAAAGATTGGATCGTAAGCAGGAAGAATTGCGCCACCTGGAAGTCCAAACATCACATCGACGCCAGCTGCTTCAAGGCTTTTCACCAATGAAGTAGCTCCTGTCATTTCTGTGCCGTTCGCTGTTGGAACGTGTTTCGCCATCTTCTTGCTCCTTTCTATCTCGTCTCGGTTGTAATACTTTCTTAAATGAAAAAACCCTCAGATATCTGAGGGCGCGCGTGACATGAAGGCACGCGCTATCGAATCACCACCACTGAAACTACTGAAGCGCGTGTTGAAGTCATGCCCGTATTGTCCAACGGGGCAGGGCTATGCGTCAAGAGATGAGATGAACGTCTCAATAAATGAAACGACTAGTCGCAGACAGCGCCCTTAGATGCTGATCCAACGAGCTTTGAATACTTATGGAGAACTCCACGGGAGTACTTGTGAGGCAGTGGCTTCCAGCCGACCTTGCGAGCTTCAAGTTCCGCAGGGTCTACCAAGAGATCCAAGGTGCGATTTGGGATGTCGATGCGAACGCGATCGCCATCCTTAATGAATGCAATCGGTCCCCCATCAACAGCTTCAGGTGCAACGTGTCCAACACAGAGACCAGTTGATCCACCAGAGAAGCGACCATCGGTAAGGAGAAGTGTTGTCTTACCAAGACCTGCGCCCTTGATTGCGCCAGTGATCATCAACATCTCGCGCATTCCTGGTCCGCCCTTCGGACCTTCATAGCGGATGACAACTACATCGCCAGCTTGGATGGTTCCGTTCTCAAGAGCTTCCATTGCTGCCTGCTCGCGTTCGAATACACGTGCTGGACCTTCAAAGGTATCGATTCCGATTCCGGCTGTCTTACAAACTGCACCTTCGGTCGCAAGAGTTCCACCAAGAATGGTGATTCCGATATCGGTCGACATCGGTTTATCTACTGGGAAGATGACGCTTCCGTCAGCAAGTGGCGGATTAATGTCTGCAAGATTTTCTGCCATGGTCTTACCAGTAACAGTGAGTGTGTCTCCATGGAGATAGCCAGCATCGAGCAAGATGCGAAGTACAACGGGAATTCCGCCTACACGATCTACATCGGTCATGACGTACTTTCCGAATGGCTTGAGGTCACCGAGTAGCGGAACCTTTGAACCGATGCGGTGGAAGTCTTCGAGTGTGAGATCAACTTCTGCTTCATGTGCAATTGCTAGCAAGTGCAGAACAGCATTGGTTGAGCCACCGAGCGCCATCAAAATGGTGATGGCATTTTCAAATGCTTTCTTGGTCAAGATATCGCGAGTTGTAATCCCCTTAGCGATCAAATTAACGACTGCAGCGCCTGCTTGCTCGGCATATGAATCGCGACGGCGGTCAACTGCAGGAGGAGCGGCAGACCCTGGAAGAGAAAGTCCGATTGCTTCAGCAATACTTGCCATGGTGTTTGCGGTGTACATGCCGCCACATGCGCCTTCGCCTGGGCAGATTGCGCGTTCAATTTGATCGACGCGATCTTTAGTAATCAATCCACGTGCACATGCACCAACAGCTTCGAAAGCATCAATGATGGTGACATCTTTGCCATCTACTTGGCCTGGAAGAGTTGAACCGGCATACACAAATACTGAAGCAACATCGATACGTGCTGCAGCCATCATCATTCCTGGAAGTGACTTATCGCAACCCGCGAAAGTAACCATTCCGTCGAGGCGCTCGGCCTGCATCACAGTTTCTACAGAGTCAGCAATTACTTCACGAGATACGAGCGAGAAGTGCATTCCTTCGTGGCCCATTGAAATTCCGTCAGATACAGAAATAGTTCCGAACTGCATTGGGAATCCGCCTGCATCGATAACGCCTTTGCGAGATGCCTTTGCAAGTCGATCGAGTGAAAGGTTGCACGGTGTGATTTCATTCCATGAAGATGCAATACCGATCTGTGGCTTTACCCAATCTTCATCGCCCATTCCGACAGCGCGAAGCATTCCGCGCGCAGGTGAGCGCTCTAATCCATCAGTTACGAGTCCAGAACGCGGTTTCATCTTCGACATGAGAGAATTCTATCCTCACAATCTCGATTTAAGAGATACCCAATAAAACAGCATTTAGGAGATATCCCTGTGTCAAAGCAAGCCCAAGATCAGACTCTAGACCCGACTCGTTGGCGCACATTATTTGTCGTTGCTATCGCGCAATTGATGATTGTGCTCGATAGCTCAATTATGAATATCGCAATTCCAAGTGCCAAGGTAGATCTTGGTATCTCTGATGCCAACCAGCAGTGGGTCATTACTGCATACACATTGGCCTTCGGCTCACTTCTTCTCCTTGGTGGCCGTATCGGTGACTATATGGGTCGCAAGAAGATTTTCTTGGTGGGTCTGACAGGGTTCGCACTTGCATCTGCTCTTGGCGGTATTGCTTCAACACAAGGGCTGCTCTTCGCATCCCGCGCACTTCAAGGTGTCTTTGCAGCTCTCCTTGCACCAGCAGCCCTTGCAATCATCTCGGTCACATTTAGCGTTCCTTCAGAGCGCGCAAAGGCATTCGGTGTCATCGGAGCTATTTCTGGTGGCGGCGCTGCGATCGGTTTGATCCTCGGCGGAACTCTTACTGAGTACGCATCATGGCGCTGGTGCCTTGGCGTCAATACTCCTATCGCAATCATTGCTGGAATTCTTGCAATCAAGTTTGTCCACGAGTCAAAGGCTGCCGGAGATAACACCTATGACATCCCTGGAGTTATCACAGCAACAGCCGGTCTCTTCTCACTCACGTACGGATTCAATGAGGCAGCACTTAAGGGTTGGTCTTCATCAGTCACAATTTCATTCTTTGTTGCAGCTGTAGTTCTTCTCTTCATCTTTATCAACATTGAAAAGCGCGTTGCTAATCCATTGATGCCACTTCGTGTCATTACAGAGCGCAACCGTGGAGGTTCATACCTTGGCTCACTCGTTGTGGGTGCTGGCCTCTTCTCAATGTTCCTCTTCCTTGGTCTCTATCTTCAGGTAATCCTTGGATTTAGCCCGTTGAAATCTGGCTTTGCATTCTTGCCATTCACAGCAGGAATCATCGTCTTCGCTGGAATCGCTTCGCAGTTGCTACCAAAGGTTGGACCTAAGCCATTGATGGTTCCTGGTCTTATCTTCGCTGGTATCGGTCTCTTGCTCCTTACTCGCATCACTCCAGATACCGCTTACTTCACACACGTAGTCCCTTCGCTCTTGATTATGTCGAGCGGTATGGCACTTGTCTTTATTCCACTGACTTCAACTTCACTGCACGGCGTCTCTAATCACGACACCGGTGTGGCGAGTGCGATGCTCAATACATCACAGCAGATCGGTGGATCACTCGGAACCGCGCTTCTTAATACAGTGGCTGCAACAGCAACTACTACTTACGCAGCAGCGCACACCGAGCTCGGAAAGGCAGTAATGCCATTTGCGATGACTCACGGATTTACAGTGGCATTTAAGTTCAGCGCAGCGCTCCTCTTTGCAGGTGCTGTAGTTCTCTTCTTCTTTATCAACATAGGTAAAGAGTCGCTCGTTGAAACAGAAGGCGCTGGCTTGCACTAATAATTAATACAAAAAGCCCGCCGAAGATTAATTCGGCGGGCTTTTTCTATTAAATGTTTATTGACCGAGGAACTTCAAGAGAAGCTCGCGCACCTTGGCAGCATCTGCTTGACCTTTAGTCTCCTTCATTACTGCGCCGATCAACGCACCAGCTGCAGGAAGGTGTCCCCCGCGAACTTTCTCGGCCGTATCAGCTTGTTCAGTACAAACCTTTTCAATGGCAGCCATGAGTGCACCGTCGTCGTTAACAACTTTTATTCCACGCTTTGCAACAACTTCTGATGGCTTTCCTTCGCCAGCAATAACGCCTTCGACAACCTGGCGAGCAAGTTTGTCGGTGAGGTCACCGCTAGCAACGAGAGCTACGAGTTCTGCAACATCAGCAGGTGTGATTGCAAGGTCTGCGATAGCAACGTTCTGATCGTTAGCAATACGTGAAATTTCACCAAGCCACCATGTGCGCGCCTTAGTCGGATCTGCGCCCAATAAAACAGTTGCTTCAACAATATCGAGAACGTCAGCGTTAATCATCGCTTCCATCTCTTTATCAGGAACGTTCCACTCTTCCTTGATGCGCTTGCGACGAAGAGATGGGCGCTCTGGAAGCGTTGCACGTAGCTCTTCGATCCAAGCTGCTGCAGGTGTTACAGGAACCAAATCTGGATCTGGGAAATAGCGGTAATCCTCAGCCTGCTCCTTTGAGCGACCTGAGCGGGTAAGCCCAGTATCTTCTTGGAAGTGACGAGTCTCTTGCTTCACTTTCTTGCCTTCATTGAGAAGCTCAGCATGGCGAATCATTTCACCGCGAATTGCGCGCTCAACAGATCGCAGAGAGTTCACGTTCTTAGTCTCTGAACGAGTTCCGAGAACATCTGAACCAATTGGCTTCAAAGATACGTTTGCATCGCAACGAAGTGAGCCTTGTTCCATCTTTACATCGGAAACCTTGAGGCCACGAAGGATGTCGCGAAGTTCTGCAACGTAAGCCTTTGCTACTTCTGGGGCGTACTTGCCAGTGCCGGGAACAATCTTGGTAACGATTTCAACCAGAGGAATTCCTGCGCGGTTGTAATCGAGCAATGAGTAATCAGCGCCGTGGATACGACCAGTTGCTCCACCAACGTGAAGTGACTTTCCGGTGTCTTCTTCCATGTGTACGCGTTCGATTTCAATGCGGAACTGCTTTGGGCCTTCTTCGGTATCGATTTCAACATCGACATAACCATCGAAGCAGATTGGTTCGTCGTACTGTGAGATCTGGAAGTTCTTTGGCATATCTGGATAGAAGTAATTCTTACGAGCAAAGCGGCTGTAAGGGGCAATCTTGCAGTTGAGTGCGAGGCCAATCAAGATTGTTGATTCGATTGCCTTTTCGTTAACAACAGGAAGTGCGCCGGGAAGTGCCAAACAGACAGGGCATGTCTGTGTATTCGGAGCTCCACCGAATTCAGTAGCGCAAGAACAGAACATCTTGCTGTGGGTATTGAGCTCGACGTGAACTTCAAGACCTAATACAGGATCCCATTTAGCAATTACTTCGTCATATGTTGGAAGAGCCATTACTTCGCTCCCTTCAACTCTGGTGCCCTTGAAAGAATTGGTGCACCCCACTTTGAAAGAAGCGCTGCTTCTAGTGCTGCACCTGCCTGATACAAACGCTGATCCTGCATCGCAGGAGCCATGATCTGGAAACCAACAGGCAAGTTATCTTCGTCAGCAAGACCTGCAGGAAGTGACATTCCACAGATACCGGCAAGGTTTACTGGAATTGTCGCAACGTCACCCAAGTACATAGCCATCGGGTCATCGACCTTCTCGCCTATCTTGTATGCAGTTGTAGGTGCCGTAGGTGAGACAAGAACATCTGCTTGAGCGAAGGCTTTTGCGTAATCTTGAATAATCAAAGTACGAATCTTCTGCGCGCTTCCGTAGTAAGCATCGTAATAACCTGATGAGAGTGCGTATGTGCCGAGAATGATGCGGCGCTTTACTTCGCGGCCGAATCCAGCATCGCGGGTAGCGCTCATAACTACTTCAGCAGAAGCGCCATCGGTATCGCCAGTGCGAAGGCCGTAACGCATTGCATCAAAGCGTGCGAGGTTAGAAGAACATTCAGATGGAGCGATTAAGTAATAAGCAGCGAGTGCGTATTCAAAGCTTGGGCAATCAACTTCAACAATTTCCGCGCCAAGTCCTGCGAGAACTTGAAGTGATTCATCAAAGCGTGATTGCACGCCCTTCTGATATCCCTCACCTTGCAACTGCTTGATAACGCCAATCTTCATTCCCTTAACATCGCCACTCTTTGCAGCATTTACAACTGCAGGAACAGGCGCATTGATGCTTGTTGCATCCTTCGCATCATGACCAGCCATAACTTCGTGAAGAAGAGCTGTATCCAACACTGTGCGACCAAACGGACCTGCTTGATCAAGACTTGATGAATACGCGATCAATCCGAAACGAGAGACAGCGCCATAGGTTGGGCGTACTCCGACGATTCCAGTGAGCGCTGCAGGTTGGCGAATAGATCCACCTGTATCTGAACCCACCGCAAGTGGAGCTTCAAATGCAGAAACTGCAGCTGCAGATCCACCTGATGAACCACCCGGTGTTCGGCTTAAATCCCAAGGATTAAATGTTGGGCCATAGCCTGAATTCTCAGTTGATGAACCCATGGCGAATTCATCCATATTGGTCTTGCCCATGATGACAACACCAGCATCTTTAAGTTTGCTGACAACTGTCGAGTCATAAGGCGGACGCCATCCCTGCAGAATCTTTGAACCTGCAGTTGTTGGAACTCCCTTTTGAGCAAGGACATCTTTCAGTGCAAGTGGAACACCAGCGATGGGAGAAAGTTTTTCACCCTTGGCGCGACGTGCATCAACATCTTTTGCTTGAGCAAGTGCGCCTTCAGAGTCGACATGCAAGAAAGCTTTTACTTGGCCATCAACTGCAGCAACGCGGTCAAGATGCGCTTGTGTGAGTTCTACAGAAGTTGTCTCGCCCTTTGCAAGGGCATCAGCCATTTGGGCAGCGGTCTGATGAATCATTCGGCTTCACCCAAAATCTGTGGAACGCGGAAACGAGATTCTTCCTGCGCAGGTGCGCCGGAGAGCGCATCTTCAGGAGACAGGCTTGGAAGAACAACATCAGGGCGTGCAATATTTTCTAGAGGCTGTGGATGCGAAGTCGCCTTCACGCCAGATAGATCCATCTCCTGAACGCGAGCTACAGCATCGAGAATCATTCCGAATTGTGAAGAGAGTTCGACAAGTTCGGATTCGGTCATCTCAATGCGGGCAAGGCCTGCAAGCTTTGCGACATCATCGCGGGAGAGGCTGCTCATGGTCGCAGTCTATAAAAAGAGCTCTTTAAGAGCGAATCTGCCCGTCGCCTGTAACAATCCATGTGGTTGTTGTCATCGCCTCAAGCCCCATAGGTCCTCGTGCATGCAACTTCTGATTAGAGATTCCGATCTCGGCGCCGAAGCCCATCTGCTCTCCATCGGTAAAGCGAGTAGATGTATTGACCATCACTGCAGCGCAATCTGAGAGAGCAATAAAGCGTGCAGCGTTGGCCTTATTTTCAGTGACAATCGCTTCAGTGTGATTAGTGCCGTATTGAGCTATGTGATCTGCGGCAGCATCAACGGAATCAACAACAGCCACATTCATCTCGAGAACTCCGTATTCGGTAGACCAGTTCTCTTCAGTGGCAATCGTTGATGCAATCTTGAAGGTATCGGCAACCTTCTGCGCTGTGGCATCTGAGTGCAAGATAACGCCCGCATCGCTGAGAGCCTTGAGTGCCATTGGCAAGAATGTTGGCGCAATTGATTTGTGAACCAACAAAGTTTCAGCGGCATTGCAGACGCTTGGTCGATGTGTCTTTGAGTTGATCACGATGGGCAAAGCCTTTTCAATATCGGCAAATTCGTCTACGTAGACATGGCAGACACCAGCGCCAGTTTCGATTGTTGGCACAGTTGCTTCATCAACGACCATCCGAATGAGCGCTGCGCTTCCACGTGGGATGACAAGGTCTACCTTGCCGCGTGCTGTGAGCAAGGCCTTTGTAGTTGCGCGATCTTCAGATGGAATTAACTGAAGTACATCGGGTGAAATCTTGGTATGCGAAAGCGCATCACGCATAACGTTGACGAGAATCTCATTGCTATTGCGCGCCGTTGATGAACCGCGCAGCAAGGCAGCATTTCCAGACATCAAGAGGATGACAGCAGCATCTACGGTGACATTTGGACGAGCTTCATAGACCATTCCGATAACACCGAATGGGACTGAGATTTGCTCGAGCTCTAGGCCATTGGGAAGAGTTGATTTACGAAGTGTTTGGCCAAGCGGATCAGCAAGTGCTGCTACTTGGCGCGCTCCCCCAGCAATACCTTTGATGCGATCTGCAGTAAGAAGTAAACGGTCCTGCATCTGTGGGTGCATATCTTCTGCGCGAGCGTTATTCATATCAATCTCGTTGGCTGCAAGAATTTCCGCGCTACGAGATTCAATAGCTTGTGCAATCAATTCAAGAGCCGCTTTGCGCTCTACTCCTGTAGCAGTAGAAAGTGAGCGCGAAGCTTTGCGCGCTTTGAGCGCTAACTCTCCGACAACCTGCACTGCGTCCATGGGAATAAGCCTATCGGGAGTTACGATTTTGCTGTGCTGAAATTAATCCGCAGGGTAATCATCGCTGTACTCGTTATCTATCTCGCCCTCTTTGGTCTGACCAAGGCGATTCGATATCCCGAACCGATAGCGGCAATCAAACTTGGCTTGGCTCCAGCTTCGAAGACCCCAGATTTAATGCCTTTCCATTACATCGTCGCAGCGCCGTCAACATTCGCTCCATGGAAGACCGGCAACTCTGAAACTGTGCAGAACGTTAAATATGATGGGAAGAGAATTACCTTTGATGAATTTCTGACCAAGACAAGCACCAATGCCTTCCTAGTTATTCGTGATGGCAAGATCACTTACGAGTCATATCTCAATGGTAAGAAGCAGGACACAATCTTGCCGTCTTATTCTGTGGCAAAGACCATGACTTCGCTTCTTGTTGGCCAATTAATTGATGAAGGAAAAATCCGCGAAAGCGATACCTTCGTCAGCATTCTTCCTGAATTTAAGGCTGGAACATCTTTCGACAAGGTCACGATCAAAGACCTGCTCGATATGAATTCAGGTGTTGGGGTATCCGATAATTATCCATCTGGGCCTTCAGGCTGGGGTGTGGCAATTGCACAGATGTATGCATCGACAGATCTCAATTGGTGGTTAATGCAGAATCGAAATATGCGTGAAGAACCAGGAACTTTCCCTGAATACCGAAGTGTGAATACCCAGATGCTAGGTCTTATTATTCAAAAGGTAACCGGACGCTTGCTTGCAGATGAAATGACAAGTCGCGTGTGGCAGAAGATGGGCGCTGATTACGATGCAACCTGGAATGTGGATGTCTTCAAGGGCCACGAAAAAGCATTCTGTTGTTTCAATGCCACCGCACGAGATTATGCACGAGTAGGGCAGGCGCTCATGTCTTCAGACCCACAGATTGCGAGTGCTGCATGGAAGAAGCGGCTCTCAACATCGGTAGTGACATTGGATTATGGTTGGGGCTATGGCGCACAAATGTGGCATCCATATCCAGGAATCAATTTAATGATGGGACTTCACGGTCAATATATCTATCAAGATAAGGCCAATAAGACTGTCATCGTAAAACTCAGCGATCTTCCAACTTCGGCTGATGGAATTGCTCCGAAGATTGTTTCTGTCTTAAAGCAGATTGCGGAGAAGAACTACTAAAGCAGAACGAGGTCGTCGCGGTGCACGAGTTCGCGCTCGTATTCAGCGCCGAGTGATGAAGCGAGTTCTTTGGTAGAACGTCCGAGCATCTGAGGGATCTCTTCAGAGTCGAATGCAACAAGGCCTCGTGCAATCACTTTGCCACTCTTGGAAGCGAGTTCGACTGTATCGCCTGAAATGAAATCACCCTCGACTGCAGTAACGCCGGCAGGAAGCAATGAGACTCCGCGTTCAAGAATTGCTGTGACTGCTCCATCGTCAAGAATCAAGCGACCGCGTGGAGTTGATGCATGAGCAAGCCATAAGAGTCGTGAGTTTGCCTTTGATGTATGTGCTTCAAAGAATGTTCCGAAGTCTGCGCCGTTAATCGCTTCTGCTGATTCTTTAAGGGATGTAAGGAGCATTGGAATTCCAGCACTTGTTGCAATGCGAGCTGCTTCGACTTTAGTGACCATTCCCCCACTTCCAACACCTGCAGTGCCAGCGCCGCCGAGAGTGATTGATTCGATATCAGACATGTTCGCAACATATCGAATTGGTTGTGCCCCAGGTTGGGTCGGTGGTGCGTCATAGAGAGCATCAATATCGGAAACAAGAACCAATAGATCTGCATGGATGAGAAGAGCGACTAGCGCGGCTAAACGATCGTTGTCGCCGAAGCGGATTTCTTGAGTTCCGACGGTGTCATTCTCGTTAATAACTGGAACTACGCCGAGTGAGAGAAGTTTCATCAAGGTCTGTTGCGCATTTGCGTAATGGGAGCGACGCACTACATCTTCAGTTGTAAGAAGAACTTGAGAAGAGATCACGCCATGGGCTTTGAACTTCTCGTTGTATTGAGCGATAAGAAGACCTTGACCGACCGATGCTGCAGCTTGCTGTGTAGCCAAATCTTTAGGGCGCACTTTGAGTCCAAGTGGAGAAAGTCCGGCAGCGATAGCTCCCGATGAGACGACAACTACTTCAGCGCCCCGCTTTTTGAGTGAAAAAGCGAGATCAACAATCTTTTGAACTGAGTGTGGGTCGAGTTCAGAACCTGCTGAACCTGTGAGAGATGAGGAACCAATCTTGATGACAACGCGCTTAGCGTTGGTTATGGCCCCGCGGTTCACTTGTCATTGCTTTCTGTTTCGCTCTCTTCAATCTCATCGAGAGTCAACTTAATCTCAGGGTTATGTGGTTCAGCCACGTTGTATTCCCATTGGCGAGCAACTTCTTCATCAGAAAGGCGATCGCGTTCAGTTTCAACTGTGTTCCATGCGCCTTCAAGACGTGAATCTTCTCCACGGCGGTGCAAGAAGCCAGCGAGTTGTTCTGCTCCTGCTTCGATTGTTGGTTCCCATTCGAAGACAACTTCATTATCGCCGGAGCCGATACGAACTTCTGAGCCAGCAACTGCGCCCTTCTTGAACAATTCCTTTTCAACACCGAGTTGTGCCAAGCGATCTGCAAGGTAACCAATTGCTTCGGCATTCTTAAAGTTAGTCTGACGAACCCAGCGAACCACCTTCTGGCCACGTACGCTAAATGATCCATCGCCATTCTTCTGAACAGTAAATCCTGAATCATCAACTGCGACTGGGCGCAAGATAATGCGAGTGCGCTCTTCTTTGGCAGCTTCTGCGCGTTCGCGTTGAACAAGGCGAGCCATGGAGTAGAGAAGTTCCTGTAGGCCTTCGCGGCTTGCCGCAGAAACCTTGTAGACCTCGTAACCCTTTTCCTTCAGTTGTTCTTCAACCATATCGGCCATGGCTGAACCGTCAGGTAAATCAATTTTGTTGAGTGCAACGATACGGACGCGATCTTCGAGTCCACCATAGAGTGCAAGTTCGTTTTCAATCGCTTCAAGGTCATCGATTGGGTTGCGATCAGTTTCAAGAGTTCCGCAGTCAAGGACGTGAACAAGTGCAACGCATCGTTCGACGTGACGCAAGAATTGAAGACCAAGGCCCTTGCCTTGTGATGCACCTGGAATAAGTCCTGGAACATCGGCCACGGTAAAGCGAGTATCTCCTGCTTGAACAACGCCAAGGTTAGGAACCAAAGTTGTAAATGGATAGTCAGCAATCTTTGGACGTGCTGCAGAAATTGCTGCAATGAGCGAAGACTTTCCGGCGCTTGGGAATCCAACGAGAGCAATATCAGCTACTGATTTGAGTTGAAGAGTAAGTCTGCGCTCTTCACCTGGTTCGCCAAGGAGAGCGAATCCTGGTGCGCGACGCTTTGATGATGAGAGCGCAAGGTTGCCGAGGCCGCCATGTCCACCACGGGCTGCAAGGAAAGTTGTTCCAATACCGATGAGATCTGCGATTTGTTCGCCATCTTCATCGTAGATAACAGTTCCGTTTGGAACAGGAAGAATGAGATCTTCACCAGAAACACCATCTTTGCGATCGCCATAACCCTGGTGACCAGAAGTTGCTTTGCGATGTGGTGAGTGGTGGAAATCAAGAAGAGTTGTAACGGATGAATCTACGACGAGAATGACATCGCCACCGCGACCACCATTGCCACCATCTGGTCCACCAAGTGGCTTAAATTTTTCACGCTTTACAGAGACGCAACCATCTCCACCTTTTCCGGCGGTTGCAAAGAGAGTGACGCTATCGATAAACGCTGTCATTGATATTCACTCCCCTTCTTCGTTGCTACATCTGTTAGTTACTTGCTGAAATAAAAAAGCGGACCGCGATAAATGCGGCCCGCTCCTTTAAGAGAAACCTAAATTAAACTGCAGGAACTACGTTCACTACGCGGCGACCGCGAGCGCGACCGAATTCAACTGCTCCTGCTGCGAGAGCGAAGAGAGTGTCATCCTTACCGCGTCCAACGTTCTTGCCTGGGTGGAAGTGTGTTCCACGCTGACGTACGAGAATTTCTCCTGCATTAACTTCTTGGCCACCGAAACGCTTAATACCGAGGTACTGTGGGTTTGAATCGCGACCGTTACGTGTTGAGGAAACACCCTTCTTACTTGCCATTTATTTGCTCCCTTAACCGGTTCGCTTACTTAGCACCGCTGATTGCGGTGATCTTTACTCGTGTGTGCTGTGCACGGAAACCTTGACGACGGCGATGGCCTGTCTTGTTCTTGTAACGAAGGATGTCGATCTTTGGACCCTTGACTGCGTCGATAACTTCGCCAGTTACCTTCACTGCTGAGAGTGCAGCAACATCAGTTGTGACGTTTGCGCCATCAACTACGAGGAGAGCTGGGAATGAAACTGATGCGCCAGCAGCAGCGTCGATGCGATCGACGGTGATGATCTCGCCAACAGTTACCTTCTCCTGGCGTCCGCCAGCTTTAACGATTGCGTACATGCTCATTGCCTCAGTTCTTCGTATTAGTCTTCAAGCTCAATTCACGCGTGAGGCGTGCTCGAGCAGACGCTAAGAGTACGGATTTCGTACCCTCAGGGTCAAATTGGCCTAGGTCTTAGGCGGTAATGACCCCTGAGCTAGCGGCCCTGCGGCGGCGCTTTCCCTTGGGTGTTGTGACCGCTTCGGCCTCTTCTGGGGCCTCTTCGTTCAAGGTTTCGTGGAATTCATGGTCAGTTGCTGCATCTTCTTCAACATCTGGGTGATGTGCGCTCTGTGAATTTACCTGAGGCATTGGAGCCTTCATTTTCACTGGATCCATATGGATATGAATGCCGCGCCCATTACATGAATCACATGTTGTTGAGAATGCTTCGATGAGGCCCTGTCCGACGCGCTTACGTGTCATTTGAACAAGTCCTAGAGAAGTTACTTCAGCAACCTGGTGCTTAGTGCGATCGCGACCAAGACATTCAACCAAACGGCGCAGTACTGCATCGCGGTTTGATTCAAGAACCATATCGATGAAGTCGATTACAACGATTCCACCTAAGTCGCGAAGACGAAGTTGGCGTGCAATTTCTTCTGCAGCTTCAAGGTTGTTCTTGGTAACTGTCTCTTCGAGGTTTCCACCCTTACCGATGAACTTACCGGTGTTAACATCGATAACAACCATCGCTTCAGTGCGGTCGATAACAAGGGAACCACCTGAAGGTAGATAAACCTTGCGATCAAATGCTTTAGCCAGTTGTTCTTCAACGCGGTAATCAGCGAACAAGTCACCGCTACCTGAATACTTTTCAATCTTAGAAACGAGTTCAGGTGCAATCGAACCAAGGTATGAACTGATTTCATCCCATGCTTCGTCACCCTGAATGATGAGCTTGCGGAAATCTTCATTGAAGATATCGCGGATAACACGCACAGCAAGATCTGGCTCTGAAAGAAGAAGTGCTGGTGCATGGAAGTTTGGATTAACTGACTTCTGATAAATATCTTCCCATTGCGCTTTAAGGCGCTCGACATCGGCAGTCAGTTCAGCTTCAGATACGCCTTCAGCTGCAGTACGAACAATGACGCCCGCGTCCTCTGGAATAAGTGTCTTCAAGATTGCCTTGAGACGTGAGCGCTCTGATTCTGGAAGTCGCTTAGAGATACCGCTCATTCCGCCACCAGGAACATAAACAACGTAACGTCCTGGAAGTGAAATCTGGCTTGTAAGGCGTGCGCCCTTTTGACCAATTGGATCCTTAGTAACTTGAACAAGAACAGGCTGACCTGTCTTCAAAACCATTTCAATCTTGCGAGGTTCAGATTCTGAAATACCTGCAGCATCCCAGTTAACTTCACCAGCGTACAAAACAGCGTTACGGCCCTTGCCGATATCAACGAATGCAGCTTCCATCGAAGGAAGAACGTTCTGAACGCGACCTAGATAAACGTTACCAACGTATGAAACGTTGGCGTTACGGTTTACATAGTGCTCAACCATGACGTTATCTTCGATAACTGCAATCTGAATACGGTCTCCGACTTGGCGGACAACCATTTCGCGATCAACGTTTTCGCGACGAGCTAAGAATTCTCCATCAGTAATGATGGTTCCACGGCGGCGGTATGGCTCGCGGTATTCGCGAGAATCGCTGCGGCCGCGCTCGCGGTCGCGATCACGGCGATTACGTGTGCCGCGCTCTGAACGATCACGTGCTGGGCGCTCGGTCTTTTCACGGACTTCGCGGACCTTAACAACTGTGACAACGCCATCTTCATCGATGGTTTCACCTGGTGTAACGCCTTCGCCAGTTGCGCGACGGCGACGACGACGACGGTGTGTGGTGCCATCAGCGTTCTCAGTTGGATCTTCAGAAGAATCTTCTGATTCGTTATCGGAATCTTCTTGTGTATCTACACCTTCACCATTTGGCTTACGGCGACCGCGTCCGCCACGACGGCGACGGCGGTTACGGTTTCCACGGCTTTCGGAATCTTCTGAATCAGATGCCGCAGCTGGTGTTGAAACTTCTTCCTTCTCTTCAGCCTTTGCAGGCTTGTCGGCCTTTGCAGCTTTCTTGGTTCGCTTTGGCGCAGCTTCAGTGGGAGCTGCTTGAAAGATAGGAACTGGAATTGCAGCAGCTTTTTTCGCACGCTTAGGCGCAGTAGCTTCGGTAACTTCTGCAGTCGCTTCTGTTGGCTCAGGTGTTGTTCCTGCGCTCAGTGATTTCTTACTTGATTTCTTAACCGCGCGCTTACGCGGTGATTTTGGCTCAATAGCCATGGCACCAAATCCTTTAGCGCGTATTTCCAGATTGTTCTGGAGCTACGCATTCTCGTGGTCCGCAGATGAAATTCATTTACGAACAAAACCTTTGTTGTAGTCCGCCGCAGGCGCGATAAGGATCGCTGGCCGCGCTGAACTGTTGGGGTAATTATGGCAGATAAGGCTGAGGAAAACCTATTTTGAGCGTGATTTAGCTGCGCTGGCTTGCGTGAACATTCTGCAAAAGACCAAATCCAATGAGGTTGGCGAACATGCTCGATCCGCCATAAGAAAGGAATGGCAGCGGAACACCCGTCATCGGCATCAGTCCCAGAGTCATTCCAATATTTTCAAATATCTGAAAAGCAAACCAGGCAATTACGCCCGTACATACCAAGGTCCCGTAGGGGTCCGTCGCTCTTCGCGCAATTCCGAATGCTCGCATCAATACAAGGAATAGAAGGAAGATGATGAATCCACTTCCGATAAATCCAAGTTCTTCACCAGCCACTGTAAAAATAAAGTCAGTCTGCTGTTCAGGAACGAAGCGACCATTTGTCTGCGGTCCGTTAAAGAGGCCTGTACCAATAAGTCCACCGGATCCCACGGTGATACGCGCTTGGCGAAGTTGATAACCGGCACCTTGTGAATCTGCATTAGGGTCAACGAAAGATTGCAGACGCTTCACCTGGTAATCACTGATGATTCCAGCCTTCGTTGCGACGAAGCCACCAATGAGTGCCAGGAGAACTAATCCAACTACCCATCGAGTAGGTGCGCCTGAAACAGCGAGAATCGTGACGACAGAAGCGCTGATGATAAATACAGTTCCCATATCTGGCTGGGCGAGAATCAAAAGAATTGGAATCGCAGCAACGGCAAGTGCTTTGAGTACATCTTGATTGGTTGGTTCATCGCTGTTGTGTGTGCGTTCAGACAACAACATAGAAATACCGATGATGATGGAAATCTTTGCAATTTCAGCGGGCTGAATCTGGAAACCACCTGGAAGTGGAATCCACGCCTTTGCGCCATTAATTTCACTGCCAACGCCAGGGATCAGAACCAAGATCAAACCAAAGACACCGGCAACCCAGATGAATGGTGTGTAGGCGCGTAAAAGTCTGTAATCAATAATGGTTGTCCCCCACGCCAGGGCAAGGCCAATAACAATGTTGATGACGTGGCGCTTGAGGTAATACTGAGGATCCAGGCCATTGGCTGAGTACCACTCGCGGGTTGCTGCATAAACAAGCAAAGTTCCGATGACCAAAAGGAGAGCAACTGCGCCAGTCAGAACTGGGTCAAACCCAGCTGTTACTGATGCGCGTCGAGATCTGCGGTAGGGATTGCGATTAAGAAATGTACTCATCGCTTCGCCTTCGCTTTCACTTTAGGACTGGGTGTTGCAGTTGCAACGGCCTTTGGTTTTCCTGGATTGAGAATAGATGGCTTTGGTTTAGTAGCAGGTGAAATTCGCGGAAGTTTTGTCGGTGGCTTTCCTGCGGGAAAGAGCGCCAATTCAGGTTTCACTGTCGAACCTTGTGCACCAAAGATTGCTTCATAAATCTGACGCACACCAACACCGGATGTACCTGAACCGAATCCGCCTTGGCTCACCATCATGACAACGGCATAACGCGGATTCTTAGCTGGTGCAAAAGACGCAAACCACGATGTATCAGCCTTTGCAGTGCCGTTTGAGTTTCGACCAAACACTTGTGCAGTTCCAGTCTTTCCTGAGATCGCTACAGGAAAACCAGAGAAAGCTCCGGCTGCTGTTCCAGATATTGTTACTTCGCGAAGCGCATCTCGAAGGAATGCGAGCGTCTCTTGATCCACACCAAGGTCACCAAGTTTTTCAGGCTTAAATGTCCGAAGAACAGTTCCATCTGTCTTCACAATTGCCTTAGCAATAGTTGGTTTCCAGATAGTTCCACCATTTGCAATTGCTGCATACATCTGTGCCAATTTAATCGGCGTAACGACCGTATCTCCCTGACCAATTGAGAAGTTAACAGCGTCACCGGCACGGATCTTGTCACCATCAATGCAGTTTTCGCGAGCAAGCTGTAACAAAAATGGTGTCTGCTGTGCTTTGGTTGCGCGCGCTTTGTAGTTGCAGTAGAAATCTTTATTCTGGCTGTACCACTTCTTGCGCCATTCGCGGTCAGCAAGACGTCCTGCCGATTCAGAAGGAAGATCGACTCCAGTCTTTTCGCCCATCTTAAACTTTGCCGCCGCCTTAAAGAAGTAATCATTTGGGTTTGATTTTGGCTTCAATCCGCCATCGCGAAGCCATTCGTCGTAGGCAATGCGATACCAAATCGTGTCACATGAAATTGCTAGCGCTTTTTTCATTGTGAGAGTTCCCTGCGCTTTGCTCTCAAAGTTTTGGAATGCGCGAGTACCGACCTGAACCTCAGCTGGGCAGGCATACGATGCTTTGAGGTCATATCCCGCATCTTTGGCTGCGATGATTGAAACTGATTTAAAGGTTGATGCCGGTGCATACAAACCTTGAAGTGCGCGGTTAAGTGCTGGAACCCCGGTGCTTTCGCTGTACAGGTCATTGGCCTCTTTGACGCTTAAGCCTTTTTCAAAGGCGTTGGGATCAAAAGTTGGATATGAAGCAAGTGCAAGAACTTGTCCATTGCGAACATCGAGAACAACTGCCGCTCCACCATCTGCTCGGTATCCAGATCCACGTGCGCGCTTTACCGCACCAGCAAGTGCTGCTTCAGCTGCTGCTTGAAGTCGCAGATCAAGGCTTGTGACGAGATGGTTTCCGGCAGTGGGCTTGGTGTTCTTACTTGTTGTAGTTACAGCCTCTTTACGATCAACGATAAAAGTTTTGATGCCCGGAACTCCGCGCAGGTATTCGTCGTAGACAGTTTCAAGTCCTGCCTTACCGATTGATTCAGATCTAAAATAAGAACGTCCATTTGCACCCGATAGGTCTGCTTCAGTTAAGGGACCAACATAGCCAAGAACATGTCCTCCATTGAGGCCAAGTGTTGTTGGATAACTTCTAATTGCAATTGGTGTAGCAGAGATTCCTGGATAACGATCAGATCGTTCAACAATTCGTAGAGCTAACTGAGGGTCTGCAGTCTTTGTAATTGGAATCGGCTGGAAACGTGAACCTGTCCAACATCCCGCCTTCTGGCCTTTCGGAAGTTCACCGCATAAACGTGTTCGTTGCCAGACATCATCGAAATTTAAGCCGAGCAAATTAACGAGATCTTGAACTACAGCAACGCCTTTATCTGGCAACTTATCAATCTTGGTGCGGTCTACGGTAACCGCAAGACCAACCTTGTTGAGAGCCATCGGAACACCTGAAGAATCAACAATAAATCCACGGTTTGCAGGGGTAACGACATCGCGGCTTTGAATGCTGAGAGCTGCATCGCGGTACTTGGGGCCCGCTGCTACTTGAAGATAGAAGAGACGGCCGAAGAGAGCGAACATCAGAGATGCGATAAAGATTTGGATAACGAGAAGGTTTAGCCGAGAACGTTGATTCATAGCTGCGAACGCAATCCGAAGATTAAGGCGTGAATGTAAGAAATTACTTTAAGAATTAGAGGAGAAATAATCGCTGTCCAGAATGCTGATCCTGCAAGGAGATAAAGCACATGCTGGATACTTCCGATTTCTTGACCAAGCATGAGTCCCAAGAGCAAGAAGACCGCTTGAGCTGCGACAACACCAATTGTTGTTAACAAGACAATGTTGATGGGATTTCCACGAATATTGTCATCACCATAACCAAGGAATGCGATTGCATAGCAAGCGATAATCAAAACAAGTGTCCAGTGCCCTAGTGGCCCAGGCGCGCTTTGAGATAAATCCATCATGACGCCTGCACCGAATCCAGTGAGCGCACCAATTTCAGGTGTACTCAACGCTGCCCAGATGAGAGCAACAATTAGAAGTAAGTTAAATCCGCCTGCAGGAAGTCGAAGCTGTGTAACGAAAGCCTCTTGTGCCAAGTAGATAAATAGAAAAACAGGTGCTGAGATAAAGAATCTACGTAGCGACATGGTTAGCTCGTAGGAGATGGCTGAGGTTCGCCCGGAGTCGCATAGACAGTTACGGTTGGAATTGGTGTTGGTCGCGGCTTAGGTGGAACCAAGGAGTCACGAGGATCAACAGACATTCCAGAGATAACAACTGCTACAACTCCAAGAGTTGAAAAGTTTGCGTAGAACTTCACATCCGCTGTCTGTGTAACAGCACCTGGTGAGTTATCAACCGATGTAACTTCTCCGATTGGTACACCTGGTACGAATGGTCTTCCATTCTGACTTCCACGCGCAAGAAGAGCATCGCCCTTACGAATTTGGGTGGTGTTATCCAGCAGTTGCAGTACGCCTTTTCGCGTACCCTGACCGCTCAAAATACCTATTTGCTGGCTTCCGGCGATACGCGCGCCAATTCGGAATGCTGGGTCAGATGCCAACTGCACAAGTGCGCTATCTGTATATGCGTACTTCACAACGCCAACCAAACCAAAACCAGAAAGCACGGTCATGTTGGTATGAATTCCTGAAGATGTACCTGCATCGATGGTGATTGTCTGAGTAAATGAAGTACTTGATCCTTGAGAAATTACTCGAGCGTTAACAACTTTGTATCCTGCAGATCCGGCCAGATTTAGAACACCCTTGAGCTGCTTGAGTTGGGCATCGGCAATCTTGCGATTGAGAAGTGCCAATCGAAGCTTGTCGTTCTCACTCTTTAACTTTTCAATCTGGTTACGTGTGCGACCCAAGTGAGTGACATCAGAGAAGAAGTTACGAAATGGCGTGACAACCCATGAACCGACTTTTTGAACCGGTGTGAGTGCTGTCTGAGTTCCTGTGCGCAATCCATCGATTACTTGTACTCCACGCAAATCAAGAGTGATCATGAAGAGCGAAGTAACAATTAAGACGATGATGAGTAAGCGACCGCGGTTGTCGCCGCCGTAGCGCACTTGGGGTTACCTATCGACGAGGCTCGGAGATCAAAACCTTTTCAAGGGCTTCGAACTCTTCAATGCACTTACCTGAACCTTCGACAACTGCATCGAGTGGACGGTCTGCAATGTGGATTGGCATTCCTGTCTCTTTGCGAAGACGCTCGTCAAGACCCTTAAGAAGTGCGCCTCCACCTGTAAGAACAATTCCGCGATCCATGAGATCTGATGAAAGTTCTGGTGGGCACTTATCGAGAGTTGCCTTCACTGCGTTAACAATCTGATTTACAGGTTCTTCAAGAGCCTTACGGATTTCAGCAGCTGTCACAACGATTGTCTTTGGAAGACCTGTTGCTAGATCGCGACCGCGAATTTCTGCATCGTTCTCGCCCTGTAGTGGGTAAGCAGATCCGATTGCCATCTTGATCTCTTCAGCTGTGCGCTCACCCAAAAGAAGTGAGTATTCGCGCTTAGTCCAGTTAATAATCGACTGATCGAGCTCGTCTCCACCAATACGGATTGAAAGCGCAGTAACGATTCCACCGAGTGAAATAACTGCAACTTCTGTAGTTCCGCCACCAATATCTACAACCATGTTTCCTGTTGGTTCGTGGATTGGAAGTCCTGCACCGATAGCAGCTGCCATTGGTTCTTCGATGATGTAAACCTTGCGTGCGCCAGCTGCATAGCCAGCATCTTTTACAGCGCGCTGTTCGACGCC
Source organism: Actinomycetota bacterium (assembly GCA_046052045.1). Lineage (GTDB taxonomy): Bacteria > Actinomycetota > Actinomycetes > Nanopelagicales > Nanopelagicaceae > Planktophila. The sequence goes on along the minus strand of JBJONB010000006.1, from coordinate 11,278 downwards.
AGTGATACCTGAAGGAACGCAGACGACGATACGTGGCTTAGCCAAGTAGCTACGGCGGTGAACTTTCTGGATGAAGTAACGGAGCATGCGCTCCGTTGTATCGAAGTCTGCGATAACGCCATCTTTAAGTGGACGGATAGCAACGATGTTGCCAGGGGTACGGCCAATCATCTTCTTCGCTTCAAGACCAACAGCAAGGATGCCGCCAGTATCTTGGTTTACAGCAACTACTGATGGCTCGTTAAGAACAATGCCACGACCGCGAACATAGACAAGAGTGTTTGCAGTACCTAGGTCAACCGCCATATCGCGGCCGATGAATGACATTCTGTTAGACATTTATTTCCCCTCGAAGAAGATAGCAATTTCACGAGCCGCAGATTCTGGTGAATCTGAACCGTGAACAATATTTTGTACAACCTTTGTTCCTTGATCGCGTGCAAGGTCCCCGCGGATAGTTCCGGGAGCAGCAACAGTTGGATCTGTTACTCCTGCGAGTGAACGGAAGCCTTCGATAACGCGATTGCCTTCAGCAACGAGAGCAACAATCGGACCTGACATCATGAACTCAACAAGTGGTTCGAAGAATGGCTTGCCCTGGTGTTCTGCGTAATGCTTTTCTAGTAACGCGCGATCTGCTTGCAACATACGAAGCGAAACAATCTTGTAACCCTTAGCTTCGATACGAGCGATGACTTCGCCGACCAAACCACGTGCAACGCCATCTGGCTTAACTAGGACGAGTGTCTTTTCTGTGCTCACGGGAGCAGTCTATTAGGGGTTGGGAGTGCGTGATGCCATGAGTTCGGCGCGAATGGCCTCACCCCTGCGCCCCACCACAATGGCTGCAATCCAGAGTCCCCCAAAAATCAGCCCCACGATGGCCATAGAAGGCACCACGACGGCATAGCCAATCATCAGAAATTGCAAGATAGATCCGAGAATCCAACCTGTGCGCTTCTTGAGAAGTCCTGGGGTAAGTAACAACAAAATGGCAATAACGGCGCCAGCGATGATTGTTGAAGCTTCGTGGTTATCTTTCGCAAGCAACATCGCAAAGCCCATGACAAAGAATTCCATAACGAGAACTGCAGAACCAAGAACGCGCATTACTTCTCTTCCTTCGCGAATTTCTTACGAAGAATAGTGCGCGCTTCGCCAGCTGTCACTACAGAACCAGTAACCAAAATTCCAATGGTGTCTTCACTCAGTGGGCGAATTGAATCCTTGATGGCCTTATCGACAGCTTCAGTGAGTGAATCAGCCGAGAAGACACGATCGATTCCAAATATCTCAGCGGCAATGAGTTCGAGTTCGTTGACCTTCATGGCCCGTGGTGAAGAGTTAGCTGTGACGATAATCGAATCCATGACCTGTTCAAGTTCCAGCAAAATTCCGCGGACATCCTTATCCCCCATGGGAGCAAAGATTCCAATCACGTCATCGAAGGTGAATTCGCTTTGAATCGTGTCGGCGAGTGCTGATGCGCCATGTGGGTTGTGCGCAGCATCGAGAATAATTGTCGGGTCGCGATGTACAACTTCGCAGCGACCAGGTGATGTGACATTTGCAAAGCCAGCACGAACTGCTTCAATATCAAGTTCTTGATCACCGAAGAATGCTTCAACTGCAACTAAAGCAGCAGCTGCATTAGAAGCTTGGTGCTTTCCATGAAGAGGAATGAAGATATCTGCGTACACATCTTTTGCACCTTGAATCGTGAGCAACTGGCCACCCACTGCGATTGAACGCGAGATGACTGAGTACTCAATACCTTCACGAGCAACATCGGCACCGACAAGAGCTGCTTGCTTGAGGAGTTCTACTGCGCATTCAGGTTCCTGCTGCGCAAGAACTACAAAGCCACCTTCTTTGATGATTCCAGCCTTGGTCTGGGCTATCTCAGTAAGGGTTTCACCCAAATATTCAGTGTGATCAAGACCGATTGGCATGATCACAGAAACATCAGCATCGACAACATTTGTGGCATCCCATAAGCCGCCCATGCCAACTTCGATTACGCCTACATCGATCGGGTGTTCAGCAAAGGCTGCAAATGCAAGTGCGGTGATTGCTTCAAAGAATGAGATTGGATGTTCGAACTTTGTATCCATCAAATCAAGATAAGCGGAAATATCGTTGAAAGAGAAGATGAGAGCTTTTGCATCTATAGGTTGCCCATTTATCGAAATGCGCTCAAGAAAACTCTCTAGGTGAGGGCTAGTAAATCGGCCTGTACGAAGACCCATTTCGAAGAGCAATGAATCAATCATTCGCGATGTCGTGGTCTTACCGTTTGTGCCACCAATATGAATTGTTGGGTAGGTCAGTTGTGGTGAACCCAAAATATCAACGAGCGCTGCAATGCGCTCGAGAGTTGGTTCAATGCGTGTTTCTGGCCAGCGCGCTAGCAGCGCCTGTTCGATAGCATCGATGCGTGCCTGATCTTCAGGTGAAATATGTGTCATTTACTTTAACGCTGCAAGTTGTGCGGTGATGCGCTCGATATCTGCAGATGTTGCAGCCATGCGCTCTTTGATTTCAGCAACAACGTTTGCGGGAGCTTTTGCCATAAAGCCTTCGTTGCTCAACTTCACTTCAGCGGTCTTCATATCCTTCTGCGCTGTTGCAAGATCCTTTTCAAGACGTGCACGTTCTGCAACAACGTCGACTGTTCCTGATAAATCGAGTTCAACCTTCATGGATCCGATTTCAACAGATGCACTTGGTGTGAATTCAGTAAGTTCGAGCTTGAGCAAGAATGCCATTGCGCCTGAATAAGCAGTGACTTCGGCAGGAGCGATGATGCGGCCAGGAATCTTCTGTGATGGCTTTACGCCTTGATCGTTACGGAATCGACGTACTTCGGTAATGATTTTCTGGAGTTCACCAACAAGTGCTTCTGACTTCTTATTGATGTGAGATGCATCAGCAACTGGCCATGTAGCAGTGACAAGGGTTTCTCCCCCGGTCAACGTGGTCCACATAGTTTCAGTAATAAATGGCATAACTGGGTGGAGCAAGCGGAAGAGAGTGTCGAGAACATGTCCCAATACGCGCTGTGATGCTGCTGCATTTCCGGATGCGAATGCCTCCTTGGAAAGTTCGAGGTACCAGTCGCAAAGGTCGTCCCAAGCAAAGTGGTAGATAGATTCGCATGCGCGAGCAAACTCATAACTTTCGATCAGCGATGTGTATTCGGCTGTTGTTTCAGCAAGACGAGAAAGAACCCACTTATCAATATCTGAAAGTGATTCAGTTGCAGGCAGCGGTCCTTCGATTGTCGCACCGTTCATCATTGCGAAACGAGTTGCGTTCCAGAGCTTGGTTGCAAAGTTACGAGAACCCGCAATCCAATCTTCAGCCAGTGCCTGATCTTTACCTGGGTTTGAACCGCGGGCCAAAGTAAAGCGAAGTGCATCTGCACCGTACTTATCGATAAATTCAAGTGGGTCTACAACGTTGCCGCGAGATTTAGACATCTTCTTGCCGAATTGATCACGCACAAGTCCGTGCAGAACGATGGTGTGGAACGGTGGAACGCCATCCATTGCAAAGAGTCCGAAGAGCATCATGCGCGCTACCCAGAAGAACAAGATGTCATAGCCAGTTACAAGCACGCTGGTTGGATAGAACTTCTTTACATCTGCAGTGTTATTCGGCCATCCAAGAGTTGAAAATGGCCAGAGAGCGGATGAGAACCAGGTATCGAGAACATCAGGATCTTGTGTGTAACCAGCTGGTGCAGTTTCGCCAGGGCCGACAACAATTACTTCATCGTTAGGTCCGTACCAAACAGGAATGCGGTGACCCCACCACAACTGACGTGAAATACACCAGTCGTGCATGTTATCGACCCACTCGAAATAACGTGGTGAAAGTTCTGCTGGTTCAATCTTTACGCGACCATCGCGGACAGCATCCCCTGCTGCCTTTGCAAGTGGTGCAACCTTGACGAACCATTGCTTGGAAAGACGTGGTTCAACTGTTGTATCGCAACGTGAGCAGTGTCCAACAGCGTGAATGTATGGACGCTTTTCAGCAACGATGCGACCCATCTCTTTAAGCTTTGCAACAACTGCGGTACGGGCCTCAAAGCGATCCATGCCATCGAATTCTGTGCCGGTGCCATCCATGATGCCGTGTTCGTTCATGATGACAACAAAAGGAACGTTATGGCGCATAGCCATTTCAAAGTCATTAGGGTCGTGAGCAGCTGTCACCTTTACAGCGCCAGTTCCGAAATCTGGGTCAACAAGTTCATCGGCGATGATTGGAATCATGCGGTTGACGAGAGGCAAGAGAACTTCGGTACCAATCATGTGCTTGTAGCGAGGATCATCTGGGTGAACAGCAACTGCGCCATCGCCCATCATCGTTTCGGCGCGAGTTGTGGCAACAACAATGCTCTGTTCGCCTTCGCCGTAACGGACTGAAACGAATTCACCTGCATCATCTTGGTGTTCTACTTCAATATCTGAAAGCGCTGTTAAACAACGTGGGCACCAGTTGATGATGCGCTCTGCACGATAGATAAGTCCCTGATCAAAGAGCTTCTTAAAAATTGTAAGTACTGCTTGCGAAAGATTTTCATCCATCGTGAACGCTTCACGAGACCAGTCGACAGAATCTCCAAGACGCTTCATCTGTCCAAGGATTTGTCCGCCAGATTCAGCTTTCCATTCCCAGACTTTCTTTACGAAATCTTCGCGACCCAAGTCGTGACGGGAAAGTCCTTGTGCAGCCAATTGTTTTTCAACAACGTTCTGAGTTGCGATACCTGCGTGGTCCATTCCTGGAAGCCAGAGAGCTTCAAAACCTTGCATACGCTTCATGCGCGTTAAGCAGTCCTGCAAAGTCTGATCGAGTGCGTGACCGATATGAAGGTTTCCGGTTACGTTAGGAGGCGGAATAACAATCGTGAATGGTTCTTTAGATGAATTCGCATCTGCTGTGAAGTAACCAGCATCTAGCCATTTGGAGTACAGAGGGCCTTCGATATCGCCAGGAACAAATGACGACGCGAGTTCGCGCTTTTCGGAGGACATGGTGCGGAGTCTAACTGAACAAGAAGGCGCGAACTAACTAGGCGCTTTTCTCCTCAGAAGACTTGTCGCGACGTGATGCGCGCTTTGGAATATCACCTGTGCGAGGCACCAATGTTGGAGCTGCATTGGATTCGATGCACTCCTTTTCGATGATGACCTTTGCAATATCGGCACGGCTTGGGACGTCATACATAACGCCAAGAAGTGCGGACTCCATGATTGCGCGAAGACCACGTGCGCCAGTGCCACGATTGAGCGCAAGATCTGCGATCGCATCGAGTGCATCTGCTGAGAATTCGAGCTGTACATCATCGAGATCAAAGAGCTTCTGATACTGCTTTACAAGAGCATTCTTTGGCTCGGTAAGGATTTGCATGAGTGCAGGCTTATCAAGATTTTCAACACTTGTTAATACTGGAAGACGACCGATAAATTCAGGAATCATTCCAAACTTCAAAAGATCTTCTGGCATTACGTCAGCGAAGATATCGCGACGGTTCTTATCTTCTGCAGTCTGAAGTTCTGCACCGAAACCTACGCCTTGAGAACCACTGCGGGCTTCAATGATCTTGTCGAGGCCCGCGAATGCTCCCCCGACAATAAAGAGCACGTTAGTTGTATCGATCTGAATAAATTCTTGGTGTGGGTGCTTACGACCGCCCTGTGGTGGAACTGAGGCAACTGTTCCTTCAAGAATCTTTAGGAGTGCTTGCTGAACACCTTCGCCTGAAACATCGCGAGTAATTGAAGGGTTCTCAGATTTGCGAGCAACCTTATCGATTTCATCGATGTAGATGATTCCTGTTTCAGCTTTCTTAACATCGTAATCAGCTGCCTGCAAAAGTTTGAGAAGAATGTTTTCAACATCTTCACCGACGTAACCCGCTTCTGTAAGCGCTGTCGCATCTGCAATTGCGAATGGAACGTTGAGCATGCGGGCGAGAGTTTGAGCCATCAGAGTCTTACCGCAACCGGTTGGACCCAAGAGAAGAATGTTTGACTTTGCTAATTCAATACCGTCTTCGTTGCGTGAGTCGCCCGATTGAACGCGCTTGTAGTGGTTGTAGACGGCGACAGAAAGTGACTTCTTTGCACGGTCCTGACCGATGACATATTGATCGAGGAATTCGAAGATTGCTTGTGGCTTTGGAAGTTCGCTTAACCCGAGTGAAGTTGCTTCAGAGAGTTCTTCAACGATGATCTCGTTACAGAGTTCGATGCACTCGTCGCAGATGTAGACGCCAGGTCCGGCGATGAGTTTCTTAACCTGCTTCTGAGTCTTTCCGCAGAAAGAACATTTAAGGAGGTCGTTAGCTTCGCCAATACGTGTGGACATGGCTTAAGAATAGTTTTCGAGCTCTCATTTTGAGGGCTGAATCAGGCTTGGTCTTGTTCGCTCTTAGAAGAAATGGCACCTTGAGGTGAATATGGTGGCCTAGAAGACTTCATCTCTTTCACGCCCGGTACAAATAGGACTAAGGCACAAATAATTACATGGAAGATAGCGACGCCAATTAATAGTTCTGACTCACCAAAGACATTCACAAGTGGACCGGCAAGTGCCATACCAAGAGGCATCAGCCCTAGTGAACCCATGTAATCAATTGCAAATACACGTCCCTGATACTCGGGGGGAACTTCACGTTGCACTTGGGTTGCCCAGAATGCTTCCCATGGTCCTACAGAGAATCCAGCGATGAAATAAGCGATGAAAATTACTGATTTGGCGTTTGGAAATGCCAGGACGAGGGGTGCAAGTACAAAGAGCCCCCACACGACAACTGAGACAAGGCCCGGATTCTTTACCTTTGATTTTATGCAGATGATTGCAGAGATTGCACCACCAGCGCTAAAGAGAGCAGCCGATGTTGCATAGACGGATGCAGTTCCAAAATCTCGTTTGGTAATTACGGGAAGCAGGACATTTTCGACACCAATAACCATCATAAGTTGAACTGAAGCCATCAAGATCATGGCTGCAATCCACTTGTAGTACCAAACGACCCTAAGGCCTTCACGCATCTCTTCAACAAAAGTTGTCTGTTGGTTCTCTGAAGCTACCTTCGAGCCTTCATTAACCAGAAATAAAAGTGCTGCGCCGACTAGAAAGAAGATAGAAGTTGCGACATACGTTGCATGAGTTCCAAGTGAAACTACGATGATTCCGGCAATGCCAGGCCCTGCAATTGTTGAGCCTTTAAATGCGATTCCTTTAACAACATTTCCTGCCGGTAGTAAGTGATCAGGCAAGATGCTCTGCATAATTGCGCCTTGGGCAGGTCCGCCAAAAGCATCACTGATGCCCATCAATACAACGATTGCACCAAGGATCCACATCGAAATTTTCTCTGGATCGATAAAGATGACAATGCTTCCGATAATTGCGCGAAAGCCATCGGCCACAATGAGAATTGTTCTGCGCGGCAGACGATCAACCCAGACGCCCCCAATTGGAGCCATAAGTACTCCGGATAAAACACGTACAGCAAGGATGAGGCCGAGTGTTGTTGCACTTCCACCAGCATCAAGCACAGTGACTGCAAGAGCAATTGGGAAAGCAGACATTGCAAGAACTGTCAGGATTCCAGAAATAAGTAGCGCCCGATATGCCGGGAAAGATAAAAGAGCGCCGGGTTCGAAATATTTCTTCAACATTTCTAAACCGACGCTCCTTTAGTAATTATTTACGCGACAGGCTTGGCCTTTCGTGAAGCCATTACCTTATCGATAATTCCGTATTCAACTGCTTCAGCAGCGGTAAGAATCTTGTCGCGCTCGATATCTTTTTCAATCTCTTGAACAGTTTTATTCGAGTGCTTTGCGAGCATTGTTTCGAGCAATCCACGCATACGCATGATTTCGCGTGCCTGGATTTCGATATCAGATGCCTGTCCGCCACCTTCAGAAGATGGCTGGTGGATAAGGATTCTTGAATGCTCAAGACCGTAACGCTTGCCCTTGGTACCACCGGCAAGGATGATCGCAGCAGCTGAGGCTGCCTGACCGAGACAGATTGTGGTGATGTCTGGGCGAACAAATTGCATGGTGTCATAAATAGCTGTGAGAGCTGTAAATGATCCACCAGGTGAGTTGATATAGATCGAGATGTCGCGATCTGGATCCATGGATTCGAGAGTCAAGAGCTGTGCCATGACATCGTTTGCAACGGTGTCATCGATTGGCTGACCCAAGAAGATGATGCGCTCTTCAAATAACTTTGTATATGGATCGAGGCGCTTGTAACCGTACGCGGTCTTCTCTTCGATTGTTGGAAGAACATAGCGGTTTGTAATTTCCTGAATGTGCTTCATTACTTCTTGCCTCCCGCAATGCTTGCCTCGTTTGTTGCAATGTGATCGATGAATCCGTAATCGAGAGCATCCTTGGCATTGAACCAGTTGTCGCGATCGGAGTCAGCAATAATCTTTTCAAGTGGTTGACCAGTGTGCTTGGCATTGAGTTCAGACATTGTCTGCTTTGTGATTGCCATCTGTTCTGCCTGGATACGAATATCAGTTGCTGTACCGCCGATGCCACCGAGTGGTTGGTGCATCAAGATGCGTGCATGTGGAGTTGCGTAACGCTTTCCTGGAGCACCAGCTGTGAGCAAGAACTGACCCATTGATGCAGCCATTCCCATTGCAACAGTTGCAACATCGTTCTTGATGTAATGCATGGTGTCGTAGATCGCCATACCTGCAGTGACTGAGCCACCAGGTGAATTGATGTAAAGGTAGATATCTTTTTCAGGATCTTCAGCAGCTAGAAGAAGCATCTGCGCACAAATAGCGTTTGCCATTTCATCGCGTACTTCGCCTGCAAGAAAGATGATGCGTTCGCGGAGCAAACGGCTATAAATCTGATCACCTAGTCCCATGAGTTCTGAACCAGCTGAGCGGGCAACGGTTGTGTTGTCCTGTGGGTTATTGAAATCCACGTGTCATCCTTCCGATCGTTTTACTTGTATTGACCTTAACAATGGCGGCAGCAAAATGCTTCCCAAATTGGTCAGATTGCCTCGAAAAGGCCGGATGTTCGCTTACGGCTAAAGGTTATTCAGCGTCTGAAGCAACTGCTTCGTCTGCAGCCTTGACCTCTGAAGGTTCAGCTGGGCGAAGAGCTTCGAGTTCGACCTTGTTGCCTGATTTATCGACAACAGAGATACGAGCAAGAACTGATGCAAGAGCCTTAGCGCGAGTTACTTCAGCAACAACTTGGCTGATCTGTCCAGCCTTCTGAAGTTCTTGTGCAAATTGCTCTGGACCCATTCCGTAGCGCTGTGACATGCGGATGAGGTATTCAGTTAATTCGATTTCGTTTACCTGAACATCTTCAGCCTTCACGATTGAATCGAAGAGGAAATCAGATTTGATTGAAGCGCGAACTTGGCCATCTACTTCAGCACGGTGTTCAGCATCTTCCATGCGTCCTTCGCCTTCAAGGTGCTCGTTAACTTCGTCAAGAACGATGTCATCTGGGACTGGAATATCGAGATCTGCAAGAAGCTTTTCAACCAGAAGGTCGCGAGCCTGTGCGCCCTGCTCCATCTTCTTAACGCGGCTAAGGCGCTCTGTGAAATCTGCACGGAGTTCTGCAACTGTGTCGAACTCAGATGCAAGCTTTGCAAACGAATCATCGAGCGCTGGGAGTTCGCGTTCCTTAACAACCTTGAGCTTGATTTCTACATCGCCCTTTTCGTCATCTTTCTGACCGACGAGCTGAGTTGTAAATACCTTTGTATCTCCTGCGCTCATATCGACAAGTGCCTCATCGAGGTTATCAATCATCTTATTTGAGCCGACCTCGTAGGAAATGTCATTTGCCTTTCCGCCATCTACTTCAGCGCCATCAATGCGGGCTGTGAGATCGACAGTAACGAAGTCGCCAGTCTTAGCTGCGCGCTCGACTGTGTGAAGAGTTCCGAAGCGAGCGCGGAGTTCGTCAATCTGCTCATCGATATCTGCGTCTGATACATCAACGTTATCGACAGTGATTGTGATCTTTGAGAAATCAGGAAGTGTGACATCTGGGCGAACATTTACTTCGACAGAGAAATCAAGCTTCTCGTTATCTACGAAATCAATTGCATCAACAGTTGGACGACCTACGACAAGTACGTCGTTCTCGCGAGCTGCGGCAACATAGAAATCTTGAATTGCAGAGCTAATTGCTTCATCGATAACTGCTTGGCGACCAACGCGCTGATCAATCATTGAGTTAGGAACTTTGCCCTTGCGGAATCCTGGAATGTTTACTGTTGCAGCTACACGCTTGTAAGCAGCATCGATGTACTGACCCATCTCGGCGTAAGGAACTTTTACATCTAAACGAACGCGAGTTGGCGAAAGTGTCTCGAGAGTGCTCTTCACGAAGTGCTCCTTGTTATATGCATAGAGAGAGCTCCAAAATTTTGGCTCTAGAGCTTTGAAGAAATTCTGGTCGGGGCGGGGAGATTCGAACTCCCGATCTCCTGCTCCCAAAGCAGGCGCGCTAGCCACTACGCTACGCCCCGAGGCGCATGCGGAAGTCTAGACGAATTTTTTACTCTCGCTTACACACCCTGTACGCTCAGCCTCCGCACCACTCGCGGGTGTAGCTCAATGGTAGAGCCCCAGCCTTCCAAGCTGGCCATGCCGGTTCGATCCCGGTCACCCGCTCCATATCTTTAATTAATACTGCCCACCTTGGCTATATATGCGGTTCCGCTGAAAACCAAGGGTGTTGAGGCCGTATCTCCCATCCAGTCGATTAAATGAATCACTAAAGACGCGGGACTTCCTGTTGTTGCAATCGTTCCCACAATCCGAAATCCATAAGTTTTGTTCGAAGTTGAACTTGTAATTTTTCTAAAGTCAGTGCGGGTAACGCTATAACGGGGTGCATCTCCCGTCGACATTAATTCTGCGCCAGGTTCCAATCCAGCAACGCTAGATGTCGCACTAATAACAATTTCAAACCAATAAGCAGAGTTTGCAGCGAGCGAACCAAAGTTTGCAGAATTTTGTCCTCCATACGGAGTGTTAGTACTTAGCGTGAAGTTAGCAATTGAAACAACACTTACTTCAGAAACTCCCGCAGGTCCTGTTGCGCCAGTTGGTCCAGCAGATCCTGTAGCTCCTGCACTTCCTGCTGCACCAGTTGCTCCGGTTGGGCCGGCAGGTCCTGTGGCTCCCGCAACTCCCGTTGCACCAGTAGCGCCTTGCGCACCTGTCGCACCTTGCGGTCCTGGC